>CAYJFU010000043.1:0-18510 GCA_964369445.1 uncultured Oscillospiraceae bacterium | reverse complement strand
CGCTTTCTATGGCATAAAGACAGTTGTCATGCATCTGTCAGAGCGTGGGGAGCTACCAATAAGCGAAGTAGGCCTTAACCGCGTTAGACGCATTGTCGAGGCGGCTGAGCAAGCGGATGTGCGTATTGCGTTTGAAAACCTTAAAGACAACAGTTATCTGCATTACGTGCTCGACAACATAACATCGTGCCATGCAGGTTTGTGCTATGACAGCGGACACGACCACGCGGCAAAGGATGGCCGCGATTTGATTGCAACATACGGGAGCCGCCTTTTTGCGGTGCACCTGCACGATAATGACGGCACAGCGGACATGCACTTGCCGCCGTTTGACGGCAGTGTCGACTGGGCAACAGTGATGGCTAAAATAAAAGACAGTACCTACAGCGGCGCTGTCTCGCTAGAAGCATTTAATATAGGATATGAAAATTTGACTGTAGATATATTTTTATCAAAATTGGCACAAAAAGCAGAACAACTAGCATTTATTCTCAATAGTTAAAGCCATTTAATATCATATATGCACAGGGAAGTTGAAGAACGCAATATTCTTCAACTTCCCTGTAAATCGCTGTGTCGCTGTTTGGATAAAAAGGCTCGGTAGCATTACACTTTTATGTGATGTAAGTTTTTACACCTAGCCCTGCAAAAACTTGTCAAAAACAGTGTGTGAAAAATTAAGCCACAATGTACGGCATCAGCAGGGGATATTAGCCTCAGAAACGGTCAAATATTTTGGTGAACTTGCGGTTTCGCCTCTCTGCTTTATTTATGCGCTTGTAATACTCCTGTTTTGCCTGATACATAGCTTTGTCGGCATGATCTATACTAGAGGCAACATCTGACTTATCATAGCTTTTAGAGGACCCAACTGATACAATAAGGTTCTCTGCTTTGCTTAGCAATTTGTCAAGCGATTTTGATTTTTCATCAAAGCTAGCCTCATCCCCACTGTCATATACCACGACAAATTCATCACCACCGACCCTGTAAATGGCCTCTTTGAACACCTCTTTGCAAATGTTTGCACATTTTATTATCAGTTTGTCACCGTATATATGACCATATGTGTCATTTGCCTCTTTAAGACCGTTGATGTCGATGAAAATTATTCCCAAAAATCCGGGGTGATTAGCAAGATGCCTTTCGATGGTCATGTTAAAACAATTTCTGTTGTGTGCACCGGTCAGTTCGTCAAACAGGCTGAGCTTTTTAAATTTATTCAAGAGATAGTGTCTGCAATTGCTCTTGTCATTGTGTCCTGTTGCGAGGTCATAGACAAAGTCGTAACAGTTACCGTAACCACAACAAAAACAGTTTATTTCGCGCTCTTCTTTTGTGAACTTACCGAGCGAGGCAAAAGCGCTCTCCATGTCAACGTCATCGCGCTTTTTGTAATCAAAACTTCTGTCCTTATACTTGCGCACAAAATGATCGGCTGAGAGCGTTTTATCAAATAGTGACATCAACCTTTCCGATTCGGTTTTTGATACACTTGACTTACTGCGGTTGGTGTGAAAATCAATTTCATTTTGCTTTGCGCGCTTTGATGTGCCGGTACCCAGATTGCAACCGTCAACGCAGTTAAGCGCATCGACAACGGTCGGCACGGGGTGACCCTGTTTAAGGTCATCGCGGTATTCATCGAGATATCGACGTATATTATCATTACCCTCAACCTGCTTTACCCAGATGTCTTGGTCAAGATGAAATTTTATATTTTCAGCGAGACCGCCCGGCCTTGAAAATGCAAAACCTACCGAACCTTTCATGTTATCAAACTCTGATTGTGGGTATCCTGAGAGGTCGATCCCACTGCTGTCAAGATGTTCTAAAAACTTAGTAAATGTAACATTGAGGTCAAGTGTTTCACCTGTGTAAGTGCTTTTGCACTCACGCTTTTTGCCGATGCAGGGTGACAAAAACATAACCTTATCGGTGATGCCGACGTACTTTTTTAGGTAGGTGGCAACGCAGACCGCAGGGCTTTGTACAGGCGAAAGGTGACTGATAAGCTCGGGTCGATATTTTTCAATGTAGCTGACCACAACAGGACATGGCTGAGATATTATACTTGTATCCGGCTGTTGTTGCAGCAATCGCACATGCGCCCATGTGCATATGTCCGCACCGAAAGATACGTCGTAGACGTTTTTAACGCCAATGCTCTTTAAATATGATATAACCTTTTTGACATCGGTGAAGTTGAATCGCGCGGAAGGTGCAACTATAGCGGAAATGCTTTCACCATTTTTTATGCTATTAAAAAACTCCTCGGTATCGTCGTCAAAGTCACGAGCACCGTGGTCGCAGATGGAAAGACACTCGCCGCAGGAAATACAAAACCCATCTTTGATAAAAACCTTGCCCTCATCGGCTTCGACAAATGCCTCGTTAGCGCCGGTCGGACATTTAAAAATGCATTTATTGCAGCCCTGGCAGTACTTTTCAATAGTGTATATATAGCTTAATTTTTTCATTAAATAAAAATTCCGGGACGAGAGGTGTATATTAATTATAGTGTATTTTTTAACACAATGCAAATAAAAACTGAAATCATTATCATTAATTTGCAAAGTAAAAATTTTGATTTTGCAAATTGCTTTTCACAAAATTTGTCTTTAAGCATTTTACAATTGATGTTTTTTATAAACAATTACCCCCGCCTATCGGTAGGGGTAATTGTTTGTAACGCAAATATCTTAACTCTTATTTGTTTTATCCTGTGTCAATAATTGGTCGGTGACGATATCAACCTGCTCTTGCAACTCAAAGTTGCCGACAAGGTCGCTCTCTTGAAGACCTTCGTAGCTGGTCTCACCCTTAAATGCTAATTTGAGCAGTGCCGGGGTAACAACTGCGCAAAACACCACCATAAGTACAATTGGTCCAAAATATTGCTCAGGCAGGATGCCGAGATTTAAACCCTTATTGGCAACAATAAGCGCCACCTCTCCTCTACAGACCATACCAAGACCTATCTGCATCGACTGCCGATTGTTAAAACCGGTTAATCGTGCCATGCCGCCACAACCAATAAGTTTAGACGCGACACCTGCAAATATCAACAGTAGTGTAAATATCACAATGGACATATCCATGTCGGGTAGTGTGACACTCAGTCCTATGTTGGCAAAGAAAATTGGTGTTAACATAAGATAGGACAGGGGATGAATTTTTGTTTCGATGTAGATGCGTTTTGAAGTGGTTGCAACGATAAGACCGGCGGCGAAAGCACCGATTATATCCGCCACACCGAATATAGCCTCAGCAGCCCATGCCATGAAAAGACACAGTGCGAAAGCTGCAACAGGAAAACGGTGCAGGTTACGTGCTTTGACCCTTTTGTCGTACCAGTTTAGTACGCGATTGTAAATGAAGCCGACAGCTATGGCAAACACAAAGAAAAGCAGTATCAAAAGCAATACAAGACCAATGTTTGTCTGCTCACCGCCGGAAGCACTTGTCACGATGGTAAGACATATTAGTCCGAGCACATCGTCAATGAGCGCCGCTGCGAGAATTGAGTTACCGACCTTTGTTGACAGCTTGCCCAATTCCTTAAGTGTCGCAACGGTTATTGAAACGGAGGTCGCTGTGAGAATGGTGCCGAGGAATATTCCCTCGAGTATGCTACTGCTAGGATCAAACAACATGAGCAAAACTATGCCGGAGGCAAGCGGCAACACAACACCGAGAGCCGCTATATAAAAGCTTGTTTTGCCGGAAGATTTGAGATCGCTCAGATTAGTTTCAAGACCGGCACCGAACATTATAACTATAACGCCAAGTTCCGCAAGAACCGTTAAAAGCTCGCTTGGGTGCAATATGTTTAAAAACGCAGGACCCAGAAGAAGTCCGGCAAGTAAGGCGCCAACCACCTGCGGCAGGTTGAGTTTGCCGGTTATAAGACCGAAAATTTTTGTGGATACAAGTATTATGCAGATTGAGATCAGGTATTCGAATTCCATATTATGATGTCCTATTTGTCATTATATACTAATTATACGACAACATTTTCACACTTTCAACAAAATAAATTTTTAACAAACTATTTTGTGGATTTGTGTAATAATTATAATTTTTGTAGAAAAAATTAGGCATTTTTCCGAATGATTTGACTGGATAAAATTTTAAGGTAGCCACCACCACACCGGCGAGGCTACCCCAAGTTATAACATTTTAACGTTGACTGATAACACAAATTAACTGCTCAACTGTATTTTTTTCGTCATCCACTGAGAATTTGATGCGTAATCCAGTGCGGTTTTCTGACTTATTTTTCCTGCAGAAAAAAGGCTGTAAATGCTCATATCCATCGTTATCATGCCCTCGCTTTGCGCAGAAAAGATAACATTTTCAATCTGGTGAATTTTGTTTTCGCGAATAAGGGTGCGGATGGCCGGATTGACCTTCATTATTTCAAATGCCGGATACATTTTGCCATCAACTCCGGGTAGAAGCTGCTGTGAAACAACCGCCTGAAGAACCATAGCTATTTGCACCGATATCTGATGTTGCTGACTTGCCGGAAACGCGTCAAGAATCCTCTCTATCGTGTTAGCGGCCCCTATGGTATGTAAAGTCGAAAGTATCAAATGTCCCGTCTCGGCGGCGGTGGTAGCGGCGGATATGGTCTCCTGGTCGCGAAGCTCACCGAGAAGTATAACATTAGGCCTTTGGCGCAGTGCGGCGCGCAACCCCATAAGGTAAGAGCTGACATCGGTACCTATTTCGCGCTGACTTACAATACTACTGTTGTGGCGGTGTAAAAACTCCACCGGATCCTCTATAGTAATAATATGGTAGTTTTCATTTTTGTTTGTATAGTCCACCATACATGCAAGGGTTGTGGATTTTCCGCTACCGGCAGAACCGGTCACCAACACCATGCCCTTTTTTATAGTGGTCAAATCAAGTATGCCCTGCGGAATGTTAAGCTGATGCGGCTCGGGCAACTCAAACACAATAACACGCACAACAGCGGCATAGCTGTTACGCTGTTTGTACGCACTCACCCTAAAGCGTGAGAGACCGGGTATAGCAAAGGAAAAGTCGTCGTCGCCTGTGTTTTCAAGCTTTTCCATGCTGCGGTTTTCGGCAAGCATGTAAATCTCTTTAATAAGCTTTATTGTGTCGCTGGGTTTTAGCACGATGTCATTAAGCGGCTGTATGTCACTTGCTGTGCCGTGCGACAGACATTTACCGGCGACGATAAATACATCGGCGGCGTGTACATCCAGAGATTTTCTCAGTATATCCAGTATTTCCATAATCCAACATCCTCTTCAAAATTAAACAAAAGATAAGTGCAAAATGTAGCTGCAGTTAACGGCTAAAGACTAATTTGTTTTTATGCAAACCACTTCGTTTTAGATTACTGTTAAATAAAAAATTATTGCAAAGTAAATTTAAAATAGTCATTGGCAATTGCCTTTAGTCTTATGCGTGTAACACGTGATTTTTAACCAACGAAAACCGCAACACCTTCACTGGGTGTCCACTCGGCGGTATTGACGGTCCTAAAACTATTCAGCTCAAGGTGGGCATCATCGCCATTCGGGCTAATAACTATGTCCAACACTACCTGTATACCGCTGGTTTCATCAATAGGGCAAAAGTATGTTAACGTCTGTGCAGTGCTATCAAAAACAATGTCACCTATGTCCGTTACATGACCGGCAAAGTCCGACGATAAAGTGCCGTTCGTTATGGCTGTGCCATGCAAAAGTCCCTCTATATTAGCCATATAGTCGTTTGCCGTATTTGATGCGTTAATATAATTGGTAACACTGGTCTTTGTCTGCTCGGTAATGCTATGTTGTGTTAACGATGACGACAGCGAAAGTGTCGAGAAGCTAAACAGTATCAGCATCACAAATACTACAATAAGGCTGCTGACACCAAGTCCTAAAGAGCGCGAGGTACCGTTTTGCATTACACACCTCCTGCTGTATTGCTTTTATAGATAATCAGATCCTGCGTTAAAAACACATTCTGCTCTGCATCAAAAAAGTTGACGGTATAGATATCACCGACGCGGGTGACCGTCATAGAGTAATGACCCTGCTCGGCAACGGTGTTAAATTCATTGTCAAAATTAACGGTAAAACCGTCAACGGACGACTGCACAGCCTGCACAATCTCGGCAGTCTGCTCCATGTCGTTTTGTTGCAGTACATTGTGCACCGATTGAAGTTCCAGCAATGCTTTGTTTTGCGCAAAACTCTCGTCGTTTAAAACATTTGAATAGGCAAAAACCTCTATGCAGATGGCACAGCCCCAAATGAAAATAAGCACAGATATCATAAGCTCTATCAAGAATAAAAAACTTTTGGCGCTATTGTTTTGTCTCATTGTGCACCTCCTTTTACCATAGAGGGGAGGGTGACATCATAACTCTGACCATCCTCGGTGACAACGGTTGCCATCAAAAGACCGTTGTCATCTTCAAAGGTCAACTCTTTTGCCGCAACGAGCTGTTGCCCGCCGGAAAGGGAAAGCGATATGTCGTCCTTTGCGTAAATTTCTTTTATAAAACCCTCGTGGTGGTATATGAAGTAGGCATATCCCTGTGCGGAAGCCGAGGGAATGACGAGTGCATGCGTGCCCTCGATATCCTGCAAAAACAAAGCATTTGTCGTGTCGTTTTGCTTTGCCTTTTGGGTGATGTAGTTGAGTGCGGTTGGGCCGCTGAAATGGTTTTCTATCTGACTGCTGTTTGACCTAAATATTTGCGCTCCAAGCACAATTACACCGAAAGCTATGGTGCAAAACACACAAAACAATCCGATAAGCGATAACATATTTAAAAGAAATAATCTGTTTCTTTTCATAGTTTATCCTATTTCAATTACTGTTATTTCCGGCAAAAGGTTGGAGGCGAAGTTGCTATACCGCACGACATATGCCTCTTTATCGTAAGAAATACCGTACTCAGCCTCAATCTCTTCAAAACTTTGGGGATAGTATCCGTTGACGGCGTAGGAGTGCACAACCACCTTGCGTATAGCTGTCTCCAGTGTATCAAGTTGCTGTGCGCTCATCTGACCTTTGAGATTATCCGCAAAAAGCACAAACGCCACAACGATGACAGCTGTTGCAACAGCCAACACTATGTAACCCAATAAGTTTTTATTTGCTTTTTTAGCCTGTGACATGCGCTCTCCTTAACCGAGTGTTGACATAACCGAGAATATCGGCATCATGACCGATAAAAGTATAACACCTACAACAAGTGCAAACAGAGAGACCATAACCGGCTCGATGATGGAAATCTTATTCATGATATTTTCCGTCACTTTACTGGAATACTGCTTTGCTATCTCCTGCATTGCCTGTTCTGCCTTACCGCTTTTAAAACCGACAGAGGCAATTTGTGAGTAAAGGCCGCTTAAAAGGCCGCTAGTTTTAAGCGCTTCGTGTGTGGGTGTGCCGTCGAGAATTTTCACACGGCACTCGCGCACCATAGCGCTCACCTCATCGTTGTCGGTCATAGCTTCAACTTTTTCAAGACTGGTGTCCATATCAATACCACTTGAGATGAGCATTGAAAACGCGCTTACAAACCTTGCCATAGCCACATTTTTGTACAGTGTTGATGAGAAGGGGAGCTTACGCATAAAGGCGGAAAACTGACGTTTGCCTTTAACGGTGACGGAAAAATAAACAGCGGCGGCGATAAGCAGTGCGAGCAAGACGAGCACTAAGATAAAGTTAGAGCTGATAAAACTACCTATTGAGAGCAATACAAGGTTAAACCCACTGAGCTGCATACCCATCTGCTCAAACACCTGTGCAAATATGGGCAGAACCTCGACAAGCAACACGCCAAGCACGACAATCATTATGCCCATCATTGTTATGGGGTATCGCACCGCGTGGCGAAGGCTTTGGTAGATAGTATGCTCTTGGCGGTAGTATACCGAGAGTGATTCCATCGTCTTTTGCAGGTCGCCGGTAAAGCTTGCAATTTCAATTTGATCCACCATATAAGTGGGAAAAACCCCTGACGACTTTACAGCCTGCGATAGGTTGCCGTTTAGCTCATAGTCGTCAAGAATACCGCTCAGTAAAGCTTTGTTTGCGGGGTCGGATGTCTCCTCAATAATGGTTTCAAGACCCTCCTGTAACGGAATACCTGCCTGTAACAGCATGGTTATCTCGTCGCAAAAAACGGCAAGCTCCATGTAAGAAAGGGGTTTTAAAGCTTTGTTTTTCATACTTCTCCTTTATCAGTACTTGTACATCAGCTCGTAATTGCTCTTTACGTTGAAAAAGTCCATAAACTCACCGCTGTGGGCGGTTATGCTTGCGTTGGTGGGGTCGAGCAACTCCCAATCGCTACCGCTAAGCTCAATAAGACCGTTAACCCAACCGTAATCGGAAAGATAAACGCTAATCCACGCGTGATAAATGGTGCCTGTGTAGCCGACATCCAAACGCGTGGGGATGCCCTGACTGCGGAGCATGGACGCCATGACGGAAGAATAGTCAAAGCATATACCCATTTTTTCGCCATAGGTTCTATCGATGTCGGGGAAATATTCCTGCTCCACAGTTTCCGCTTTTTCATAGTCGTATTCAAGGGAGTTTACAACATATTCGTATACCAAACTGACAACCTCAATGTCGTTGTTTGCAGCTTTTATTATTTCAGGTGTTTGCGCGATATAAATGCTTTGTTCGGTGAAGTTGACAAACTTGTTTGGGTACAAAAACGGAGAAAATTCACTATTGAGCGACACCGCGAACTCGTGAGACAGCACTTGTGCGTACTCATTATCGCTGATATTCTCATAAAGAGCGACGTTGTATGTGCCGTCACCCTCCGTCAGCGGAAAGACATCTTGCTTGTTTGTTATCGCGTAGGTATAAGTTACCCCGCCGGAATCTGTAATTTGCAAACGCACTTTTGGGTTTGTGCCCACATACTCCACTGTAATGTAGCCGTCATTTGCAAAGGACGCGTCGATAAAGCCCACTTCGGAGGTCACCTTATTTGTGTCACCTATCTTTGTGGTCAGCACTTTGGGTGTTGCATCCCAAGTACCGACAGTCTCCTTATCGACCGGCGACGCATTGTCATCTGCGGCACATGCGGTAAACACAAGCAGCAATAACAATATTATTAACAGTGAAGAGAGTTTTGCCTTCACGAAAAATCCTCCGAATTTAATTTGCTGAAACAATTGACACTGTCCGGGTGTTGCCAATCATACGTCGCTATAATATGACACACAAGCGCAAAACGTACCGACGGTACAGTGTCCACTGAATTCGCAAATTATTCCTTTACCATTGTTATCGAAGAAATGATTACCGGTTTTAACGGCTTATCGTTGTAATCGGTCTGCACAGCGGCAATTTCATCTATTGTTTCAATGCCGGAAGTAACACAGCCAAAAGCGGCATAACTGCCGTCAAGGTGAGAGGCGTCTTCGTGCATGATGAAAAACTGGCTGCCGGCGGAGTTCGGGTTGCCGCTACGCGCCATGCTTATGACACCACGTGTGTGCTTTATCGGGTTTTGAACGCCATTAGCGGAAAACTCACCCTTGATGTTATGACCCGGGCCACCCATGCCGGTACCGTCGGGACAGCCGCCTTGAACCATGAAACCCGGAATTATTCTGTGAAATGTAAGTCCGTCGTAGTAGCCATCGGTTACGAGCTTTTCAAAATTCTCCACCGTTATAGGTGCAGCTGTCTCATCAAGTTTTAACTTTATCTCTTTGCCGTCCTGCATTTTTATACATGCATATTTCATAAATTTAGCCTCCATAAATTGACATTTTAACAGTAAAATATTTTTGTAATAAAGTATACCCTTATGAGCAATATTATAACACATAGCTTTGCAATGTCAACAACTTAAGTGGGCGAAAATTATGTCTTAAAGGCGTGCGGTTTACAGTGAACACAAAAAATCTCTCACAGCCTCGGTTGTAATGCGTTGCTGTTCCTGTGATGTTATGGTAGCCTCGGGGTCGCCGGGCTGTCTACCGTAGTTGCCAAACTGTGCATGGTTGCCACCCTCAATAACGACGATATTGTCGGTGTAGTCGATGCCACGTTCGATGCTGTCATTAAAGGTACCGTACACCGTCAGTGAGCGCTCGGTCGGAAAATCACCGTAAACGTAAGACCCCAGTACAATCAACCCATCTATCAGCTGCTCGTTGTTTGAGGCAAAATCACTCGCCATGCTTCCACCGAGCGAATGACCCGCCATTATCCAACCGGATATTTGAGGGTTGCTGTCTATGATATTTTGTGCGGCATCTATGTCGAAAAACGCCTGATTAAAAGGCATGTCCACCAAAAAGCAGGTGGCGCCGGTTTGCTTTGCTATATCCGAAAAAAGCGGAAGATATGCGGCTGCCTCCACTTTAGATCCGGGATAAAATATTATGCCTGTGCTCGGGGCGCACACTGAGGGTGCGGTCTCGGTGCAGTCAGTTGCGGTGTTTGCATCGGTAGCAACAGCGCTTTCGGGTGCTAAGACGGTAATTATATTATCATTTACCGTGACATTATCGCTGTAAAGCAAAAATTGCGCCTGCTCGTCTATGTTAAAGGGTATTGCGAGGTAGACGCAAAGCCCTGTAAGCAACACCGCCAAAATTATAACGGTAACGGCAATTATCTTTTTAAAAAATATATTACCTTTTGATTGTTGCTGTGACATATATACTCCTATGAGAAAAGCAAAAATGGAGGTGCATACGGAAATGGTTGCCTGCTTAAAAAACTACCTCAAAAAATCTATTATCATGCAAATGTATGATTATTATATGATAAATGTAGTAATATGGATACAAAAAATCGTATCAATGCCATTGTCGGTAACCTATAAACTGGGAAAGGACATGCAGAAATTCAATAAAAAACTATTATCCATACTCCATAAACACAGACTCTTGACTTATGAATTTTCGAGTGGTATATTATAGTTATTCAACTTAAAAATCACCACATTATCCCGGTAGAAATTCCCCCTAACTTTGTTGTCGTCAATCGCAATGTACAAAGCCTTGCTCAATCCTCTGCCCGATAGGCGAATTTTTTGCTCGGCAATCTTGTGGGGCTTTTTAAGTTAAATAGTTATATGATTACAATAATTTCAGGCAAGGTATTTATGAATTTACGTTGTTTTGCGCACCGCGGTTACAGCGGGCGCTATCCCGAAAACACTATACTTGCGTTTGAAAAGGCCCTTAGCGCAAGCGCCGAGGGCATAGAACTGGACGTGCACCTGTCAAAGGACGGCATACCTGTTATTATACACGATGAGCGCCTTGAACGTACAACAAACGGCACTGGATTTGTGTGTGATTACACCGCCGAGCAGTTAAATAAGCTAAACGCATGTTATGTGTTTAAGGAGCACGGCTTTGTTCCGTTACCCACATTGGAAGAGTACTTTGTGCTTGTGAAACCTTATACTTCGGTGCTGACTAACATCGAACTTAAAACAAATGTCAACGAGTACCCGGGCATCGAAACGGCGGTTTTGCAGCTTATCGACCGATACTCAATGCGCGATAATGTTATTATATCCTCTTTTAACCACTATTCGGTAAAACGCTTTAAACAACTGGCGGCGGATGTGAAGTGTGCATTTTTAACGTCGCAATGGGGTTTTGAGATGGGCGCTTACTGCAAGCGGCACGGCGCGGACTTTATCCACCCAATTTACAATAGCGTATTGGCAGATACAACAGCGGAATACTATCAAGAGTTGGAGCAAAGCGGCATCGGCATAAACACGTGGACGGTCAACGACGAGCAGGATATGAAGCGACTGCTGGATATGAATATAAACGGTCTCATCACGGATTTCCCAGATGTGTTTTTGCACGCACGCAGAGAGATTAAAGGGTTTTAACACTATGTATTGACACCTAATTTATTAGAAGTTATAATAATAGTCAGTTAACTAAAAAAACAACACATCTTGCCGGTATAAAAATTGCTTATATCCACCTGCGTAAATCGGAATACATACAACATTCCTCCTTGATAACCAAAATTTCTGCTCGACAATCTGTAGAGTTTTTTAATTAGTTGCCTATAAAACAAAAGAGACGATAAAGATTTTGCTAACTTAACAAATCAGCAACAAAATAAAAGAGGTGCAATTATGGCAGTTTTTCAGACAGAGTTTTTTTCCGAGTGCTTGGGCCGTCGCATACCGATAACGGTTTGCCTGCCGGCAGACTCCGCGCAAAACAGAGGGAAGTATAACGACGCAAAAACATACAAAACGGTATACCTTTTGCACGGCATCTACGGCAACAACAACAGTTGGTTGCATCACGGAAATGTGGAAGAGGTGTCGGAGCAGTTCGACGTGGCTATCGTGTTGCCCTCCGGCGAGAACAGCTTTTATCTCGACCACGCAAAGCGGTTTACGCTGTTTAGCAAACTGATAGGCGAGGAGATTGTCGCCTTTACACGCAGTGTGTTTCCGCTGTCAGACAGGCGAGAGGACACGATACTGGGCGGACTGTCGATGGGCGGTTACGGCGCGACACTCAACGGACTTAAATACTCCGAGGTTTTCGGTGCGATTTTTGCGTTTTCGTCGGCTTACATCATCGACATGATGTCTCACCCGACACCGGAAAACAAGGATTCACTCTTCTCCTACGAGTACTGCCTTGACACCTTTGGTAATCCGGGTGAGCTTTTGGGAAGTGCTTGCGACTACAAAGCGGAGGTGGAAAAACTGCTCAAAGAGGGTAGAACACCGCCTGCCACATACATTTCATGTGGTACCGAGGATTTCTTGATAGAGCACAACCGTGATTTTATTGCGTTTTTAAAGGAAAAAGGATATCCACATACATACGTCGAGAGTGCCGGTGTGCACGACTGGGTCTTTTGGCGCGAGTATATTGTCAAAGCGCTGCAGTGGTATTTGGCTTAAGTGCTTTGAGCCGATAGCTGACCAATGTCACCAACTTGAGTTTGCTTTTATTTTCACCGAGTGTGGACACAGAAAGCAAAATAAACGCTATTGTTCACACCCGTATTTCTAAATTTAATGACAAACACTCTGTTTTCCTGTATTCTTACATACATAATTTGTCGGAGATTATTAAATGAAAAAACTATTAACAGCAATTATCTTTGCAACACTTTTTGCAGTCTTTACGGTTCAAGCTTTTGCGACACAGGGCACGGTGAGCGTTGCCGAAACGGTGCTTGCAGATGGGGTCTATTATCTTGTGAATAATACCGATCCGTCCAAAAGCGTGCTGACGACCGACGGTGCGTCTGCAGAAAACTACAACGTCCTGTTGAGTGGCTCGGTGCTCACGCTAAACAATGCTAATATCGTCGGAAACGTGGCTACACTACTCGGCGAACCGGGTAACGTGACACCTAATCTGAACAAAACATTTTTTTACAGTGCTATTGACGAGCTGACCCTTCACCTCCTTGGTAGTAATAGTGTCGTTAACAACTATGTTGAAGATAGTGACCCCAGCATTATTGACATAGGTCACGGGATAACTTCAGAAGGTAGTATTACCATCGAGGGGGATGGGCAGCTTGAGGTTAAAGCCACA
Source organism: uncultured Oscillospiraceae bacterium (assembly GCA_964369445.1). Taxonomy (GTDB): domain Bacteria; phylum Bacillota; class Clostridia; order Oscillospirales; family Ruminococcaceae; genus CAYJBH01. Next base: position 4,930 of record CAYJFU010000043.1, on the reverse strand, counting down.
CATGCCCCACTGACTACAATGGGAAATCTTACAATAAAAAGCGGAAACATCATTGCCACGACGGGTAGTGAATCAGGAAGTACTGCTATATATTCCAATAAGGATCTAGTCATCACCGGCGGCAACGTCAAGGCGCATGGTCACACTGTCGGTATATCGGTTGGTAAAGAGTTTACCATGCAAGGTGGTTTTGTCGAAGCTGTGTCGCAAGGACGAATCGGGTTATCACTGGGAGAACTTGGATACGGTGGCATACATAACATATCGGGTGGAACGCTTAAAGTGTCGGCACCAGGCGATTCGAGCGGTACTTCCAAAGCTATCACTTGTTTAGCTAGCAATTTTAACGTATCCGGCGGCAATGTTTATGTAGACGGTGGTTTGTCAGCTGACAATATGCAAATTACAGGTGGAGAGTTTGTCTCCGTCGATAAAAATATCGGCATAGTACTCAGGGGTGTTCTCGGTGTCGTGGGTGGCACTGTCAGCTCCACCGCTACCGAAAGCGGCGGCAGCGCATTTGCGTTTACTCTTGATAATAACCCCCCACCCCAGTTTGATGAGACAAGCGGTGTTGTGCACGAGGTTGTTGCAGGTGCAAATGCCGATAGTGCAAGCGCAGTGAGTGCACCGACAATGGATACTTTCACCCAAAACGGTTATATCAAGGTGTCCTCCGGCTATAAAATCTATGTCGCAGGCGTGAGGGTAACACCGGGTAACGCACATGATGTACTTGGTGACGGCACCGTGAAATACGACAACGTCACCGAGACCTTGACCTTCACAAATGCGAACATTTCCGCTGACAACCCGGGTGGCGCGGTGGTGGACATCACCGAAGATAACGTCACCCTTGTTATGCACGGCAACAACAGCATCACAAACACAAACGCCGGTCAAAAAAACAGCGACGCGATACGAACCGTGTCGCCGTTAACCATAAAAACAGAGGGCAGCTTCACCGCGACAAGCGGCACTGTAGAGAGCAACGCTGTGAACGGCAAAGTGTTTTTAGACGGCGGTAAACTATCCTTTAAAGGTAGCATGGCGGCGTTCAGTGAGACACCGACCGTATCCCCGATATACGGCTTTTTGCCACAGTTGATCGGAAATGACGATTACACCGGCACCGATATATTTTTGAGTTTTCCGGGTGCGAACAACGCCCTTTCCACCCTCCCGAGCGGGTCCACCGTTGTCCTGACACCGCTCACCGCCGAGAAGATGACCGCGATGACAAAATACACGTCGGATAATAACGTGAGCGGTAGCACACTATTTATGGTGGACATAAAGTTGGTGGATGCCGAGGGAATTGAGGTGCAGCCAAGTGCCGAAACAAGAATCCGCGTCGATATTCCCGGTGTTCAAGCGGGCGGCACCGTTAAGATAGTCCATGAGCTGACTGCCGCTGACGGCACGGTGAGCGTTGAGATACTAAACCCTGTTGAGGTAGGGGATGGCTATGTGATCATTGCCACGAAAGCCCTATCGCCTTTCAGTTTTGTATACACCCCACCTCATAGCCCTGCAATTTCGCCGCTTACTGGGGTGTACACAGTGTAAGTTCCCACAGGGATTAGATGTGTTAGGAGTATTAACTTCAACGTCGGCGGTGGATTTAATAAATAATGAAAGTAAAAATGCACACCAAATCCACACCAACTTAAAAAAAACACTTGCATTTTACCCGAATTTGTGTTATGATACCAAAGTACCGTTTGCAGCTTTGTAAAAAGCTTTGTGATGGACGAACCATTATATCGGCAGTCCTCTGTTCATATTATGGGCGTGTTGCAAACTCTTTGCGTTTCAACAGACCTATTATGCTATGATTAACGAATGCCCAAATTGTCTTACGGAGGTTAAAAAAGTATGGACGCATTAAGCATTATTTCCCAGAGTTCCCAAAAGGCGGAATTACCCGTTTTTCGTGTGGGTGACACCGTCAAGGTTAATGTTAGAATTAAAGAGGGTGACCGCGAGCGTATTCAGATGTTCGAGGGTACCGTCATCGCTAAGAAGCATGGTGGAATAGGTGAGACATTCACCGTTCGTCGTACATCTTACGGCGTTGGTGTTGAGCGTGTTTTCCCAATCCACTCCCCGTTTATCGAGAGTGTAACGGTTGTCCGCCACGGTAAAGTTCGCCGTGCGAAGCTGTTCTATCTGCGTAGCCGCACCGGTAAGTCCGCGAAGGTCAAAGAGCAGATAAGGCATCGCGCAACGAAATAGTCTGGGAAGGTAAAGTGTGCCTGAAAACAAAGGCCTTGCAAAACGGTTTTTGCAAATCTGATTTTTGAGACACACCCAAGCAGTAATTACGCCCACACGCCTATAGCACGCAGAAGTAGCGGCAAGTGGCGATGTGGGCGTGTTTTTTGAGGTTTTGCATGATAAAGGCCACAAAAGGTCAGCTTGAATTTTTTGAATGGTTTGACACCCTTGTGTTTTGCGCGGCGGCTATAGTGCTACTGTTTTTGTTTGTGGCGCGCCCTGCTACGGTGCAAGGCATATCCATGAACCCGACGCTCAGCGAGGGTGACAGACTTATTGTCCGCTCGGCGTTTTATGAGCCGGAATACGGCGATGTGGTGGTGATAGATGCACACTCTCACTACGGTGAACCACTGGTTAAGCGCGTTATCGGTGTAGCGGGCGACACCATTGACATCAACTTTGAGACCGGAGAGGTGTATCTCAACGACCAACTGCTGAGCGAGAGCTACATTGCCGAACCGACATACCGAAGCGGTGACACAGTGTTACCCCTGACACTTGGTGAAAATCAGGTGTTTGTTATGGGTGACAATCGCAACGACTCGGTGGACAGCCGTGATAGCATGGTGGGTATCATAGATAAGCGCAGTATACTCGGCGAGGCGGAATTTATTATATTTCCATTTGACAATTTCGGAATGATTGAAAATCCGGTATAAATATACAGGAAAAAATAGCTATGATGGCAGATAATATAGTCGTTCAATTTGTAAAACGCCGCAAGATTGCCGACAACGAGATAGGCGGAATTTCTGCCGGAAAGATGTGGTGGTTTTCAAGTTGAGTGACTATAACTTAAATATTCAGTGGTATCCGGGTCATATGACGCGTACCTTTCGCGCGCTTAAAACAACATTGCCGTCGATAGATGCCGCTGTTATTTTGCTTGATGCTCGCATACCGTATTCCAGTACAAACCCGCAACTTTTACAACTGCTTGCCGACAAACCCAAGCTGTTTGTATTAAACAAAGCCGACCTTGCGGATAAAGACACAACCGAGCTGTGGCTTAAACATCTAAACAAGTCCGGCATGGCGATTGCTGTGTCCTCCAAGTCACCGTCGGCGGCAAAGCAGGTTATCTCGGCGGTTAAGATACTGACGGCGGATATAGAGACGCGCCGCGCCGCCAAAGGCATAACCGGAATGAAAACCGGACTTTTGGTCTGTGGGATACCGAACGTCGGCAAATCCACTCTTATAAATGTTCTGTGTGGCAGTAAAAGGGCGCGTGCAGCGGACAAACCCGGCGTCACGCGCGGACTGCAACGCATAAGCCTTGCCGGATATGACCTTGTGGACGTGCCGGGCTTACTGTGGCCAAAGTTCGAAAACAACACCGTTGCGTGTAATCTCGCGTTTATCGGCTCGATAAACGATGATATACTGGGCAGGGAGGAGCTTGCCGCACACCTGTTGCAGGAGCTTGCCGGCTCACACAAGGGTGCACTTTGCGAGCGATTTAAACTGGAAGAACAGGTAGCAGATCTGCCGATGTACGAACTTCTCGAGGAGATAGGGCGCAAACGTGGCATGTTACTGCGCGGCGCAGAGGTGGACATCGAGCGTGTGGCGATAATGGTACTTGATGAGTTTCGCGCGGCTAAATTTGGGAGGATTACGCTTGAAAAACCCACTTTACAGCTTTGATGCATTGCAGGATACACCACTGCTTTGTGGTGTGGACGAGGCAGGTCGCGGCCCGCTGTGTGGCCCTGTTTGTTGTGCGGCAGTCATTCTTGACAGGTCGGTCGAAATAGATGTCAACGACAGCAAAAAGCTGTCACAACAGCGCCGAGAGGCTATGTACCAGCGCATTGTCGAGACGGCGATTGCCTACAGCATAGTTATGATAGACAACCATACCATCGACGACATAAATATACTTGCCGCCACCATGCTCGGCATGAAAAATGCAGTGGAGGGTTTGAGCGAAAAACCTACACTGGTGCTTGTCGACGGCAACAGGTTGCCGGATATCGACATAACTGCTAAGGCGATAGTAAAAGGGGACAGCATAAGCGCAAATATAGCGGCGGCATCAATACTGGCAAAGGTGACGCGTGACCGCTACATGCTGGAAATGCACGAACAGTACCCCGAATACGGCTACGACCGGCACAAAGGTTACGGCACCACACTACACTACCAAAAACTGCGCGAGTACGGCGTGACGGAGATATATCGCAAAAGTTTTTTGAAAAAGTTTAACGCGCAGTCACAACTCAGATGACGGGATCGCAAAAAGGTGGAGTGGCAGAGCGGTATATCGCTGACATTTATCGCGCCGACGGCTATGATATACTGGAGCTTAACTTTCGTACACGGTTTTCCGAGCTGGATATCGTGGCAAAGTGTGGGGACACCGTTGTTATAGCAGAGGTCAAAGCGCGCGCCGAACATACATTTGTACCGCTTGAACAGTGCATCTCGGCAGGTAAAATAAAGCGATTGCGCACAGCCGCTATGTTATACTTGCAGGAAAAAGGACTGACGGAGTGTGTAATTCGATTTGATGCGGCTTTTGTCATCTTAAAGGACAACCGGCCGATAAAATACAAAATTCAACAATCAGCGTTTGAATAGAGGAGAGTTATGAAATATCATTCGACAAGAGGGGACAGCGAACTTTACACCGGTGCACAAG
>CAYJFU010000042.1:13871-19108 GCA_964369445.1 uncultured Oscillospiraceae bacterium | reverse complement strand
GCGTACCGCGGACATATCCGCAGTTCGGACAAACAGTAACGTTATCGGAATATTCATTCATGCAACCCATGCAACGCAACATTGGTGCCTCCGTTGAATTTTCATTAGCCTCATGTGCTCCCCCCACCTAAAGCGTGGGGAGCACATGAAACCCTGTTATAACAGCGGGCATTATCTAAGAAAATTTGTGAGAATTTATTACAAAAGAAGGGGACAACAAAAATCCTACCCCTCGCGTCCTTCAGACACAAAGCATAACCCTATAGTACCGGGGCCTGCGTGTGCACCAATCGACGGTCCTATATAATTTGTAAATATCTTTTTTGCACCGAGCTTTTTCAAACCATCGCAGACATAATTCGCGTCCTCTTCACTGTCGCCGTGAATGACACACAGTGGTGAGTTTTCAATGTCAGTAGCCGAATTTGCCTTTTTTATAAGATGGTCAAGACTGTTTTTGCGCCCCCTGATTTTATCGACAGGTTGAAGTTTGCCCTCACTATTTATACAAAGTACGGGTTTTATGCCCATTACAGTGCCAATGACGGCGCTTGTTTTGGAAAGCCGCCCACCGCGATGCAGATGGTTTAGATCATCCACCGTAAACCAGTGGCTTATTTTCAACTTTGTCTGTTCGACAAATTCCGCCACTTGTTCGATTGTTTTACCGGCTTTTTGTTGCTCGGCGGCAAGATACATGAGCAGACCCATGCCGAGCGATGCACTTTTTGTGTCACAGACTATAATTGTGCGCTGAGGAAACTCCTCCCGCAACTCCACTGAAGCATTGCAGATGTTTTGGAAGTTGCCGGACAGTGCAGAAGAAAAACTGGTGTACAGTACATCAATGCCGTCGCTTAAATATTTGCGCGCTGTATCTTTATAGGTTTCGCGATTTACAAGTGAGGTGGTCGGCATGGCACCGGCACGCATGGTATCATAAAAAACTTTGGGTGACATGTCGGTGTTTTCCGGTGTGTTGTAATACTCTTTTGTGTCAATTGTAAAGAGCATAGGCATAAGCTTTACACCGGTTTGCTCGACGAGCTCAGGTGTAAAATCACAGGTTGCTTCTCCCATTAATACAAATTTTTTCATATCATCTCCTAAAATTGAATTGCATGTTTCTTGCTGCATTTTTAATAGCCGGATGGTGCTGACACTATTTAAATATCATAACATAAAATATATATTCATTGCAAGGGGATAGATTGCACGAAAAGACTTTGAATTTTACGATTACACCCCTTTTAACCTCATCTGTACCGTCACCGTCAGGCCGCCCTCGTTGGGACTGGACAACGTAATGGTACCACCGTGAGCGTTCATAATCTCCTCGGCGACGGCAAGACCTATGCCATTGCCTGCCTTGGAGTTTTTTGCCTTGTAAAACTTTTCTTTGATATGGGGGAGGTCCTCCTCCGGTATGCCCGGTCCCTCGTCACGGACGTTCACATACACCCAGCCGGTCTTAATATCGCAGGTCACATATACGCAACCACCGGCGGGGGTGTACTTTAAAGCGTTGTCCAGAATGTTTAAAAACACCTGACGCAATCTGTTCTTATCCGCCATAACCGCAATGATGTCTTGCGGCTCGTCAAATATTATTGCCACTTGTTCCGTTACAGCGCGCCCTTCGGCGATGTGTACCGCGTCAGCAAGCTCAGCAACAAGGTCAATAAGATCCTTGTTCAACTTTATGCCGCTGTCCTGCATCCTTGAAAAGTCCAGAAGCTCTTCCACCATCTGAGACAAACGCTCCGCTTCACTTCCGATGATGCGCAGTGCCTTTTTTGCACTGTCACCCTTGAGGTCGTGAAACTTACCGAGCGTCTCCACCCAACCTTTTATGGAGGTTAATGGGGTGCGCAACTCATGTGACACCGATGATATAAACTCATTTTTTAGGCGCTGTGTCTCGGACAGGTTAACCGCCATGTGATTTATCGTGTCACATAGCCGACCAACCTCGTCGTTGTAGTTGTTTTCAATGCGCACATTAAAATCGCCCTGTGCGATTTTAGCTGCCGAGTGCTCGACGCGCGATATCGGGGTGACGATGCTGCGCACAAAGTAAAGCCCCGTGAAAAGTGAAAACAAAAACACAGCCGTAACAACTATGAGCGAAGCGCCGATAGCGTTGATGATAGCACCGTTGACAAGGGTGAGCGACACAACTATCCTGATGGCGGCAACATCGGCGGTGGAATATGGCACAAGTTCCGACAACGCCATGATAGGCTCGCCCTGCTCCGATAGGCCGGTGAAACTGCCGGTGCCACTCGCGCTGTTGAGCGCTTCGTTTATGTCCGGCATATCACCGCGAGAGCCTGCAACCGTCCCCGAGTATGCCACCACCTCACCGCTGTGGTTGACAAGCATAAGCTCAAATTTTGCGCTTTCGGTGAACTCCTCCACCATGTTGTGCAGTGCGACAGAGCGCTGGTCGGGCGACATGTTGCTTGCCACCGAAAGTTGTCCGGCGATATTGTCCAGCCGAGATCGCAATGCCTGTGTTGTGTTGTCATAATAGCTTCGCACCGTGAAAAAGGAAAAAAGCAACTGTGCCAACAGCAGAATAATTGCCGTTAGCAACAGATTGCCCCTTACCCATCTTCTTGTTATGCTTTTTGCCATAGTTTATGTGTTCCACCGGTAGCCATAACCCCAAACTGTCAATATGTTTTGCGGTTCGGAGGGGTTGTCCTCTATTTTCATGCGCAGGCGTCTTATGTTGACATCCACAATCTTAACGTCGCCGAAATAACTTTCGCCCCAAACACCGCTCAGTATCTGCTCACGTACCAGTGCAACCCCCGGATTTTTAAAGAAAAGTTCCATGATACCAAACTCCACCTGAGTGAGGTCGATAGGTTTATCGTCTTTATACAACAGGTGACTTGTAGGGTTTAGCTTAAACCTGCCGGCCACAAACCCATCTTGCTTTTCGACGGTGTCGGCGTTTTGGCTCACGCGACGGCACAGCGCCTCAACGCGCGCCAGTAACAGCGCAACGGAAAACGGCTTGGTTATGTAGTCATCCGCACCTTTGGAAAGACCGCTTATCTTGTCCGTCTCCTGTGTTTTTGCGGAAAGTATTATAATACCGATGGTACGGTTTTCGTTACGGATATTCTCACACAGCGAAAAACCGCTTTGCACCGGCAACATAACATCCAGTATCGCAACGTCAAAACCCTGCATACCAGTTTCAAATTTAGTGAGGGCCTCCTCCGCTGAGCCTGCCTCCGTTACATCATAGCCTGCAAGTGACAGGTTGAGTGACAGCATCTCGCGAATGGAGGTTTCGTCCTCCACGACCAATATTTTTTTCATAAATACCTCTTTGTTAAAACCTCGACGTTATTAATTAAAAAATCCTTTTGTCTGCTCACTTTAAAACAAAGTTAAAATACCTTGCCTTAAAAACGAATTGTTATAGTCGCTGAGGTTGCCGAAGGTGGTAAGATAAACGCGCTTGGTGCCCAGCAACAGCGTTGATTGCGTCGCACCGCCAACATGAAGCTGTTCAAAAGGCTCATCTAAATGTAAAAGGTCGATGGCAAGCAGATTTTCATTTGTATTTATATCGACGACGGTATAACCCTCATCACGTACCGAAAATCTTGCGCTTGTCTGCCAGTGTGGTGGCAATAAAATCATAAATGCCTGCTTTGTGTCAACGATGCCGACATACTTTGGGTGGGTGGCATCGGTTTTCATATCATAGTAGCCGACCAGTGTGTAGTCATCGCTGTACATACCGCTGAGCGGCGGCAGGATGCCAGGTTGCTCGACAACGCCGTCATTGTCAATGTCTGTTGAAACAAGCAATGTGCCGCTGCGCTGTAAAAGTTGTGATGAAGCCGGACTTATCGCACTTGTGAGGGTGCCCTCCTCATAAATGAATAAATCACTCAGCACAGTTCCCTCAGCATTGACACCGTCCACAGCAATAAGATTGCCGGTAGAGCTTTGTGAGGCGACAATGTTGTGTACCTGTGTCATAGAGGTGTTGGGCGTGCCTACATAAAGCTCGACAGGTGCACCGCTTTCAAAAGAAATAATGCGTATGCGAAGCCCCTCGGTGTCAGTGGGGACAAGTGTGAATATCAGTTCCGGTATTCCGGTGCCGTTTACGTCGGCTGTTAAAAAATGTTGATAACCCTGTGCAAAGTAAGGTTCTAATGAGTTGTTATTGTAGTTGTATGCGACCAAAAACGTCTCGCCGGGCGTGCTGCCCGTATAGCTGACCAGTAAAAAAGGGTTGCCGCTTGTGTCTAAATCTACAAAGTCAGCTGTCTCAACGCCGTTGCCAAGTCCCTGTATCGAGGAGGATACGGTAAAGGAGTTTTCGCTCAAATGTAAAAGCGCCGCACTGATGTCGGTAGCGGTGTTAGAGGTGCTGTAAAAGGCGATAATTGCCTCCTCGCCGGAAAAACTGCCGTCATCGATGACAAGGGCGCCGTCATAGTCTCCACTGCGCGGTGTGGCAAGCACCGTTTGTCTGCCGGTATGTGTGTTGACAGCCGCAAGCACCTCGCGTTGTAGCAGTGTCGGCTGTGGTGCAATAAGTAGTTCCTCGATATTACTGCCGGATAGCAAAGCGTCACACCCTGTAAATGTTACAAGGCAAAAAATAAGTATGAATGATAAAAGCAATTTCATGATTATATTATATCACATTTTACGCTGTTTTGTAAAGTGTGCAATTTGGAAAGTCGGCTATGTTATAGATTTATAACCTACATAAACCGAATGAGTAGTTGTCAACAATATGTTCACGCTGAAAATATATTGCTGACAAAAACCACTGCCATATTTGCGTGTTTCACGTCATTTGCGGTAGCCGTAAACTATTGACTTATTGTACTCTATAATATATAATTACATTACAAAGCCAATTTATATCACAAAGTTGAAACACGGAGGATTGCAGTGGGAAACAGCGGACTCGGTAATGCTGGGTGTTGTAGTTTTTCTGACATCGACAGTTTTTGCAGACGTCACGGCCCGGCCGATGACGTTTTTTTTATCAATGGGACTGTCTTTGCCGATGGCGCCTTCCGGCGTCAAAACTTACGACTCAGCGGAAACAGAATATACTATAGCGACGTGTGCGAAGGTGAAAACGTTGTGGATTGCAGCGGTAAACATATTTTACCGGGCTTTGCCGACGTGCATGTTCACCTGCGCGAGCCAGGGTTTGAGCAAAAGGAGACGATAGCCACGGG
>CAYJFU010000042.1:3709-13861 GCA_964369445.1 uncultured Oscillospiraceae bacterium | reverse complement strand
TTGCAGGTGGATATACATTTGTGTGTTCTATGCCCAACCTTTCGCCGGTGCCGGATTCCATAGAACACATCAAAAAACAGCTCGCCATTATAAATGACGACGCTGTATGCAAAGTTCTTCCCTATGCGTCCATTACAAAGGAACAAAAGGGTGAGGATCTTGTGGATTTTCAAGCGCTTGCGCCGTACTGCTTTGCGTTTACTGACGATGGCAAGGGTGTTCAGGACGCCAGAATGATGGAAAAGGCGATGCGCGCTGCGGTTGCCGTCAACCGCCCCATTGCCGCTCATTGTGAGGTGGAACGCCTTGTAAAAGGTGGCGTTATTCACGAGGGTGACTTTGCCAAAGAGCACAAGTTACCGCCAATCTCCTCAAAAAGTGAATACGCCATGATAGAGCGCGACATTGCGCTTGCTGCTAAAACAGGTGTGCATTATCATGTGTGTCACGTGTCCTGCGCATCCAGTGTCAAACTTATTCGCGGCGCAAAATCCGCCGGCGTAAACATAACGGCGGAGACCGCTCCGCATTACCTCGTTTTAACCGACAAAAACCTAAAAGATGAGGGTAGATTTAAAATGAATCCGCCTTTACGCTCAGAAATTGACAAAGAAGAGTTGATTTTTGGAGTATTAGACGGTACAATAGATATGATAGCCTCCGACCATGCACCCCATACCGTACAGGAAAAGGACAAGGGTTTGCTCGGAAGCGCCTTCGGTATTGTCGGTTTAGAGACAGCGTTCCCAATAATGTACACGCATTTTGTCAAAACAGGGGTGTTGTCCTTTGAGCGGCTTGTCAAGCTGATGGCTATCCGTCCACGCGAGATCTTCGGCCTTGCCGCAGGTCTTTCCAACGGCGGTCTTGCAGACTTTTGTGTCGTCGACACCGAGGCGAGCTATGCCATCGACTCCGAGCGATTTGTCTCAAAAGGTCGTGCAACTCCGTTCGAGGGTATGCAGGTTTACGGCAAGATCCTTTACACTCGTTCAGCGATATAAGACAGGTTATAAATGATTGATATTTCACTTAACATTATCGAAAACACCGCTATAGCAAAGCATGTCTACCGGCTTAAGCTCGGTGGCAGGCTACCTGACATTGCGCCCGGACAGTTTGTTATGCTCACGATACCGGGCTACTATCTTCGCCGCCCTATTTCGGTGTGCGAGGCGACACACGACACGCTGACCCTTATATATAAAGTTATGGGTGAGGGGACACGCGAACTTTCGGCTTGTCAAAGCGGTTCGGTGCAGGTACTGTTGCCACTCGGAAACGGTTTTTCAATAAAACAAAACACATCGCCTCTTTTGATAGGGGGCGGTGTCGGTGTTCCACCACTTTTAATGACGGGGCGCCTATTAAAACAGCAGGGCATGTCGCCGGTAGCAGTACTGGGCTTTAACACAAAAAGCGATGTGTTTTTGCAGCATGAGCTTGCACAGCACTGTAATGAGGTACATGTCACAACGATGGACGGCAGTTACGGCACAAAGGGCGTTGTGACGGATGTGATGGGCAAGCTGAACGGAGATTATTTTTACGCCTGCGGCCCGATGCCGATGTTGCGTGCTCTTTGCGCACTTGACATTGACGGTCAGGTTTCGCTTGAAGAGCGCATGGGCTGCGGTTTTGGCGCTTGCATGGGTTGCAGTTGTCACAAGGGTGACGGCGGCAGTGCGAGGATATGCAAAGAGGGTCCTGTCTTTTATAAGGGAGAAATTAAGTTTTAAGAGGAGGGTTGTTTGAATTTATCGGTGCAGCTGTGCAATATGACACTGGACAATCCGCTAATAGCGGCCTCCGGTGTTTTTGGGTACGGCTATGATTATACAGATCAGCTAAAAAGTATGGGCTGTTGCTCGGTAAAAGGCACGACGGTAACGCCGCGTTTCGGTAACGAGACACCACGCATTGCAGAGTGTGATAGTGGTCTGCTCAACAGCGTCGGACTGCAAAACCCCGGCATCGACAGCGTGATTGCACAGGAGTTACCGCGCCTTTCGCAGGTGTACGACCGCCCTGTGCTAGCGAACATGAGCGGTTTTGCCGTAGAGGAATTTGTTACCCTTGCCGAGCGTTTTAATGACGCACCGAATGTCGGCATACTGGAGGTCAACATAAGTTGCCCCAACGTCCACGGTGGCGGTCTTGCTTTTGGCAACAACCCCGAAGCGGCGGCACAGGTCACAAAGGCGGTCAAAGCCGTCAGCAAAAAGCCGGTGTTTGTCAAATTGTCGCCCAACACCGCAGACATCGTCAGCGTTGCCAAGGCGTGCGAGGCGGCAGGTGCAGACGGATTATCGCTTATAAACACGCTACTGGGTATGCGCCTTGACGCGCGCACCGGCAAACCGATACTTGCAAATGTCAAGGGCGGTCTTTCCGGTCCGTGCGTGTTCCCTGTGGCACTTCGCATGGTGTATGAGGTTGCGGGCGCAGTGGATATACCGGTCATCGGCATCGGCGGCGTGGACAGCGCACTTAAGGTTATCGAGATGATGTCGGCAGGCGCGCGCGCCGTGCAGATAGGCTCGGCTTTTTTACGCGATCCGGGCGTTTTTGCACGCATAGCACAGGAGTTACCGACAAGGCTTGCCGACATCGGTGTAAAGGATATAAACGACATAGTAGGGAGGGCACACGCATGAAGAGAGAGGTCATTGTAGCTTGCGATTTTGCATCGGAGCAGCTTGTATGGGAGTTTTTGGATAAACTTCCGCAGGAGCAGTTGTTTTTGAAGGTTGGCATGGAACTTTATTACAAAACGGGTCCCGACATGGTGAGGGCGCTTAAAGCAAAAGGCCACCGTGTGTTTTTAGATTTAAAACTGCACGACATACCCAACACCGTTAAGTCTGCTATGAAGGTGGTTGCAGGACTTGGCGCGGACATAGTCAATGTGCACGCAAGCGGCACAATAGATATGATGAAAGCAGCGCTCGAGGGAACTCAAACGGCAGCGAACCCGCCGCAGGTCATCGCGGTGACACAGCTTACAAGCACCAGTGAGGAGCGTATGCACAAAGATCTGCTGATAAACGGCAGTATGGAGCAGGTTGTAATGCACTACGCACAAAACTCAAAGACAGCAGGTCTTGCCGGCATTGTGTGCTCGCCTTTGGAAGCGATGTCGGTAAAAAATGCATGTGGCGGCGAGTTTATTACGGTAACACCCGGCATAAGGTTTGCCGGTGGGGACGTTGGGGATCAAGTCAGGATAACCACACCTGAAAAGGCGAAGGACATGGGGTGTGATTACATCGTCGTGGGTCGACCGATAACGGCGGCAGCCGATGTGGCAGAAGCTTACGGAGCATGTGTACAACAGTTTACGAGGTAAAATATGAAAGATGTTATTGCAAACAATTTATTAAAAATTCAGGCGGTGTTTTTGCGTCCGCAAGACCCATTTACGTGGGCGAGCGGCATAAAAAGTCCTATCTATTGTGACAATCGCCTAACCCTTGCCTATCCGGACGTGCGCACGTCGATAGAGCAGGGGATAGCCGACACGGTTAAGGAGCATTTCCCTACGGCGCAAGCTCTATTCGGAACATCGACGGCAGGTATAGCGCACGCGGCGATAGCGGCGCACATATTGGATATGCCGATGGGTTATGTTCGCAGTGGTTCTAAAGACCACGGGCGCCAAAATAACATAGAGGGACGTGCGAATAAAGGCGATAAGGTTGTCGTTGTTGAGGACTTAATCAGCACCGGCGGCAGTGTAATTCAGGTCGTGGAGTCGTTGCGAGAGGCAGGCTGTGAGGTGCTTGGCATAGTGTCGATATTCACCTACGGCATGAAAAAAGGGCTTGACCGGCTGGCGGAAGCAAATGTGCAAAATGTTTCGCTTTGTGACTTTGATGCACTGATTGAGGTTGCGGCGCAAAGCGGATATATACAAAAATCCGATATACCGGCACTGCTCAGCTTCCGTGACAACCCCTCCGACGAGAGCTGGATAGGAAAGGCAGGTGGCTAAATGCGACACCTGACCGACCCCGGCGACCTCAGCACACAGGAGATAGAAAAGCTTATCAAGGTTGCTGAGGATATAATTGAGCGTCCGCACCTCTACAACGAGCTTTGCAAAAACAAAAAGATAGCCACGCTGTTTTTTGAGTCCTCGACGCGCACACGGCTGTCCTTTGAGGCGGCAATGATGGAACTAGGTGGCGGCGTGCTCGGGTTTTCCTCGGCGGACAGTTCCTCTGCGATTATGGGAGAATCGTTGTCCGACACGATAAAAACGGTCAGCTGTTATGCTGATATAATTGCGATGCGACACCCAAAAGAGGGTTCGGCACTTGTCGCTTCGCACGTGTCAAGTGTACCGATAATAAATGCCGGCGACGGCGGTCATCAGCATCCGACACAGACGCTGACGGACTTTTTGACGATAAGCAAGTTAAAGGGCAGACTTGATAACCTGACGATAGGACTGTGCGGAGACCTCAAATTCGGCCGTACGGTACACTCGCTTATACGTGCGCTTGTCAACTACAAAAACATTAAGTTTGTGCTGTGTTCCCCCGTGGAACTGAAAGTGCCGCGCTATGTAAAAAACGACATCGTCGAGCATGGACATACGTATGAGCAGTACACCTGCCTTGAGCATTGCATCGGGGAGCTGGATATACTTTACATGACCCGTATCCAGCGCGAACGCTTTTTTAATGAGGAGGAGTATCTGCGCTTAAAGGACAGCTACATTTTAACTGCGGACAAGATGGCGCTCGCAAGGCAAGACATGTATATCATGCATCCACTACCACGCGTCAATGAAATCGCGACGGAGGTGGATAGCGATCCTCGCGCAAAATACTTTGAACAGGTGCTTTACGGCAAATATATCCGCATGGCACTTATACTAAAACTGCTTGACATTGAGTTACCGGAGGGCGTATGCAGATAGACAGTATTGTAAACGGTGTTGTTATAGACCATATCAAGGCGGGTAAAAGCATGGAGATGTACAATTATCTGCAACTTAACCGCCTGAAAAATACCGTGGCTATTATAAAAAATGTCAAGAGTAAAAAGCTCGGTGTCAAGGACATGATTAAGATAGACGGTGACATCGACAAAAGTCTTGACCTGCTAGGCTTTTTTGATGAAAATATTACCATATCTATTATCCGCAACGGCAGCACTGTGGAGAAGATTCACCCCGGATTGCCACAGACGGTCAGCGACGTTATATCCTGTAAAAATCCGCGTTGTATAACCACTACCGAGCCGGAGATTACACAGGTTTTCGTGTTGACCGACAAAGAAAAGCGTATTTATCGCTGTAGCTACTGCGAGCAAGCACATAAGTAAGTAGGTGCTATTATGACTTTTACTCATTTAATTGCGAATAACCCCTATGCGACCAACAGCTTTGTGTTTCAGACCGAGACGGCGACGGTTATAATTGATCCGGCGTGCGATGCGAGCGAATACATGGCGCTTGCCGATTGTGAAAACATGTTGCTTACATTGACGCATGGACATCACGACCACATCGGTGCCGTCAAAGAGCTTATGGCGCGCGGCGCAAAGCTTGGCATGACCAAAGAGGATGCCGAGCACTTTGGACTGACACCCACCGGTTTCATTATCGACGGTCAACTGCTTGTGTCGGACGAGTTGATATTTAGGGCGATACAGACACCGGGGCACACTCCGGGAAGCTGTTGCTTTTATGACGAGGCAAATAAGAGGATTTTCACCGGCGACACGCTGTTTTACCGCGAGTGCGGCCGCTGTGATCTGCCGGGTGGGGATTTCACCCTCATGTTGGACAGCCTGAAGAGGTTGCACGATGAAATACCGGACGACGTGACGGTTTATCCCGGCCACGAGCGCTTTTCGATAATGGGGGATGAAAAACAGTACAATCAATATATACAACAGGCACTAAAAGGGCGTTAATGCAACTTTTTTTACATGACCGCGACAAAAAATACGCGGCAGAAAACATAATAAGGATATTTTTCCCGGACATAACCCTCACGGCGGACAAAAACCGCCGAGGGGATTTTGTCTATTTCAGGGAGGGTAAACGGCGCAAGTTTGTATGCTATAACAAAGGCGAAGTTATGCACATCGCTTACACCCGAGCAGAGGATACTGAACGCTTTTTGTACGACTTTTTTGTAACACATACCGGTGTAAAGCCACCTTGGGGATTGCTATGTGGTGTGCGACCGCTGTGGCTGTACCGAAAAAGGCGCGAGAGCGGCATGGATGCACAGCAGACCGCCACCGACATGGTGCAAAGCTATGACGTCGATGACGATAAACTTGCGATATTAAAATCCTGCTATGATACGCAACAGCGTATGCAGATAGAGCGTCGAGAGGGATTTTACAGCCTGTATATTTCGATACCGTACTGCCGCAGTCGATGTAGATATTGCAGTTTTATATCCATGTCAGGTGAAAACGAGACGGAAAAGGCGGTTTATCTGCAATATCTTCACCGCGAACTTGAGGAAATAGCGGCGCAGGCAATTTTTCAAAAACTCAAACTGTTGACAATTTACATAGGCGGTGGCACTCCTACCGCTATAAGTGAGCAACAACTTTATGACCTTTTACAGTGCGTCAACGACAACTTTAAACCGTTGCAGGAGTTTACGGTGGAAGCCGGTCGCCCTGACTGTACAAATGTCGAGAAATTGCGTATACTAAAACAGGCGGGTGTTGACAGAATTTCGGTCAATCCGCAGACGTTTGACGACAATATTCTGCAGGGCATCGGTAGGGCACATTCTGCCGCCGACACGGTCCGCTGTTACGAACAAGCACGCGCACAAGGGCATGATAACATTAACATGGATTTGATTGCCGGTCTGCCGGGCGATACTGCTGCCGGTTTTGAGCGGTCACTGCGAGCGACGCTCGACCTTGCGCCGGACAGTATAACGGTGCACAGTTTTACCAAAAAGAGTGGTTCTTTTTTATCAAAACAGCTATTGCCATATGGTGAGATAGCACAGATGGCGGCAGTGCGTGACAAACTCATGACTAATTATGAGCCGTACTATATTTACCGCCAAAAAAAGACGGCGGAAAATCTTGAGAATGTTGGTTACGCAAAGCACGGAAAAGAGTGCCTTTACAACGTATATATGATGGACGAACTCCACACTGTGCTGTCAGCAGGTGCCGGAGCGGTAACGAAGTATGTCTGCGACGGGCGAAAGATAAAAAGAAAATTTAACCCCAAATATCCACAGGAGTATATATTGCTCCACGACTAAACACCAAATCAGGAAAGTATTCCTATTTCCATAAAAATAATAGTTCCTCGCCGTAGGTGGGGAGGAAGGGTCTAAAAGAAAAACAACTATAATGAAACGGAGGAAAATTTATGCAAATAGCAATTGACGGTCCGGGCGGTGCGGGCAAGAGTACCATTGCCAAGACAGTTGCCGCAAGTAAAGGCTTTATCTATGTCGACACGGGCGCACTTTATCGTGCTATCGGCAACTATGCCCTCCAAAACGAGGTCAATACAAAGGACGGCGCGGCGGTTGCTGCATTGTTGCCAAACATCTCAATAGAGCTGTGCTACGTCGACGGAGAACAGCGCGTCATGCTGAACAATGAGGACGTGACAGCGCTTTTGCGTTCGGAGCCGGTGTCTATGGCGGCCTCTGATGTGTCGGCTCACCCGCCGGTAAGGGAGTTTTTGCTGAAGCTGCAACGTGACATTGCGCGTAAAAATGACGTTATAATGGACGGTCGAGACATCGGCACGGTTATACTTCCACAAGCAGATGTCAAAATATTTTTGACCGCTGACAGCGCAGAGCGTGCCAAAAGGCGGGTGTTACAGCTTGCACAAAAGGGTGTACAGGCGGACTTTGACAGCGTCCACGCCGACATAATCGAGCGTGACAGGCAGGACAGCGAGCGTGCCACAGCACCGCTAAAAGCCGCGCCGGATTCGGTGTTACTAGACACCACCGACATGAACTTTGAGCAGTCACTTGCCACGGTTGCGGAGTTAATTGACAGAGCAAGTAAATAGCACGTTTTATTCAGGAGAGCAACACAGATGCAACAACACAGCGGCAACGACAAGCACTCTGACAACAACAAAAGCGGCAAAGCCACCGCACTGCTCAATATAACCAAGTCCTTTTTAAAAATCGGGCTTATCGGTTTTGGAGGCGGCAGTGCGTTTATACCCGTCATGGAAAAGGAGGTGTGCGAGAACAACAACTACATCGACACCGATGTCTACACCGACTATTCCGTTATAAGCAACATCACCCCCGGGGCACTGCCCTCAAAACTCGGCGCACTTATCGGTTACGACATGGCCGGAAAAACCGGCATGTTTTTGGCGGCACTTTTTACCGCTTTACCCGGTGTGGTGTTGACATTGGGTCTGCTGGCACTTATTGATGTTCTGGGCACATCGGCGGTAAGTCTTATCGAGCAGGCCGCCATCGGAATTTCAGTGTTTATTATATTTCTGCTGATAAGCTACATAGTAAAAGTCCAACGCGACAGCAAAAAATCGGGGTTTGCCGTACAAGCGGTAGCACTGATGTTGCTGACGTTTTTTTTGACATTTGGCAACGAGCTGAGACAGGCGTTTTTACGACTGGGATTTGAAAATGCATTTGCACAATCTGCTCCGATTTTTGACATATCCACCATCAACATATTGATACTGCTGTTCTTT
This sequence comes from uncultured Oscillospiraceae bacterium, assembly GCA_964369445.1. Classification (GTDB taxonomy): domain Bacteria; phylum Bacillota; class Clostridia; order Oscillospirales; family Ruminococcaceae; genus CAYJBH01. The sequence continues at coordinate 5,163 of CAYJFU010000042.1, read as the reverse complement.
TTTATCTTTTTCACAGGCGGCAAAATAAAAAGCGTGCGCAGTTACATAGCGCTTGCACTGAGTATGGTGTACATATTGTTGTTCGGTAAATCCGCACCGCTGGATTTTGGCATTGGCAATGTCATATTTCAGGTGCTGTTGTTGTTGAGCGCGGTTATACTACTCATTTACGATACTAAAAAAGACATTGGGGACCAGACGACTTCTAAAATAGACTGGTTCGGCGCGACAAAAAAGAGCCTGCCGTTTATAATTTCGACAGCGGCTGTGCTGGTGCTGTGCCTTGTCATAGGCAATGAGCATGTTATGTCATATTTCACAAACGGTGTTGTCTCGACAGCGACAAGTTTCGGAGGCGGTGCGGCATACCTCACCGTAGCGGAGGGTATATTTGTCAACTCCGGCACTGTCAGCGCGACGGAGTTTTACAGCCGCGTGCTACCGATTGCAAATGCACTGCCTGGTTCGATACTTATAAAAATACTTGCCGGCATAGGCTTTATGCTCGGCTTTGAAAGCTCGCTGACAATGGCACTGCTGATGGGGGTACTCGGTATGCTGATTGCCACGATGGCGAGCTGTGTAATCTGCATTTATATTGCCGAAATTTACACGTCCTTCAACGGACTTAGAATATTTAACACCATAAAGTTATGGGTTTTGCCGGTCATTTGCGGATTGCTTTTGTCCACCATCATGTCGATGCTGAACGAGGTATTTACTATTTCCACCGCAAACGCACTTTCGCCGGCGCTGATGTTTGTATTGCTTATTGCTATTTATGCGATGGTGTACGCGCTCAACCGATGGCTGAAACTCAACGATGTCTTTTTAATACTGCTGTCAGCAGGTGTGAGCGTTTTAGGGATTATGGTGTTTTAAAACAGCTAAAAACTAAAGTAAAAGGTTACCGTTGCAAGCAACAGTGCATTTATACAGCAAGCATATTTTTTACATATGTGCGCAGTTTTTGTTTCGTCTGTTGTGATTGCTCCTTTGTGTCACAGCAAGCGGAGTAGTAGACCTTTATCTTGGGCTCGGTGCCGGAGGGGCGAACAATTACGGAACAATTTCCGCAGTCAAACTGCACTATATCAGATTTCGGAAGGTCAATGACCGTCTCGGATTTTGTTGCTATATCGATGGCAACCCCTTTTAGGTAGTCGCTATATGTCAACACCGTCTCATCATCCAGTGAGGTCGGGATGGTGTCACGCAGGGATGCCATAATGTTTTTCATAGTGGCAAGTCCCGAAATCCCTTCAAATTCAAAGCTATCGACAGAGTTTATCTCATAGCCGTAGTTGCGGTAAATCTCTTCCAGTACGTCCACAAGGCTCTTGCCCAGCTTTTTGAAATATGCAGCCATCTCAACGATAAGCAACGAGGCTACCACAGCGTCTTTGTCTCTTGCATAGCTGCCGACAAGATAGCCGTAACTCTCCTCACAGCCC
>CAYJFU010000042.1:2789-3699 GCA_964369445.1 uncultured Oscillospiraceae bacterium | reverse complement strand
TGGACTTCACCTGCTTGTTCCAAATAGAGTATCTGCTCGCCGATATATTTGAAGCCGGTTAAAACATCGCGGCACTCAACGCCGTTCTTTTCAGCCATAGTTTTGGCAAGTCGTGTCGTAACAATAGATTTTACAAAAACCGGTCGATCCTGCATGGTACCGTTTTGCTTTTTGACGGTTAAAATGTAATGCAATAAAAGCAGTGCCATCTCGTTGCCTGTCGGCAGGACATAGTCATCACCACACTTTACCGCCGTACCTACGCGGTCGCAGTCGGGGTCGGTGGCAAGCAGCAAATCCGCGCCCGTCTTGTTGCAGTACTCAATTCCGAGCTTTAGCGCCTCGCGCGACTCGGGATTAGGGTAGGTGCAGGTAGGAAAATCACCGTCCGGCAGCTCCTGCTCCTTGACAACCGTCACGCCACCGATGCCGCACCTTTGTAACACGTGTCGCACCGGCACGTTACCTGCACCATTAAGCGGTGTGTAAACGATGTTCAAATCGGTGCCATTGAGAACGTCGGGGCAGAGTTGTTGTGCTATGACACAGCGATAATAGGTGTCTATAGTCTCATCGGTTATGTATTTTACAGCTCCGCTTTGCAGTGCCTTGTCAAAACCCGAGAGATCGCATGCACCGAACACCGGCAGTTTTGCTATCTCGGCGGTCACTGCGTTAGCGCTGTTGTCGGTCATCTGGCAGCCGTCACTGCCGTAGGCTTTGTAGCCGTTGTATTTTGCCGGATTATGACTTGCGGTTATCATAACACCTGCGGCACAGTCAAGCTCACGCACCGCAAAGGATACCATCGGTGTCGCGCACAATTCTTTATAGAGGTGCACCTCAAAACCACTGTTTGCCAGTACCGCCGCTGCTGCACGGGAGAACATTACACTTTTGTTGCGGCTGT
>CAYJFU010000042.1:0-2779 GCA_964369445.1 uncultured Oscillospiraceae bacterium | reverse complement strand
GGCTGTCAAAGCCTATCGCCACGCGTTTTTGCAAACCTGCGTTTTCAATGTAATTTGCAAGCCCTTTGGTGGCGCGTGCCACCGTATATATGTTCATTCTGTTAGTGCCCACACCTATTATACCGCGTAGTCCGCCTGTGCCAAACTCCAAATCCTTAACAAATCGCTCGGCTATTTCGCTTTCGCTCCCCGCGACGGACAAAAGCTCCGCCGTTAGATCCTCGTCGGCTAGTGTTTGGTTTTTCCACTGCTCATAACGTGATAATATCTCTTTCAAATTTTCCATGACGTTGTTCCTTATTTACTTGTATTATAAATATAATAAAGCAACTGTCGTGACAAGTCAAGGGGTTGTTGAAAAACCGAGGGATAATATGCAAATAATCTTTAAAAAAAACATTGCAGGATGCACCACAACATCCATGTTATTATTGACACGTAAGACATAAGGTGATAAAATAATAGCAATAAACGTAGAACGTACAATAATGGTATTGATAAATATTAAATACGTCATATAGCAAAAAGGAGACATTTTATGAAAGTACTATGTATCGGAGATGTTTGTTCCGAGATAGGACTTAATTTTTTTAAAGAAATTTTGCCAAAGATAAAAGCTGAGTTTAGCGTTGATTTTTGCATTGTCAACGGCGAAAACTCGTCAAAAAAAGGTCTTGGCCTCTCAAGGGAGTCCGCAAAGGAGCTGTTTGCGGCAGGTGCTGACGTTATAACAGCAGGTAACCACAGTTTTGCCGCCTGTGACGAACAGCTTTACACCGACTTTGACAATGTTATACACCCTGCCAATTTTCCAAAAACACCACAGCAAAACGGTGTTTGCGTAACAAATGTGGGCGGCGTTGAGGTTGCGGTGCTGAACCTTATCGGTATGATGGGGCTTCCGCCTGTTGATAATGCGTTTGCCTGTGCCGAGCACTATGTAAATATGTTGCATGAGCGCGATATAAAGCACATCATTGTGGATTTTCACGCTGAGGCAACCGCTGAAAAGCGTGCGATGGGCTATATGCTCGACGGCAAAATATCGGCACTGTACGGAACGCATACACATGTGCAGACTGCTGATGAGCAGGTGTTGCCACAAGGAACCGGCTACATCACCGATGCCGGCATGACAGGCGTTTACCATTCTGTTTTGGGTATGGACATACCGCTTGCTATCGAGCGACAGGTCATGCAACGGCCCCTTGCTATGAAAGCCAGCAAAGGCTTATGCAGTATAAATGCTGTGTTGTTTGACATTGACAACGTGTCCGGTCGATGCGTGGATGTGTATAGATTGAATAGGATATACAATTAATTATTACCAAAACGTACATTAAATACGCGCATTGTGTAAATACTATTGAATTATTATGTAACCCATAGTAGTATAATAGCACACACAAACTATACTTGTAGTAGGAGGAGCGTAATATGGAAGTATTAAAGGTTTCATCAAAATCTGCACCCAGCTCCGTAGCCGGTGCAGTAGCAGGGGTTATCCGCACAGACGGTAGCGTCGAATTGCAGGCTATCGGTGCTGGTGCGACGAATCAGGCGCTAAAAGCGGTAGCTATCGCACGTGGTTTTCTGGCTCCATCAGGGGTAGAGATTTATTGCGTACCGTCGTTCGCAGACATCGACATAAATGGTGAGGAAAGGACGGCACTTAAGATTCTCGTTGAGACCAAACAATAAATATGAGGCTAGTAGTTTGGCAATTGGGACGCATAAGCGTCCTTTTTGCCGTTAAAATAACATAGGGAAAAATGATTATGAAATATGTAATTGTTGGTGGCGTTGCCGGTGGTGCATCGGCTGCCGCAAGGCTAAGACGACTTGATGAACAAGCACAGATCATTATGTTTGAAAAAGGCCCTCACGTATCTTTTTCTAACTGTTGTTTGCCGTACCGTTTGAGTGATAAAATAACATCGCACGAGCGGTTGGTTTTGATGTCACCGGAAAAGTTTAAAAGGCAGTTTGACATAACCGCACGCGTCGACAGTGAGGTTATTGCAATAAATCGTGCTGAAAAAACAGTAACGGTAAGACAGAATGACGGCAAGGAATACACCGAGAGTTATGATAAATTAATACTTTCACCCGGTGCAAACGCTATTGTGCCAAAACTTGACGGATACGAGACAGCAAACCTGTTTACCGTGAAAAATGTTGTTGACATAGCAAAGCTGTATGATTATATAAAAGGTGATAAAGGGGTAACCAAAATCACCGTAGTCGGTGGCGGATTTATCGGCATCGAGGTGGCGGAAAACCTACAAGATGCAGGTTTTAGCGTTTCGGTTGTCGAGGCGGAAAACCAAATACTGCGTCAATTTGATTACGATATGGTTCAGGTGCTGCACAAGGAGTTGATGGATAAGGGTGTACAACTGTATCTCGGCAAAAAAGCTGTAAAATTCGAGCATAACAACCTTGTTCTCGAAGATGGCACGGTGGTGGACGGCGACGCTGTCGTTATGGCAATAGGTGTAACACCCGACACAAAACTCGCCGCCGATGCCAAAATAGAGCTGACAAACAGGGGACATATAAAGATAAATGCCAATTGGCAGACGCTAACCGATGAAAATATCTATGCCGTCGGCGACGCGGTGGAGGTTACAAACGCAATTACACACAAAGCATTTGCCTTGCCACTGGCAGGTCCTGCGCAAAAACAGGCACGACAGGCGGCGAATCACATAAAAGGCACAGCTTGCAAATCGACAGGCTTTATCGGCTCCTCCTGAATAAAAGTGTTTGACTACAA
>CAYJFU010000041.1:17706-19443 GCA_964369445.1 uncultured Oscillospiraceae bacterium | reverse complement strand
TTGCGGTGAGTCCGCATCGGTTCCTGAAATAGCCATTCAGTACCTCGAACTCTCGGTAAGCAGTCTGTCCATGTCACATGCACAGATACCCGAGGTTAAGGAGTACATCAACAACAGTGTAATAACATTAAAATAGGGGAATGTTTTGAAAAGTAAATTTTTTGATACCGCAAAAATAACGGTAAGAGCCGGCGACGGCGGCAACGGCGCAGTATCATTCAGAAGAGAAAAGTATGTGGCGGCAGGCGGCCCCGACGGTGGTGACGGCGGCAAAGGCGGTGACGTCTACTTTGTTGCGGACGACAACATATCCAGTCTTTTGGATTTTAGATATCGCCGCAAGTACAACGCGCAAAATGGCGAGCCGGGCGGTCGCCGCAACATGTACGGCAAGGGCGGCGCCGACATTACGGTGCGTGTTCCGCGCGGTACAATTGTACTGGAGGACAGCACGGGTCACATGGTGGCGGACATATCCGGTGACGAGCCGGTGCTTATCGTCAAAGGCGGCAAGGGCGGACTTGGCAACCAACATTTTGCCACCCCGACACGACAGGTGCCAAACTTTGCGAAACTGGGCAAACCGGGAGAAGCGCTGGATCTGCGCCTTGAGCTTATGCTAATCGCGGACGTAGGGCTTTTGGGCTTCCCGAACGTCGGCAAATCGACACTACTCAGTGCGGTTTCGGCGGCACGTCCCAAAATTGCAAACTACCACTTTACAACATTAACACCGTCACTTGGCGTTGTGCGCGTTGCCGAGGAGGCATCGTTTGTGCTTGCCGACATCCCCGGCATAATTGAGGGCGCGGCAGAGGGCGCAGGTCTTGGACATGACTTTTTGCGCCACACCGAGCGCTGTAGGTTGCTGTGGCATGTGGTGGATGTTGCCTCGGTGGAGGGCAGAGATCCTGTGGAGGACTTTGAGATACTAAACGCGGAGCTTTCGCGCTTTTCCGACGAGCTTGCAGGTAGAAAACAGTTGCTCGTCGCCGGCAAGAGCGACGTTGCAACGCATGAGCAACGGTTGCTGTTTAAACAGTATGCCGAACAAAAGGGGCTACCGCTCTATTTTGTCAGCGGAGTTACGGGGGAAGGCATACCGGAGCTTATCAATGACAGCTATCACGCGTTAAAGGACATCGAAAAACCGCAGATAATCATACCGCAGTACGAAAAACCACAGCCGCCGCCACTGCGCTCGTTTGAGGTGCGCAAGATTTCCGGCGATGAGTACGAGGTGGACGCGCCGTTCCTCGAAAGACTGCTCATCGGCAGTGACGTGCAGGATTACTCCAACCTACAGCACTTTGGCACCGTGCTAACCGACACCGGCATCATCGACGCTCTGCGCGAGCAGGGTGCGACACAGGGCGACACGGTTTATATCGGTGAGTGGGCGTTTGACTTTGTGGAGTAAAAATATGCATAATAGAGAAGTGCTACAGCGCTCCCCAAACACAATTGCCTACATCGGCGACGCAGTGCTGGAACTTTACGTTCGTGAGCGACTTGTCGCCGAGGGTGCGGCACAGCCTTCGCGACTGCACAAGCTTGCGGTTAACATTGTCAGCGCAAAAGGGCAAGCCGCGGCATATGACGTGTTGCTGGCGCAGGCAACAGAGCAGGAAATATCCATTTTAAAACGTGGAAGAAACGCTCAAAGCGCAGTGCCGAAAAACGCAAGTGTTAAGGACTATCGCTACGCAACAGCGGTGGAATATCTCATAGGCTATC
>CAYJFU010000041.1:17109-17696 GCA_964369445.1 uncultured Oscillospiraceae bacterium | reverse complement strand
CCTGAGCGGCGATACACAAAGGTTGCAGCAGATACTGGATACTGTTTACAGTACGGCTGGGGTGACTCCGGCGAATACAGTATCTACAAATAGATAATGTTGACACTATCCAGCGTATGAGAATATTCACTTACATAACCCCCTGCCATCGGCGGGGGGTTATGTAAGTGTGTTCCCTCAGCTGCAGAAATTTATTGTAAATAATTTTGAAAACATTTAAGTATGAAACAAATTAGTTTGAGGATGCCTTGTTTTAAGCTAATAAATAGTCAAAACCACCAAAGCAGGATGCTCTTATTTGTTGCAAATGTAAAATTAATTTTTGTCACAAAACTTACATTGACATAATATTTAACCTATATTATAATAAATCTTGTAAGGTTGAAAAACTAGCTTTTATTTTTTTGATATAAGTTAAACAATCTAATTAATAACAATTATAAAAAATTTGGAGGTTTTAGTAATGAGAAAAGCATTTATCTGTCCGTCAAAATACGTTCAAGGCGAAAACGAACTGCTAAACTTAGGCTACTTTGTGCAGACATACGGTAAGTCGGCACTGCTCATAGCACACAAAGACGATGTAC
>CAYJFU010000041.1:8577-17099 GCA_964369445.1 uncultured Oscillospiraceae bacterium | reverse complement strand
GCTCAAGAGGTGAAGTTGCACGTCTTCAAGGCGTTGCCAAAGAGAAAAACTGCGATTGCATCATCGGTCTTGGCGGCGGTAAAGCCATCGACACCGCAAAATGCGTTGCCGAGGGCGGTAACCTGATCATCGTTCCGACCATCGCCGCAACCGACGCACCGACAAGTCACTCCGCTGTGCTTTACACCGACGAGGGCGCTTTTGATGACTATGCATACTTCAAGCAGAGCCCGTCAGTTGTACTTATCGATACCACCATTATTGCAAACGCACCGACACGCTTCCTCGTTTCCGGTATGGGCGATGCTCTTTCCACATACTTTGAGGCACGCGCCACCTCCAACGCATTCGCAAACGTAAACGCCGGTCTGCCCTGCGGCGCTCGCGAGGGTTTCTGCGACAAGGCTTTCAGCACAAAAACAGCACTGGCACTTGCCACACTTTGCTACGAGACACTTCTTGCTGACGGCGCAAAGGCAAAAGAAGCCAGCGATGCCAACGTCGTAACACAGGCGCTTGAAAACATCGTTGAAGCTAACATCCTGCTGTCCGGCCTCGGCTTTGAGAGCGGCGGTCTTGCAGGCGCACACGCTATCCACGACGGTCTGACCATACTTGAGGGTACACATAAATACTTCCACGGCGAAAAGGTTGCTTTCGGCACTATAGCACAACTTGTCCTTGAAAATGCACCGGCAGAAGAACTGTACGAAGTGTTCGATTTCTGCCTGTCCATCGGTCTGCCGGTCTGCCTAGAGGACATCGGCGTACCGTCCATAACCGACGCAGAGTTGCTTGAAGTAGCAGAAAAAGCCTGCATACCGGAGGAATCTGTGCACTCCATGCCGTTCCCGATCACCGTTGATGCCGTCATGGCCGCTATCAAAACAGCCGACAAACTGGGTAAAGCTTACAAAGGAGCCTGCTGCTAATGAAAAAGATTATAAACAAACCCGAAAACCTCGTTTTGGAGATGTGCAACGGCATTGTGACCGCACATCCCGAACTAGAGCTTATCAGAAAATTTAAAATCATCAAAAAGAAAAACATTGACAAAAACAAAGTTACGCTGATTTCCGGCGGTGGATCCGGCCACGAGCCTGCTCATGCCGGCTTCATCGGCGAGGGCATGATAGACTGTGCCGTGTGCGGTGACGTGTTTGCCTCCCCTTCACAGATACAGGTTTACAAAGCGCTGGGCGCAACCGCAAGCGATAAAGGCTCTCTGCTTGTCATTAAAAACTACAGCGGCGACATGATGAACTTTAAAAATGCCGCACATCTCGCAACAGAGGACGGTGTTTCCGTCGACTACGTAAAGGTGGACGATGATATCGCCGTTGAGGATAGCCTTTACACCGTGGGTAAACGCGGTGTTGCAGGTACAATATTTGTGCACAAAATTGCCGGCGCAAAGGCGGCAACCGGTGCTTCGCTTGCCGAGGTTAAAGCTGTAGCGGAAAACGTCATCGAAAACATCGCAAGCATCGGCTTTGCATTCAGTTCCTGCACCGTTCCGGCAAAGGGTTCGCCGACATTTGACATTGCAGAGGATGAGATGGAATACGGCGTCGGTATCCACGGCGAGCCGGGCACATCACGTCAAAAGGCAATTTCCAGCGCAGAGCTTGCAAAAAAGATGGTCGGTGACCTTGCGTCACACCAAAAACTTGCAAGCGGCGACGAGATTTCGATACTCATAAACGGTTTTGGTTCGACACCGCTCATGGAGCTTTACATCATCTGCAACGACATCATGAAAGAGGTTGCGGATAAGGGAATAAAGGCTTATCGCATATTTGTTGGCAACTACATGACAAGTATCGACATGCTTGGCGCGTCGGTCACATTCCTCAAGATGAATGACGTTGTAAAACCGCTTCTCGATGCAAAATGCGTTACCCCTGCATTCAATGTTGATGGAAAGAGCGAAGTTTGCTTTACTCCGCTGGAGTCCACCGCAAAGTCCGACGATTTCAAATACGAAATGACCGAGACGGCAAACGCTATAAGCGGTGACAAAATCACCCTTGACAACATGAAGTACATGGTTGACAAGATGGGTCAGATTATCATCGAAAACGAAGTTCCGTTCTGCGACCTTGATTCACACGCCGGTGACGGTGACTTCGGAATGAGCGTTGCCAAAGGTTTCCGCGTTGTTAAAGAAGAGTGGAACATTTTAAAAGATGCAACCGATATCGGTGCATTTTTGGGCGAGTGCTCAATCATTATAATGGAACACTGCGGCGGAGCTTCCGGCCCGATTTGGGGTTCTGCGTTCCGCGCGGCAGGCAAGAGTGTAGAGGGTAAGACCGAGCTGACACTTGCCGAGTTCGCAAAGGTTATTGCCGCGGCACTCGACGGCGTGCAAAAGACCGGCGAGCGTTCTTTCGGGCGTGGTGCGGTTGTTGGTGACAAGACACTTGTCGATGCACTTGCACCGTTTAGCGCATCGCTGACAGAAAACGCAGATTCTGATGTTAAAGCAGCGTTTGAGGCCGCCGCAAAGGCAGCTGTTGATGGAGCTGAAAAGACAAAAGAGATTGTCGCGAGAATGGGCAGGGCAGGCACTGTAGGTGAGAGAAGTATCGGTTATCCCGATGCCGGTGCACACGCACTGGGTGTTATCTTCACCGAGATTTACGAGTCTCTGACATTTTAAGTTTTTAATAATCTACTGACTTTTCATACTCTTACCCCCGCTGGCGGCGGGGGTAAGAGTATGTTGGCTTATTTAGAAGGCTCTACAGCACTAAAGTTAAACTGCTAACTGCGGTAAGTCTTATGACTTTCAAGTTAATTGACTGTAGTGACCGTGCAACTTTTATGAGGTGAAAAATGAAGTTTACCGATAAAACTATTGTCATAACAGGTGGCGCCGGCGGTATAGGCGCTTGCATTGCACAGCAATTTAAAGCGGCAGGTGGTAATGTTTGTATCATCGACACTGCACAAAACGACTACTTTGTCGGAGATATTGGCAACAAAAACATACTCGAGTCGTTTGCTGAAAAGGTTGTGGCAGACTATGGTAAAGTTGACATACTTGTCAACAACGCGCCGCCACTTTTCAAAGGGATTAACGCTTGTACATACGAGGAGTTTGCCGGTGCGCTGAACGTGGGGGTTACGGCGGCGTTTTATCTGACTAAGTTGTTTGTGCCGCACTTTGCGAGTGGCGCTTCGGTGATCAACATATCCTCCAGCCGCGACAGAATGAGCCAACCTCAAACGGAGAGCTACACCGCCGCAAAGGGCGGAATTGCCGCACTGACACATGCAATGGCGGTCAGCTTGTCAGGCACTGTCCGAGTTAACAGCGTGTCGCCGGGCTGGATTGACAATGCCTTTACAGTCTATGAGGGTGCGGATGCCACCCAACATCCGGCAGGGCGCGTGGGCAATCCGCAGGATATAGCGAACATGGTGCTGTTTTTGTGCTCGGAAAAGGCAGGGTTTATAACGGGGGAAAACATCTGCATCGACGGTGGTATGACAAAGCAGATGATCTATCACGACGACTGCGGTTGGAATTACATTCAGTCAACTTAAAAACCACACCATTGAAAGTTAAACTATTTACAACAGAGCAGTTTTGTGATAAAATGGTGTGTACGTTCAATGGAGGAAGAACCACATGAAAAGAATTTTAGCACTTTTGTTAGTAATTGTAATAGCATTTTCGGCGACGGCTTGCGCACAGGAGAGCGGAAGCGACTCGGAATACATCAAAGAAAAAGGTAAGATTGTCATAGGCTACACCGTTTACGAGCCGATGAACTACACCGATGAAAGCGGCGTTTTTACCGGATTTGACACCGAACTTGCAACGATAGTGAGTGAAAAACTTGGCGTTGAGCCGGAGTTTGTACTTATAAACTGGGACACAAAAGAGGCTGAGCTTGCGGGCAAGAGCATCGACTGCATCTGGAACGGCATGACACTTGACGCAGAGCGTGAGGCAAACATGGCATGTACCGTGCCTTACGTTAAAAACGCACAGGTCGTCGTTGTGAAAGCTGATGCAGAGTACACCGACACCTCATCGCTTATAGGTCAGACGGTTGTTGCCGAGATAGGTAGCGCCGGCGAGAGCCAAATAACGGGAGAGGGCGCAGATGCAAACTTGGCACAGGCAGAGTTTGTCGGCAAATCGGTGCAGACGGACTGCCTACTTGAGGTAAAAGCCGGCACAGCCACAGCGGCGGTACTGGATATGACACTTGCAAACGCGATGATGGGCGAGGGCACGGACTTTTCCGACCTTAAGATTGTTGACTATCTTGCTGAGGAAAACTACGGCGTAGCATTCAGACAGGGTAGCGACATGCGTGACGAGGTTAATGCTTTATTCGAAGAGCTTGTTGCAGACGGCACAATGCAGACACTTGCCGACAAGTACAATCTGGAACTTGCTGACTAGTACCCTGTGTCATTCAAAAGTTTACAATAGATGTCGAGATGTTTTTGTTCAAAAAAGGCGGAGGATTAAGGAATACTTTGTGTATTTCGATTGACGCGGGCGAAGTTTTGGGCAAAAACAGCTGACAGACATGTAAAGTTTTTGGTGACACAAGGTACTATGGAGTGTCAACGGATGTAGACACATAGCACCCGATTTGGCTTTCTGCGTTTCATATCCCACCGCCACCGGCGGTGGGATATGAAACGCAGGTTACCGTGTGACACACCCTAAATGCAATAATAAAATGGAGACAGTATCGGTGAATGAGAGCGCGGCGATATTTGCACGTCTGAGCGAAGGGTTTATGATAAACGTGGAGTTGTTTTTCTTTACGTTGTTGTTTGCCATACCGCTCGGGTTTGTAGTATCTTTCGGCTCGATGAACCGGCTGTCCCTGTTTTCGTTTAAGATAAAAAGAGGAGCTAAAAGCGTAAAGCTCGCCTTTAGACCCATCAGCGCTGTAGTCAGATTTTTCGTATGGATAATAAGGGGCACACCGCTGTTGTTGCAGATACTTGTTATCTATCTGGGACCCGGTCTGTTGGGTTTTCAGTCACCGTGGCCTGCCGGTAGCAGTGGTCGCTTTGTTGCGGCGGTAGTGGCGTTTAGCATAAATTACGCCTGCTACTTTTCCGAGGTGTACCGCGGCGGAATAGAGGGCATCCCCAAAGGCCAAACAGAGGCGGCACAGGTGCTGGGTATGAATCCGGTACAGATATTTTTTAAAGTTAAACTCATGCAACTTTTTAAAAGAATTATGCCACCGATGGGCAACGAAATCATAACCCTTGTCAAGGATACGGCCCTTGCAAACTACATATCCAACGTGGAAATAATCATGACGGCGCGCGAGTACGCATCCTCCGGCATTATATGGCCGCTTTTTTCGACGGCAATATACTTTTTGGTGTTTGTTGGCTTGCTGACACTGCTGTTCTCGTGGATAGAAAGGCGTCTTGAATACTTTAAAATATAGGAGACAACATGTCCGTATTGGAGGTCAAAAATCTTGAAAAACATTTCGGCACCACGCGCGTGCTCGAAAATATAAGCTTTGACCTTGAAAAGGGAAAGGCGCTTGCGATAATCGGCTCATCCGGTTCCGGCAAGACGACACTGCTTCGTTGTCTTAACTTTTTGGAAACGCCGAGCCGCGGCATTATCAGCGTTAACGGTGAGGTGCTGTTTGACGGTGACGCAATGCAGTCAAAACGCGAAGCGGATGTAAGAAAAAAACGCTTGCATTTTGGCATGGTTTTCCAGTCCTTCAACCTCTTTCCACAGTACACGGCACTGCAAAACGTCATGCTTGCGCAACAGTTGCTTGCAAAGGGCAAACCCAACTACAGCAGTGACAAAAAGGTTATCCTTGACGACATAAAGCAGTATTCTGTAAGTATTCTACAGCAGATGGGACTTGACGACAAGCTCGGCAACTACCCCCACCAACTGTCCGGCGGTCAGCAACAGCGCGTGGCAATAGCACGTGCGCTTGCGCTAAACCCCGATATACTTTGTTTTGATGAGCCTACGTCAGCACTCGATCCAGAGCTTACCGGCGAAGTGCTAAAGGTTATCCGCTCACTGGCGGAAAAACACACGACGATGATTATCGTCACCCACGAGATGAATTTCGCACGCGATGTCGCCGACGAAGTTATATTTATGGACGGCGGACACATTCTCGAAAGGGGAGCACCGCACGACGTTATTGAGCGGCCGACTCATGAGAGGACACGTCAGTTTTTGTCGAAGAATTTGTAGATGTTGGCTTTTTCCCGAAAACATACCCCCGCCGCCGGCGGGGGTATGTTTTCGGGAATTTTGACATAGCTGCTATGCTTATCTGCGCTCCTTTAATTCGCTGATTATCCTATCATAAAACTGTTTATCAATCTTGTAAAATTTCCTGTAGCAGAAGTAACTGCACAGTATAAGTAAAAGAGGCAGTACTATCATCGAAAGGCGCATGATAAGTTTCATATCCGGCGTGACGGTGGCGACAACCTCGTTCGCCTGCAACAGCACCTGCTCCTTTGAGAGTGCTGAGTTGCTTTCAAGGGTGGATATTTCGTTTGCAATAGGGTTAAGACCGGACACAATAAGCGTGCCGGTGACGACCAGTGCTTGCAGTGCAAAGCTCAATTTCACGACAAAGGGGTTGAGCGCAAATATTATGCTTTCGGTGCGCTTGCCGAGTTTCCACTGGCCGTATTCTATCGTGTCCGCCAAAAGCATAAGTACCAATAGCTGTATTATGGCCTGTCCGCAGAACATAAAAAACCCCGAAATGCACAGCCACAGCATACTCATTGGCAGTAGATAGCCGACGCTCATAAATCCGACATACCCGATGACAACCAGTACCGTTGCGATGGTATAAAGTTGTGTGCGTGTGAAATGTTTGCTGAAAACGCTGTAAAATGCAAGCGTAACTATCTGCGTTACACCCAGCACCGCCGCAAAAATCGTGTACTCACTGCCACCGTACACGCCGTAGTCAAAGTAGAAGAAATAAAGGCCGAAACCTGTAGTGGTAAAGTAGCCGACGTTGAAAAGCAGTATGCAGCCGATGACAGCCAGCAGTTGATCATTTTTAAAAATTGCCGACCGCATCTCCTTCAATGTGACGGAGTTTTGTGCGCCGGTGATGTCATTTTGTGGCTGTTTAACCCCGACGACAACAAGCACTTGGCACAGAACAAACACCACCGCAATGACTATTGCGATAATGTTATACATCTGCGTGATGTTGCCCAGTTGCGTTATTAGCGGTACAAGCGCCGTGACGACGAAAAGTCCGATGCTGGCGCCGATACGGGCAAGCGAGCCGGTGCGCTCGCGCTCCTTTTGGTCGGTGGTAAGTGAGGGGAGCATGGACCAGTAGGAGATGTCATTGACCGTGTAGGTCATGCCCCAAAGGATATATGTTATGCCAAACACCGTCAAAAACAGCGTGCCGGACTGCCCAAAATCGGTAAAAAGCAGTATAATGAATATTGAGTTGACGACTGCGCCGCCGATAATCCACGGTTTGAACTTGCCAAAGCGTGTGCGCGTGTTGTCGATAATAGTACCCATAATTGGGTCGTTGACAGCATCCCAAACCCTTGCAAAAAGCATTATGGCACCGACAACGGCAAGCTCGCTGTTGGAAAGACCTACGGCAAATGTTAAATAGGTCAAAATGAAGGTGTTTACGAGTGTGTAGGACATATCGCGCCCGATACACCCCAGTCCGTAGGAAAGTCGCGTGCGCAAAGAGACTTTTTCCATAATTCCACCTCGATGTTAGTTTGATAGATACTGTTAAGTCAAAATAAATGAACTATTATAGTAACCTCGAAAATACAACTGTTTTTCTTTCCGTGTATGTTAAATTTACAAAAGCCACTTCCTATACTTTATCCCCGACCTTTAACCGTCTGCCTGCCGCAAATGCTGTGCCGGGCATGGTTTTTTTGCCCTCCGGCTGTAACATATTTATAACAAGTGCGCCCTCACCGCACGCGACGGTAAACGGCTTTGTGGCGACCACCTCTCCGGCGGCGCCGGTAAGGTTGCTCACCTCTGTCTCGCACAGACCGCACTTGGTGTCGCACAGTGTCAACGGTGCCTGCAAAAACGGATAAACACCACGTGCAGTGTTGTGGATTTTCTCGGCCGTCATGGTAACCTCACACACAAGCTCTGCCTTGGTTATGGGCGGTGCGTGGGTCGCCTCGCTGTGCTGTTGCGGTGTGTAGACGGCACGCCCTGCTTTGATATCCTGCAAAACCTGCAAGAGTAGCGGTATTCCCACCTGCTGTGTTCTGTCAAATATGTCCTGAGCGTTGTCGTTTGGCTGTATGTCAAAATGCTCGGTTTTGATTATATCGCCGGTGTCGAGACCCTCGTCCATGCGCATTATCGTAACACCGGTGGTGGTGTCGCCGTTCATTATTGCGCGCTGTATGGGTGCGGCACCTCGGTAATTTGGAAGTGCCGAAACGTGTAAATTTATACAGCCGTACTTCGGTATGTCCAAAATGGCTTTGGGCAGTATTCTGCCGTA
>CAYJFU010000041.1:0-8567 GCA_964369445.1 uncultured Oscillospiraceae bacterium | reverse complement strand
AACAACAATTATATCCGGTGACAGCTGTTTTATGACCTCGCACCACTCGTCGCTTTTTAACGTCTTTGGTTCATGGACGGTCAGACTGCGCTCCTGTGCGAGTGCACCCACCGCTGTCGGTGTAAGCACACGCTTGCGCCCCACCGGCTTTTTTTCACGCGTAAAAACCGCTTGTATGTTGTGCTCGGTATCAAGTAAGGCTTTTAGCGCCTGTGCGGCAATGGGCGGCGAACCCATAAATACTATGTTCAACGGTTCTCTCCCTCGATGTCCTTGCCCTCGGATCTTGCTTTGTCGACCATGTCATCTATCTGAGCTTCGGTATAGAGTGCAGGGGCATTGTTGCGGATAGTCACACCGTCAAGGTGGTCAAGTTCATGTTGTACGGCGCGCGCTAACATGCCGTTTGCCTCGAGAGTAAACTCGTTTCCAAGCCTGTCCTGCGCCTGCAACAGCACCCACTCACTACGTTTAATCTCGCCGTGCAGACCGGGAAAGGACAGACAGCCCTCAAAGCGAGTTACCTCGCCGCCACACTCGACGATTTTGGGGTTGACCATCTCAATTATCTCGTACTCAATCTCACCGTCCTCTGTCTCGAACTCGTCAAGGACGACAGCAACGCGCCTTAATACGCCCACCTGTGGCGCGGCAAGTCCCAACCCGTTTGCGTCCTCTACCGTTTCGGCAAGGTCGTCCAGCAGTTGGTGTAATCGCTGGTTAAACTCCGTAACCGGTCGTGACTGTTTTGTCAGCGTTGTATCGCCATCATGTAATATGTTTCTAAGTGCCATGTTTTTCTCCTTTTGTTGCTTTTGGCAGGGCAAGTGCAAAACGCACTTGTGACTAATAGCTAAAGCCGAACCTTGAAAGGCTTATGTTGTTTTCGACTAGATAATAAGCTTTAAGTTGTGAAAAATATCAAGTTATTGCATTACAAATCTATAATAGTCAGTCGCTATGCACCTTTAGTTTTTAGTCACACATGTTTTGTAAGTGGATATGTGTTTTGTTTGTTTCACCGATCTTGAATTTTTCTGTCATCTCAACCTGCCCGTGGGTGGGAGATAACAGCGGCATAAACAAGCCGACATGTTAAATCAACAACCAATTATTCTTCACGACTGTTAAAGTCTATGAAAATCTCAACGCCGTTATCATACTTTTTTTGGCTCATCTGGGACATGGTATAGCGCAAAAAATCGCGAAACGTCTTTGAATTCTTACACTTTAAAGTCAGTTTAACCCTGTGCTTTTGGTTGACAATCGCGACATTGTACGGGGCCGGTCCCAAAACCCTGATCGGTTGGTTTTTAAAGTGTTCGCTGTGTCGTTCAGTGAGCAGTGACCTAAACACAAGTGCCGCCTCGGTGGCACGCGTTGCTGTTTTTGCAACAAAGCTGATGACAATCAAACTGCAAAACGGGGGATAGAGCGACAGATTGCGAAACGACAGTTCTTGCTTGTAAAACGTTTTATAATCCTGCTTTGCGGCAAGCAGTATAACGTGGTGTTTTGGGTCGCTTGTCTCGATTACCGCACGCCCGTCTCCGTTTGTGCGCCCAGAGCGCCCCACAACCTGCGTTATAAGTGAAAAAACCGTCTCAAAAGCGCGGTAGGAACAGGCATAAAGCATACTGTCGATACCCAAAACCCCGACAAGCGTAACATCCTCAAAGTCCAGCCCCTTTGCGACCATCTGCGTACCGACAAGGATATCCGCTTGACGCTCGGAAAACACCGATAAAAGCTGTTCGTGTGAGTCTTTTTTTGCCACCACATCGGTGTCCATCCTTATGACACCCACGCCCGGAAAACGCTGTGCAAGCTCGTCCTCAATGTGTTCCGTGCCGGCACCTGTGAAGCTGAGCGCCCCACCGCATTTGTCACAACTTGACGTCTTTGCCGGCTCCTGCGCACCGCAGTAGTGGCAAAGTAGGCGGTTTTGGCTCTTGTGCAAAACCATCGGCACCGAGCAGTTACGGCAGGTTTTAGGGGAGCGGCACTGTTCGCAAACGCCGGCGGTACGGTATCCACGCCGGTTTAACAGCAGTATGGTCTGTTTGCCGTCGCTTATGTTTTGCTCGATATCCTGCTTCAGCATATCGCTGACAGCACCGACATTGCCAAGGGCGCGGTCTTGACGTAGGTCGCAAATAACCGCGGTGGGTAGCGGTATGTCGTTGTACCTTGTGTTAAGCTCAAAGTAGTGGAAAAAGCCTTTTTGTGCAAAATAATACGTCGTAATCGACGGTGTTGCCGAGGCAAGCAATAAAAGCGCCCCTTGTCTTTTGGCAACGTACCCCGCGACGGTATGTGTTGAAAATCTCGGCGTTCGGTCGCTGCTGTAACTTGCGTCCTGCTCCTCGTCCATTATGATAAGTCCGAGGTTTTGCATCGGCGCAAACATCGCGGTGCGTGTTCCGATGACAATGCGGTAGCTCCCGTTTTTAATGCCCACATGATAGGTGGCACGCTCGCTATCCGACAGTGCGGAGTGCACGAGGGCAACCCCCTCGCCGAACAGCTGTTTCATGCGCTTTGCCATCTGCGTTGCAAGCGATATCTCCGGCAGTAAAAGCAATACGCTTTTGTCTTGCAACAGCATCTGTTCGATAAGCTTGATAAATATAGCTGTTTTTCCACTTGCAGTCACCCCGTAAAGGAGCGCTGGTTTTTTATCGGGATGCAGTGCCAGTGGCAGTATGCTTTTAAACACTTCTTGCTGTGCAGGGGATAGGGTCAGCGGTTGTGAAAGTTTGGCAGGTGCAACTTCCGGCGGTGCCGTCTCACGCTTTTTTCGGCGAGACAGCCGATAGACGTTGTCCTTTAACTGTATTTTGTACAAAAAAGGGGTGGGTATTACCGTGTTTACCACATGAAAAAAGCCGCAGATATACTGTTCTTTTATAAATTCACAAAGAGCAAGCTCACCTGAGTCCAGTGCAAATCGCGGCTCACATACTTCCATAACCGTTTTGTAGCCCTCGCCGTCACCATAGGTTATCTGCAATATAATGCCGAGGCGTGGGCGTGTTCCAGCCCCAAACGGCACCATGCAAAAAGCGCCGACAACGGCGTTTAGATGCTGTGGAAGTAGATAGCTGTAGGGGATATCAAAGCGCGGTGTCGCACCCTCGACAGCAACAAGGCAAAGCCTTTCACTCATTTCGCTCGGCAACCTCATTGTTTATGACCGTCAAAAGTTCCTCGGCACAGCGCTCTACTGTGTCATTTACAGCTACGTGGTCGTAGTCTGCGGCGTATTCCATCTCCTCCAGTGCACGGTTTAGACGCGACTCAATGCTCTCGTCGGTGTCGGTACCGCGGTTTTCAAGGCGTTGACGCAACTCCTCAAACGTTGGTGCGTGTATAAAGAGCAACAGGGCATCATCACCCATAAGCTTTTTAACCTGCATACCACCCTGCACCTCAATGACAAGCAATATTACATCACCGCTTTCAAGGCTCTGCACCAGCTCCTTTTTCGGTGTGCCGTAGTAGTTGCCCACATAGTGTGTGTGCTCCAGCATTTGGTCGTCTTTGACACGTTGCAAAAACTCCTGCTCCGACAAAAAGAAATAATCCTTGCCGTTCTGCTCACCCGGACGCGGGTTACGTGTCGTCGCAGAGACGGATATCTTGAGGTGTGGATTGTGCTCTAACATGTACTCGACAAGCGTGTCTTTGCCGCTACCCGACGGCCCCGATAAAACTACCAAAAGTCCTTTTTTACTCATGTGCCCTTAGTCTCCTGCCTTTCATGGTTTAAATTCTTAATAGTCGAGCCACTTCGAAATTCATACAGCCCGCTACTAAAACTCCATTTAATATCGTCTGTATCAATTGCACCGGATTAACTATTACTCAATCCTCCGCCTTGTTGTGCGGGATTTTTCCGACGCCGTCTTTGTGCGAATTTTGAAGTGGCTTGGCTATGTCTGCCTGCCCCAGCGCCTGCAACCTGCCGGTTATCGCTTCCAATGTAAGTCCGCAAAGGATGACATGTCCACTGTCGGTGACAATGACCGCCTTTGTCTTGCGCCCGAACGTGGCATCGACAAGACGTGCCGCCTCACGCGCATCGCCTATCATGCGCTTTATCGGGGCTGAATCCGGTGCGGTTATCGCCACTATTCTTTCCGGCACCACGTGGTTGCCAAAGCCGATATTCAAAAGTTGCATAAAACCTCTGTGACTGCGGTTACTCTATGTTTTGCACCTGCTCACGAACCTTTTCAAGTTGTGCTTTCATCTCGACAACGGTCAGTGTCACGTCGTTGTCAGCAATTTTAGAGCCGATGGTGTTAACTTCACGATTTAGTTCCTGTATC
Source organism: uncultured Oscillospiraceae bacterium (assembly GCA_964369445.1). Taxonomy (GTDB): domain Bacteria; phylum Bacillota; class Clostridia; order Oscillospirales; family Ruminococcaceae; genus CAYJBH01. Next base: position 4,233 of record CAYJFU010000041.1, on the reverse strand, counting down.
AAAAAGTCAAGCTTTCTGCCGGTGGGTACGCTCTCATTCGTAATGGCAAAAAACTGCTTGATGTGAGAGTCTATTCTGACCGTCTCTTCACTTACTGCCGTTTTGTCGGCAAAAATTGCCGCCTCGGTTAAAAGTCGCGCCTCATCGACAGATGTGTCGGCAAGTAATGCTTTAAGGCGAGAGTGCAATTTTTCAAAATACTCACGCTCTCTGTCCTTTGAGCTGTGCTCTATCTCAGCGGCACAACCTGATATACCCTTTAAGCGCGACAGCATATCGACCTGCAACTTTTCTCCCTCAAGTTGTCTCATGCGTGTCAGTTCCTCTAGGGCGGGTGTGAGCACCTGCATGATATCGGCGAACAAGCCATCCTCATCGATTTCCATCTTTACAACCTTAAAAGCCTCCGGAAACGATGTGAAGGTAGAAGCTTTCACATCGTTTTGGAGGTCAAATTGTTTGCAAAGGGTATCAAAAGCTGACAAATAACTGCTTATTACTGGTACGTTAGGTTCTACAACGCTGTCAACGACATCAATGGACTGTGAAAATATGCTCACATCCACCTTGCCGCGAAACACATGCTTTGCCACCTCGCTTTTTATGCGCTCTTCCAAAAAGGTAAAACTGCGTGGCAGACGAACAGAGCACTCAAAGTACCTGTGATTAACCGTCTTAATCTCTGCTGAGAGTTGACGGCCGCCGACGGCTTTAGCGCACCGCCCGAAACCTGTCATTGATACGAGCATGTCATTCTCCGTCTAAGCTTTTAATGCTTTTAAAACTGCCGCTGTCATATCGGATGTGCCGACAGTCTTTTCGTCGCCCGCGGCGATATCCGCTGTGCGCAGACCGCTTTTAAGTGTGGCGGAAACGGCATCGTCAAGTGCTTTAGCCTCCGCTTCAAGTTCAAAGCTGTACTTTAACATCATGGAAACGGACAGCAGTGTCGCAAGTGGGTTTGCCACGCCTTTGCCGGCGATGTCGGGTGCTGAGCCGTGTATCGGCTCGTAAAGTCCGCGCTTTGTCGTGCCGAGTGACGCTGAGGGAAGCATACCGATGGAACCGGTTATCATACTTGCCTCGTCGGACAGTATGTCGCCGAACATATTTTCGGTCACGATAACGTCAAACTGACCTGGATTGCGCACAAGTTGCATGGCGCAGTTATCGACGAGCATATCGGAGTATTCCACCTCGGGGTAGTCCTCTTTCACGCGGTGCGCAACCTCGCGCCACAGACGTGAGGATTCAAGCACGTTTGCCTTGTCAACGGAGCAGAGCTTTTTGCGGCGAACCATAGCCATGTCAAACGCAACGCGCAGTATTCTTTCAACCTCGCCCTCGCTGTAAATCATGGTGTCATAGCCGGCCTCGCCCATGTCGGTTTGTTTTCTGCCGCGCTCGCCAAAGTAGGCGCCGCCGGTCAGCTCACGCACGACGACGAAGTCAAGGTTGCCCTCGGTCAGTTCCGGCTTTAGCGGACAGGCGTCTTTAAGTTCTTCAAACAGCACCGCCGGACGAATGTTTGCAAAAAGTCCGAGTTCACTGCGCAGACCTAAAAGTGCGCGCTCGGGGCGTAGATGACCGGGAAGCGTCTCCCACTGAGGGCCACCCACCGCACCAAGCAGTACGCTGTCGGCGGCAAGGCAGGTTTTAATAGCTTCTTTGGGTAACGGCTCGCCGGTTGCGTCGATGGCACAGCCGCCGGCAAGGGCATCGGTGTATGTGAATGTGTGGCCGTACTTTTCGCCGATGGCATCAAGCACCTGTACAGCGGAATCTATAATCTCAGGTCCTATGCCGTCGCCTTTTACAAGAGCAATGTTGTAGTTCATGTGTACTCCTTTACTTTATCGAGGCGAGCAGACCGCCTTTTTTATTGATATCGCGTGCAAACTGCGGCATGGGAGCGGTTTTGTACTCCGTGCCTTTGGTGATGTTTTTGATGATGCCGTTTTCAAGGTCAACCGACACATCGTCGCCGGCGCTTATACCATCGACTGCCTCGGGGCACTCGACGATGGGCAGACCGATGTTGATGGCATTGCGGTAGAATATTCTTGCAAAGGTGTTGGCGATAACACAGGCAACACCGCAGGTTTTGATGACAAGCGGTGCATGTTCGCGTGAGGAACCGCAACCAAAGTTGTCGGTCGCAACGATAATGTCGCCCTCGGCTACATTTTTAACAAAATCGGCGTCGATGTCCTCCATAGCGTGCTGTGCAAGTTCCTGCGCATCGCTGGAGTTGAGGTATCTTGCCGGTATGATAACGTCAGTGTCGACGTTTGCACCGTATTTAAATGTTTTTCCCATAGTTTTCTCCTTTGGATTAACCTTATCGGGTTGTCGCACTAAAGGCAAATTGTACAGTTTTTGTTAGGCTTTTGATTGCTTGCCCACCTCCGGCGGGAAACAATCAAAAGGACATCATTAAATGCGACAGTCCCATAAGAACAAGTTGTTACAGTATATCGTTTACTCCGGCTGTGCAATCTTGCCGGCGATGGCGGACGCGGCGGCTACTGCAGGGGAGGCGAGGTAAACTTCGCTCTCGGGGTGACCCATGCGGCCGACAAAGTTGCGGTTTGTTGTCGCAACTGCGCGCTCGCCCTTGGCGAGGATACCCATATGGCCGCCAAGACACGGACCGCATGTCGGTGCGCTTATGGCACAACCGGCATCAAGGAAAATGTCAAAGTAGCCGGCTTTCATAGCGTCTCTGTAAATCTTCTGTGTTGCCGGAATAACGATACAACGTATGCCGCTTGCAACCTTTTTGCCCTTAAAGACCTCTGCCGCTTCGGCAAGGTCGGACAGCCTGCCGTTGGTGCAGGAGCCGATAACAACCTGATCGATGACAACCTCACCGGCCTGCTCGACGGTTTTGGTATTTTCCGGCAGGTGGGGGAAAGCAACGGTGGGTTTGAGTGCCGACAGATCGATGGTGTAAACCTCATCGTACTCAGCATCGGGGTCGGCTTTAAACTCACGGTAGCTCTGTGTCGTTGTGGTTTTGAGATACTCACGTGTTATGTCATCCACCTCGAATATGCCATTTTTAGCGCCCGCCTCGATAGCCATGTTTGCTATGCAAAGGCGGTCGTCTATTGTAAGGTTGGCAACACCCTCGCCGGTGAATTCCATTGATTTGTAAAGCGCACCGTCAACACCTATCATGCCGATGATGTGCAGTATAACGTCCTTGCCGCTGACCCATTTGGAGGGCTTGCCGACAAGCTCAAACTTTATGGCGGAAGGCACTTTAAACCATGCTTTGCCTTCGTACATGCCGGCGGCCATGTCGGTGGAGCCGACACCGGTGGAAAACGCACCCAGTGCGCCGTATGTACATGTGTGGCTGTCTGCACCTATGACGGCAAAACCGGGGATAACCAGTCCTTTTTCCGGTAGTAACGCGTGCTCGACACCGACTTCACCCGTGTCGAAAAAGTTTTTAATGCTGTATTCTTTGGCAAAGTCGCGGCACTGTTTGCACTGCTCAGCGGCCTTGATGTCCTTGTTGGGGGTGAAATGGTCCATTACAAGACAGATTTTATCGGTGTGGAACACCTTGTCAAGTCCTGCCTTGCGGAACTCGTTTATAGCTACCGGCGACGTGATGTCGTTGCCAAGTACGAGGTCGAGGTCAGCTTTTATCAGCTCCCCTGCTGTTACCGTGTCCTTACCGCAATGCGCGGCGAGGATTTTTTGTGTCATTGTCATTCCCATTAGTCCTGCCTTTCCAGTAATAAATCATAGTTAAAGCTCTCGACCAGAGCGTTAAAACTTGCGTTGATGATGTCGGACGAGACCGCAACGGTCGTCCACTCCTTTTTGCCGTTGGTGCTCTCGATAAAGACACGCACCTTGGATTCGGTACCCTTGCTACCCTCGATGACACGCACCTTGTAGTCGATAAGCACAAGGCGAGACAGCTGTGGGTAGATGGGCAAAAGTGCCGAACGCAGTGCGCTGTTGAGCGCATCGACGGGACCGTCACCCTCGCCGGCATTTATGCTCTCCTTGCCGCCGGCGCTTATTTTAACCACTGCTGTGGAGGGGTTGTATTTCTCCCTGTCGTTGGACAGGCGCTCGCCCTGAACCTTAAAGTACTCGACATCGAAAAACGGCTTGTAATCGCCGAGCACCGACCGCACAAGCATCTCAAAGCTTGCCGCCGCGCCCTCGTACTGATAGCCGATGTGCTCGCGCTCCTTCAAAAGCTCC
>CAYJFU010000040.1:0-20610 GCA_964369445.1 uncultured Oscillospiraceae bacterium | reverse complement strand
CTGGCTTTTGATGTTCGGGGCGGTGCTCTGGGCGATGTTCGGGACGATGGTGTGGCTGTTTTGTGGCGCGCTCATCACCTACTACGCGCTTAAAGCCGAGCGTGCGCGCTTGTGGCCGATGCACCTCGTCTTTGCCGCCCTCGTCATGACACGTGACACTGCACTCCCATTTGCACTTATCGGGTGGGTCATCGTTGCCGTCGACCTGCTATTTTTAGACAACAAGGTTGCGTTTTTTGATAAAAAAACTCTGGGCGGCAAGCTCGCCCACATACTGATTTTGCCTGTCTCTATCCTGCTCTGCTTTTTCGGTTGGGCCACGTATCTTGAGCGTGTTACCGGTGCAGATCCCCTAGGTGACATCGGTGGCACTGAACAAACCGGCATGGTCGACATGCTTCTCGGTGGTGTGGCGCAACTTTTTGGGTTTGGCAGAACGGAAAAATTTGCCACCGTTATGACAAATATGCTAAATGCTTACTTTACTGTGACGCTGTCCATGATTGGCACCGGACTTTTTATCACCGCCTGCATACTCGGCATTGTTGCGGTGGCGGCGCTGTCGAGCGCTGAAAAAAGCCATCGCCTGCGCTGTGTGATGTATTTTGTGCTGTCGTTTTTGGGTTTTATCGCCTACTATATTTTTATTGGATTCACCTACGTTTTTGTGTTTAAGGATACGGAGGCATTCCAGCTCATCGGTTACGAGCGCTACATTTACCCCTACTATATAGCATGGTTTTGCGGTGCGGTTTATATGCTTGCCGTCAGCGTTGTTCGGCAAAAAAATCGGTGGCTGTCTTTTCTGCCCGGGGTTACAGTTTTCGGTTTGCTTGCGGTTATGTCTTTGCGCTACTTTCAGTTTGTACCGCCCGGAATGTCCTTCATCGACTACCACGACGGCTACCTTTATGAGCGCAAAACACTGGTGCAGAAAGCACAGGTTATTACAGCGACACTCGGTGAGGACGAGGACGGCGGCATCTTCTTTATAAGTCAGGGCGACGATGGCAGTCGGTGGTTTCAGTACTCCGGCGACCTGTTGCCGCTTCAGTTGAGCTACAGCTTTGGCGGTGGCACGTTGCGGTTGTCCGGCGAGGGCGACGGTGGCCTGTACACCTATGAGCTTTCGGCGCAGGAGCTTTTGCAGGACATGCAGGACAGCGGCTGTGAGTACGTGTTTGTTGAGCGCATCGATGCAGGTCTTGTCGAGCAGTTCGGTGAGTTGTTCAGCGACGGTCTTGATACCGGCGTTAAAGGTAACTCGGCACTGTACGCGATAACATACACGGACGATGTCCCATTCAGCTTGATAGGAGAGGTGGGATGAAAAAAATGCTCAGCTGTGACGGCTTAAAAAAATATCTTCTTCTTTATATGTATGTGGCGCTTGTTTTGTTGCATGTCATTTTCGGTGTGGTGTCGGCTATCACAGATGCACTAACCATGCCACCACCCAAGCAACTCGGTTTTGAAGATTTTACCCTGCATGACCTCAGCATCAACGAAGATGGCACACTGACCGCTATCGGCAGTGACCCACAGCTTGTGTACAGTGGCGACCCACAGCAGGTGCGCAGTATTTATTACCGCCTTGCCCAGCCGTCAGAAGGCACGGTTTGTCTTTACTACACACAGCAACAGGGGCAGGACTACAGCAACCACATGCGACTTTTTCCGCCGTTTGGGCGCAGTGACGAGGCTCTTTACATACTTCCGCGCAATGCCGTAAACATACGGCTTGATATCGGCAGTGTCGCGGGCGAAGTGTACGATGTCAGGAGCATAACGCTGAACGAGCCAATACCTTTTTGGTCGTATTTCAGCATGACAAACAGGGAAATTGTGCTTGCAATACTGTTACCGCTGTTGCTCTGCTCGGCAGTGGCCATGTTCACGGTACGTAAGGATAAGACTAAGGGCTAATGGTGAAAGGTGAATGGCTGAAACCAACAGGGTAGGCTGTCGTGGCAATGTCGTCAAATTAAGAAAAAGTATGGGTGTGGATAAAGGCGTTGATTTGACTTTCCGCGTTTCGTATCCCCCGCCGGAGGCGGGGGATACGAAACGCGGGTTACCTCTAAATTAACTTCCAATGTCCACTCCCGACAAAGAGGAGTTTTATAGATGTTTTCGCACAAAAACAACACAAAACAAGTGCTGTCCGACGTTTTTAAAGGGTCACAGCATGCCATTATAAAAACCGCACTGTGCGCCACCGCCATGATGGGTGCACTGTTTGTGGTGTTTGGCATAACACCGTTTGGGGACGGCACGTTTTTGACGGGCGATCTCAATGGGCAGTACATCAATTATTTTGCACAGATGCGCGGTGCAATAGCCGACGGCGAGGGGTTTTTCTACAGCTTTTACAAGGCGCTCGGCGGCAACATGACCGGCATTATCGCCTATTATGCGGCAAGTCCGTTTGTGTTGCTTTACATGCTGTTCGATCCCTTGCATTACGGCATTGTCACTTCGGTGGTTGTGTTTTGCAAGGTGCTTCTCATGGCGCTCAGCATGGCATTTTTCCTGACAAAGCGGCTCGGCGACGACGAGAAAGTCGTTATACCGTCGCTTGCCTACGCGTTTTGCGGTTACGTGTTCGTCTACATGCAGAACTTTATGTGGCACGACGTGTTGATGCTGTTGCCGCTTTTGTGCCACGGTATTGACCGCCTCATAGCTCAAAAACAGCCGCTGCCGTACATTATAGCACTGTTTTTAGCGGTTTTCACCAACTTTTACATTGCGTTTATGGCATGTCTGTTTTTGGTGCTCTACTTTTTGTACAGCATGATAATGTTACAAGATAACACCATCAAAAAGATGATAGCGCATGGCGTGCGCTTTGCCACAGCGTCGCTTATCGGCGCGGCTTTAAGCGGAATTTTGCTACTGCCTGCCATCGACAACGTTTTTTTGAGCAAGGAGGTCGGCGGTAGCGGCGGCTTGCAACTGACCACAGAATTTAACATAGCGCACTTTGTCGCGCGACTGCTACCTTTTGGCTTTGACTGGAACAACATCATGAGCGACCTGCCAAACGTCTATGCCGGTATCGTTACGCTTATGCTGACCGTGGCGTTTTTTGCAGCCAAAGGCATACCGTTAAAGCAAAAACTCGCGTCGGGCGGCGTGCTTGCCGTGCTGTTTTTGTCCATGTTCGCAACGGATTTTATGCTGTTGTTTCACGGTTTTACCGCCCCTGTGTGGTTTACGCATCGGCATGCGTTTTTGTTTGTGTTCTGGGCTTGCTTTTTGGCTGCAACCGCCCTTACAAAGGCGCAGTTTACCGTGCGCACGTTTGTCGTAACAGGTGCGACTGTCGCCGTTGCGCTCGCGTTGCGCTTTCTTTTTAAAGAGCCTATCTACAACAACACAAGGTTCTTGATGACAGCCGCGCTTGTGGCGGTGCTCGCGGTGCTGTTTTGGCTGTTTGCGTATGTTAAAAAACCAGTCGTCAAGCGGCTTGCGGTGCTTGCGGTGCTCGCGGTGACGATGGGTGAGTTGACGCTCAACACCTACTACAACCACTACCAGTTTGAAAAATATCCAAACAGCACCTACAAGGCGTTTGTCACGGACGGACGCGCGCTGCTTAGCGGCATTGCCGCGCAGGACGACGACAGCTATCGCGTGGAGAAAAACTATTTCCGCAGTTTGAACGACAGCTTTTTGCTGGGCTATTTCGGGGTGAGCCATTTCGGGTCGACACAGGATACCAACAACGTCAACTTTGTCGAAAATCTGGGGCTTACCGGCATAATAGGCGGCCTTTACAGCGCGTCCGACACCAACATTTTCTCCGACAGCGTCGCCGGCATAAAGTATCTGCTTGTCGACCCCGAGGGCGATCTGCCGCACGGCTACGAGCAAACCGACATACAGCAAAACGGACTGCGTGTCTACCGCAATCCTTATGCGTTTCCGCTTGCGTTTATGTTGCCGCCAAACTCCGGCTACGACACGGCAGACTTTACAAGTGAGCAGACCTTTGTCCAAAACCTGTTTAACGCTTTAAATGACGGAAGCATAACGGAGCCGCTTTTTGCACCCGAGGGCAACATAAACCTTAACGTTTTGAGCGCACTTTCACAGCAGACGGCACAGCGCGGTGCTCAGGTGGAGCTGTCACGCGGCGCTGTAACCGCGACGATAACCGCTGAGCAGGACGGTATGCTTTTTGTCAGCGTACCCTACAGCGACGAGCTTGTTATAACCGTCAACGGACAGCAGACAGACGGCGAGATATTGTTTAGCGGTCAACTGGGCATACCGATTCTGCAGGGAGAAAACGTAATAAGCATAACCTATCGCACACCTCTACTTGCCGCCGGTGTTGCGGTGTCAATTGCGGCGCTTGTTGCGCTTGTTGTGTGGGTGGTGTTGCAACGGCGAAAAGTTATGGTGATACCCGGCAACAAATAAACTGCCTACAATTTGCCACATTTTAACCGATGATTTTCCTCAATAGGTTGTATTATAATGTCAATAACAGCTAATGGGCTGTAATTATGACAGTCGGGAAATCAGTAAAATGTTAAAATATGAGTTCATATCAAAATCAAGCTTTGAATGCTATGAAAACTTTGTGAAAAGCCATTACGGTTCAAGTTTTATGCAGAGTATATATTGGGCAGGTGTCAAAATCAATTGGGAACAAGAGGTCTGTGTAGTAAGGCGGCACGACAAAATCGTGGGAGGTTTTTCTGCGCTTATACGTTCGGTCGGTCCATTTTCATTCATCTATGCACCGCGTGGGCCGGTCTGTGACTTTAGTGATGCCGAGGTTGTTTTGGCACTGATGAACGGCGCAGGGGCATTGATGAAAAAGCGCCGTGCGGTTGAATTTGTCTTTGATCCTGCTATCGCGGCAAGCGACAGCGAGGCAGTCGCCGCGCTTACAAATGCAGGTTGCGAATTTACAGCTCATGATGCGTTCGACGCCACGATACAACCACGATACAATTATATCGTAGAGTTGCAAAATCATGACATGTCAAGTTTGATGGGTATTTTTGCGCGTGAAACACGTTATTATATTCGATATGCCATTAAAAAAGGGGTTGAATGTCGTCAGGTGAGCGTCGAAAAACTTGATGACTTTTTTGCCCTTTACCGGAAAACGGCCGAACGTCAAGGGTTCAACGCACGTCCTAAAAGCTACTTTAAAAACTTAATGGAAGCACTACCAAACAACGCAAAACTATATATGTGCTATCACGATAGTGTACCTCTTTGCGGAGGACTCGCTATTCAGTACAAAGGCACAACATCACATGTTTACGGTGCCTCATCAGCTGAAAATCGCAACCTTCGTGCCACGTACCTTTTACAGTGGACAATGATGTTGTGGGCATTGGAGGGTGGCTGTCACACCTATGACATGCAAGGTGTTGCGCCGTCGCCAAAGGACAATGCACAACTTTACAATGTCTTAGCTTTTAAAAAAAATTTCACCGGCAGAATCGTTGAAACTGCCGGTGAATTTAAAATAGGTGGGAATCCGTTTCTTCGTAAAATTGCTAAACTTTCCGGCAAAATATAGAAGAGCCGTTTTTTTAAGAATATGTAATAAAGGTTGTTATATACCTGCTCAATCCAGCAGGTTTGCAATTAATTATGCTTTGTTACAGCACCTTGCCACCCTCAATATCCGCAATAGTCGCTATCCTCTCAGCGTGGCGACCGCCCTCAAACTCGGTTGTGAGGAACACTCGCACCATCTCCTTTGCGACCTCGACCCCGACGATACGCGCGCCGAGTGAAAGCATGTTTGCATCGTTGTGCAGACGTGTAAGCCCTGTCGAAACCGTCTCGGAGCAGGTGGCACATCTTATCCCTTTGACCTTGTTCGCTGCAAGTCCTATTCCGATTCCTGTGCCACAGACGAGTATGCCGCGGTCGACTGCTTTATCGCGCACCAAAACCGCCGCTTTGTAGCCATAGTCGGCATAGTTGCACCTGTCGTATCCGTCACAACCGACATCCGTCACGGTGTGCCCCAAACTTTCTATGTACTGTTTAAGCTCGTACTTCAAGTCGTATGCGGCGTGATCACTGCCGATTGCTATTTTCATTTTTGCACCTTTATTAGCTTTTCTATGTATCTTGCCACACCGTCCTGCTCGTTTGTATACTCTGTAACGTCGTTTGCAAGTGCCTTTACTTCATCATTGGCGTTGAGCATTGCGACACCTCTGCCGGCGGCGGCAAGCATCTCGGCATCGTTGTAGCCGTCACCGAACGATATCGTTTCGCTCATGTCTATTCCCAGCTTGTCGCACAGGCGGCGAAGTGCTACACCTTTTGATACCTCACAGTCGACAAACTCCAGCAGAGTAGGGCTTGATGTCGATATATTTAAGCGCCCTTTGTACTGCTCGCTGTATTGCAAGCGCCATTCGTTGGCGGTTTGTGCGTCCGGGCATATCCACAGCGCTTTGCGAAGTGTGCAAGCCTGCAACTTTACGCTGTCCTCGATAAAGGTTGACGGCGCGCCGGACATGGCGCAATATTCCTCCGTTGCGGCATTGTCGGCGCTGAGATAGATGTGATCGCTCTCCCAACAGGCGACAATTGCGCCCTGCTTAACCCCAAGCTCAAATACCTCAGCGGCGAGTGCATTGTCCAATGTGCTGGCATAGAGAACATCGTGACTGCGACTGTGCACCACCTCGGCACCGTTAAAGGTGATAAGCGGCATGTTGTAGTCAAAGTTGTCATAGTAACGTGACAGTCCGCGCCACGAGCGCCCCGACGACAGCCAGAGCGTAATGCCTACATCGTAAGCTTTTTTAAATACCTCGACGGTGTAGGGTGACATGGTTTTATCTGCGCGTAACAGCGTGCCGTCCATATCTGCGGCAACAAGTTTTATATTCATTTTTATCCTTTTAAGTTTTATGTGTTCTATGGGAAGTGCATATAGAGGATTGATTTAGCGGTAAACCGCGTTTCTTATCCCCCACCGGAGGTGTGGGATAAGAAACGCGAAAAGCCCAACAAAAACTTCGGCAATTTTTGTGTGAAGTCATTAAAATTGTATTGACAAGTTATGTGTTCCACTGAACCTTGCGCGACGGCAACATCTCAAAACCGCACGAAGTCAGTATTTTTTCAACGTCATTTATTGATTCTCCGCTCCAACCGTAGGCGCCAAAAGCCATGCCTGTGCGGTTTTTCGGTTTTAGTCCTTTCATGTATTCAAGGAAAGCCGCAACGGTCGGCATCATGCCGTTATTGAGTGTCGGCGAACCGACAAATATGTGTGAGCACTCCAGCAGTTGCGACATCGCCTCACTGTAGTGCACATCCGACAGCGACAGCACCGTCACGTCAAAACCCTGTGCGGCATACTCCTCGCGCAGTTGTTCTGCCATCTTTTCGGTCGTGTGCCACATTGTGTCGTAGATGATGGCAAGCTTTTTCGGCTGCACCTCGCCGCTTGCCCATCGCGTATAGCTCTGCAAAACCTCGGCTATCGAGCACTCACTCAGCGCCACACCGTGGGAGGGACATATCATCGAGATCGGATACTGCGACAGTACACCGGCAACATTTTTTACCTGCATACCAAACGGCAACACAATGTTTGCGTAATAGTTAGCAACGCGCTCTAGTAGCATGGTTTTTTCAATTTCGGTGTCAAGCAGTTCGCCGCCGCCGTAATGTTGTCCAAACGCGTCGTTGGAAAACAGCAGCTCCTCCTCGGCGAGGTAGGTCGCCATGCTGTCCGGCCAGTGCACCATAGGCATGGGGATAAAATTAAAGTTGTAACGTCCTGTGCAAAGGCTGTCGCCCTTTTTTACAACGACGAAGTTAAGCTCTACATCCCTGTAATAAGCGGTGAGCCCTTTAAGGCAGTTTGCCGTGCCGTAGATTTTCGCATTCGGGTAGGCGGCAACCACCTGCGGCAGTGCGCCGCTGTGGTCCGGCTCAACATGGTTGCATATGATGTTGTCGACAGGGCGCTCGCCCAGAACTTCCTTGATATTGTCCAGCAGCTGCCCTGCAAAGTTTTCCTTTACAAAGTCCACAAGCGTCACCTGCTCGTCTACCACCAGATAGGCGTTGTAGGTAGTGCCAAGCGGAGTTTCATAGCCGTGAAAAATCCTAATTTTTTTGTCCACAACACCAACGCTGTAGACAGTCCCTTTTAACTTCATTTGTTACTTATTCCTCTTCAAATTGTGATGTCGGCACACCGCAAAGAGGGCAGACATAATCGTCCGGCAGTTCTTCAAACGGTGTCTCTTCGTCGTAGACGTAGCCACATACTGTGCAAATATACTTTTTCATAGTTTCACCTTTTAAGTTTATTAAAATACTTTAATCTATATAGTGTCATCAATTTAGACGGATTTTTTGTGCTCCGCTAAGCTGCTGACATTGATAGCTTGTAGAATTTTCTACAACAATATTCTATCATATGTCACAAAAAAAAGCAAGCTTTATTGGTAATAATTATTAATAAGAGGGTTTTTGTTATTTTGGCGGCGTCCTTTTGGATTTTTTTGTTGAAATTTGCTAAAAGTTGGTGTATAGTAGTTAACAAGTTATAGTAATTTAAACTTAATCAATGTTTATTTAGGAGTACATATTGTGAGATACGAATTAACACCGAATCTTTTGACCGGCCACATCATGATAGATGCCCAACACAAGGAGCTGTTTAAAGCAATAAATAACCTCATGGATGCCTGTGCCACGGGTCATGGTCGCGACAACATCAAAACGACATTTAATTTTCTGCAAAACTACACCATCAAGCATTTCTCCGACGAGGAGCGCTTGCAGCAGTCGGTAAATTATCCCGACTACGACCGCCACATTGTGTTGCACGAGCAATACAAAAAGCTGAGTGCCGAGGTGGGTGATTATCTCATAAAAGAGGGCGCAACCATAAAGACGCTTGCGGATTTAAACAGAGCGGTGTCGGTTTTGATAAACCACGTGAAGATAGAGGACAAAAAAATAGCGGAATTTATTGCAAAAAGCAAAGCGTAAATACAACAAAAAAATTTGTCAACATACCGTAAATTTGCTTAAGATTTAAAACACCGAACATGATTATTTTGCAATACATGGTGGGTGAAAGTAATACCCCGCCCACAGAAACGGCCCTTGTCCACAGCCGTTTCTGTGGGCAGTTTTTCGTATTATCACTTTAACTTTATGTTTGTGGTGAAAAGCGCCATCTACCATTGGCATTGGTGCAAATTGCCTCATTTAATTTGCACCTTAAATCTTGCTTTATAAACTGATAGATGTTATAATGTATAAAAACAATCGCGTATTGCAAAATCGGAGATAACATGAAAAGAACAAAAAAGCATAATAACAATAAGGGTTTTACGCTCGTGGAACTCATCATAGTTGTTGCAATTATCGCGGTGCTTGCCGCAGTGCTAGCCCCCCAGTATATAAGGTATGTCGAGCGCTCGAGGGAGTCCAATGACATTCAGATAGCATCTGCGGTGATGGATGCGGCGGTGACGGTGATAAATGATCCGCAAAGTAACGTGCAGTCCGGCTCTACGGTGCACATCAGATGGCACTCGGTAGATGATAATTCACAGGTCGTCGGTTGGAGATCTACCGGAACAATTGAAATTGTCAGTGGGTTAGTGACATATGATTATAACGGCAAAGGTGCCCCCAGTGCAATCGTACGCCAAACCATGTCTGAGATAATGGGTTGGTATGATCCAACCGCCTCCACCACCGGCCTTGCTTGGACAGGTGAACTTGCGCAGTCAGAAAAAGGCTCAACCGTCGATTTTGAGTTCACATTCAATACGACAACAGGCGAGATAGGTGGCATACCGCAGGAGTGGATTGATATGGGTATAACACCATAAAGCAGATTGTCGCAGCGTAGTTTTGCCACACAAAACACAACAAAAGTATATTACACCTAGTTGACGGAGAGACATTATGTCAAACATTTTAAATGCAAAAAAACAGAAAAGCAATAGAGGTTTTACACTGGTAGAGCTGATAATTGTTGTCGCGATGATAGCGGTGCTGATAGCCGTTATTGCACCGCAATACACCATGTATGTCGAGCGCAGCAGACAGTCCAACGACCTACAGGTTGCAACGATGATAATGGACGCGGCACTCGTCGCCATTTCCGACCCCGATAACGAGATACCGAGCGGCTCGGTCATTACCATAAGATGGCGAACGGCTGACGGTGGGCAAAATATTGAGGTATACAATAACGCTTTGTATAACAACGGTACCATGCACTCAAATGGAACTACAACATTGCTTGCCAACCTCAAAAACAGCATAGACGAGGTCATATCCTTTGACGGCGGCAAACAGGATGCCCAGTCAACAGTCGGCAACAGCCAGCACTTTGTTTTTAGGGTTTACAGTGACACCGGCAGAATAGAAGTTGCCGCGACAAACCCCACCCCTGACAGCAACAATTGGAACTACGGCAGTGGTCTTTGGGTTTCCGAGATAGGCGTTGATGCACCGACAGCGGCAGGGTTCTACTTTTAAAGTTTATGCCATAGGGCGGCAGTAAAGTTGGCGGCATTGCTCTCTCAACTTACATGCATTACAAAAAGCTTCTCCCGCAGGTAGCGGGGGAAGCTTTTTAACGTTACTTTACATAAATGTATTTACCATAAAGCTAACCTGTAATTGCACACAAAAAGATGTATAAACGCTTTTAGCTGTATCTTTGTGCAGGTTACCGATTTTGAAAACAGCTTGGCTACTGTGTCTTTTACCTTCCTTTGCAAGCGTCAGTATTTCGACTTGCATGAGGGAAACACTTGCAGGGAAATTTCTAAAGCGCCCTCAAATTCTTAAACTTTACTTATTAATTACCATCAATCCCTATGCCGCTTTAAATCCTGTGAGAACATTATTATCAACAGCATAATGCCGTAGCACGCTATATTGAGCATAAATGGCAGGCGACGGCTAATATCCGACAGGTTGCCGGCTATGGAACCGAACGGCGCGGTAAGCCCTATCATCACGATGTACATAATGCTGTTCATGCGTGAGCGCTCCTTTTCGCTTATAAAACTTGCGACGACGGCATCGACACGCATTATGAGGAAAGAAAACGCAAAGGCGTCCAATATTATATAGGGTATAAGCATGGCGAGGTGTATGTCTGCCGACAGTATCAGTGCAGTGTTGCTGACGATGTACAGTACCGCGCCCAGCGACATGGAAAGCTTGAAAGGCAGGCGATTTATACCATTTTGTATGGTAAATATAAAAAGCAACAACAACGCAGCGCGTATCATGGGCAGATAAGCAAGCATATGCTCCGGCAGGCCGGAGTTTTGTGTTATATACAGCGAGGAAAACGCGTTTGTCACCATAACGCCGATGTTGACGAGCAGTTTTAGCGATATTGCTGTCACTATGGCGCGGTTGCGTATAAGTTCTGCGAACACACCGGTGTAACCTTTAAGCAGTTCCCTGACCGGCACGTGCTTGGTCTCCTCCATACGTATAAGACCCTGCTTAGTCTCGTGGCCGATGAAGTAGAGCAGTAAAAACTTGATAGTCATGGATACAAACGCGAACGTATACAACAAGCGCACGGCGAAGACAAGGTCAAAATAGCCGAGCAATAGAGCCGAAATAGGTGCAAAAAACACCGACAGCAGTCCCGATACCTGCACCCACGTGTAGACATCAACCAGTAGTGATTTTTCGCAATCCTCCACCAACAGACATGACCAAGAGTTGTTGGTGATCTGCCACATACTGTTTATTATAACACCGATAAAGAACCACCAGAAGTTTTGCGCAAATATCAAAATAAAGGTGTAAACCGTCCAACTGAGCACGTCGAACAGCAGTGTTGTGACACGTCTGCCTAGCTTGTCGGTGATAATGCCGCCAAAAAAAGCGGCGACAACCTGAACAATCATTCCTATGGTGAGCAAAAAGCCGATCTGACGGTCATCGACACCCAGTGCATACATATAGAGCGTCGCAAACGGCGAATACAGCGCAAAAGGGATACCCCAAAGCGGCTCTGTCAGTATACAGAGCTTAGGGTTTCCCTTGACGTGTATGAGTGTGTGAAAAAGTCTGTTGCCCTCAAGGCGCGCTATAATTGTTTTAAACATCCTATTACCTAGCAGTTTATGCCCACCGCTTACAGAGTAGCTGTATGGGCTGTTGTTAATGTCTGATGTGTTTTGGGCTGTCACCCCCGTACTTATTGATATTGTTTGCATCTCCTCGAGTTTAAGTCATAGGCTGCTAGCACATCTTTCTGCACAATATGACGTTGCACCCCACGGCAGACACACCTGTGTAACCACTGTCAAAGTGCATACCGAGCGTCTTGCTGTCCTGCATGTTACACAGCTTGTAATCGGAGCAAAATCGCGTGGCTACAGCGGCCTTCTCTGTCGAGTGCAATACAATGCCGGGCTTTACCCCGACGATGGTGCGCAGTGCAACAAGCTCCACATCGTCACTTACCAGCAACACCGATATGTCCTTTATGTAATCGTAATGCAGTAGCAAAAAGCTGTCCTTGCCAAGGCGCTCTTTCTCCCAAAACTCTATGAGCAGTTGCAGATGTTCCCTTGATGTGCTGTCATGCAGTCGCAGATAAACCGATTGGGATCCCCTGTCGGCGGTACCATGCAAAAATCCATCAACAATCAATCCTGCGCCCACTCGACCGACAAATGCCGCGCCGAAAAGTTGTCCGTTTTCAAAAAGCCCTATTATTTTTCCACGCTCAAAATAGCGCAGAAGGTCACTTTGACGCATTGTACCATGTTTTTTTCGTGTGACGCAGACAAATGCCAACAGCTCTGCAAAATCCGAGCGTATCAGCCTGCGCATGCTATATAATTTCATACCGAGCGCTTCCTCCTTCAACAATGACCAAAAGCTAAAACAAAAGCTTGATGACTATTGCTTTTTGCAATAAAAGCATAACAAAATCGTTTGTCATTAGTTTTCACTGCCAGCCTTCAACTTAACATGTTTTGCACGTGATTAAACTATATGTGAAGAGAGGGGAATATAGAACGTCAACAGGTGGATAAGTTTTATTTCGTATCTATTTTGCTGCTAAACCGTTTCGGTCGGTGTCTGCCACCCAAGTGCGACCGCTAAATCGGTTGCAAGTTGCTCGGTCTCGGCGGCGCTCCATGTTGTGTCGGTCATGTAATCATCGCCGATAAGGGTTGCCACCGCCGTTTTTGTGTCAAAGGGCAAAAACAGCAGTTCGTCGGCTATGTAGTTTTCGTTGTTTATGTACTGTAGCAGTTGCTTTGAAAAAGGTGTTGTCGCCGTCATGGTGTTGAAGTCGATAAGTCCGAGCGTATCGGTTATGTAGGACTTGCCGGAGACGGAATAGTAAAACCATACAAGAAAATCAAGTGCGGCGGCTTGTTGCTCATTTGTGCCGGAGCCGAGCAGACCAAACCCGAATGGCGTTGTTACGGTTATGCCTGCGTTGAGCGAATAAGCAAGCGTGCTGTCCTCAAACGTTTCGCTGTCAAAGGGTAGCTTTAAAGGAAATATCGGGGCGACAGCGGCGGTGTCGGTGGGAAGCAGTCGGTGCGCCTGCGACAGCGACGTGCGCCAAAACAGCACCTTGTCCTGCGAGAAGAGTGCGGCTGCGGTTTCGTTGTCAAGTTCGCCGTAGTTATCGGTAAAGTCCTCACCGCGTAGCACTTCGCCGTCGGTGGCGGCAAGCATGGCGCTTTCTGTCTCCAAAAAGGCTATGTAACTTGTAAGTAACAGGGTGCTATCCTCGTTTTGCGAATGTGCAAGCAGTGCCGGAGATAGCGGTTGTAGGAAGTTTTGGTTGTCGCCTATCGCAAGTGCAAACGGCGTGACAACGTTCTGCTCCTCACCGAGCGTGTCGGGCGACAGCGTGTACTCCGCCGTTGAAAACCGTAACGTCTCCTCGGTGGAGGTTGCACCGGTAATAACATCATATAACTGCTCAGTGGAGCTCTGCCACTGTATGCCGGAGGTTTGACGCAGATTTTCCGACAGCTCCGGCACAGCGTCTGCATCAAGCGCCAACATCTGCGACAAAAGCTCGATGTTGGCTATGTACGCATATCCGTCAATACCGGCAGGCATAAAATACACCTCAGGCGAGCGACGCAGATACTCCGGCACGGCACCGGCTATCGCCGACACAAGCGGCGAAGATGCGGTTGTCAAATCAAGCGTACTGCCACCGTTGATTGCCGCGGCGCTGTCTGACACGACAAGGGCCGCCCCCTGCGATGCCGAGGCGGTGGCGAACTGCTCATCAAAATCCTCCTGTGGCACTGTGTTCACCGTTACGCTCACCCCTTGTGAGGTCTCGTAGAGGGTGAAAAGCGGTTGCAACATCTCTGCCACATCCTGCGGAGCAACGATGATAAGCGTGTCAACGCCTTGCTCAAACTGCGCTGTCGGGGCGGTCACTATACTGCCCTCCTGTTGCAACGACACACTTGCGCAACCGGTCAGCACAAGTGGAATCACCATTAAAAACGCGCACAATTTTTTGTACAATTTCATGTTTTTTGTTCCTTTTTTTATTGCTCGGTCGTGCTGGTTTTTTAACACCCCAAAATAAGATATGCATCGACAAAGCCACTTAAATCACCGTCTAACACCGCCGAGACATTACCCATCTCAAAGCCGGTGCGGTGATCCTTTACAAGTGTGTATGGCATAAACACGTAACTTCGTATCTGATGCCCCCATGCTATGTCCTTTTGATCGCCCTTTATGTCCTCTATCCTGTCAAGGTGCGCCTGTTCTTTTATCTGTATAAGGCGGCTTTTTAGCATGTTCATCGCCACCTCGCGGTTTTGATGTTGACTGCGTTCGTTTTGGCAAGCCACCACTATGCCGGTCGGCAGATGGGTTATGCGCACGGCACTTTCCGTCTTGTTGACGTGCTGACCGCCGGCACCGCCGCTACGGTAGGTGTCAACGCGCAAATCCTCGCTGCGTATGTCGATATCGTCACTGTTTTCGAGCATGGGCATTACCTCCACCGACGCAAAGGAGGTGTGTCGGCGCCCGCTGCTGTCAAACGGCGACACGCGCACCAGACGGTGTACACCGTTTTCCGCTTTTAAAAAGCCGTATGCATTGTCGCCCTCCGCCAAAAAGCTCACGCTTTTTATGCCTGCCTCATCACCGGCAAGATAGTCCAGAACCTTTAGTTTATAGCCAAGCTCCTGTGCAAAACGCGTGTGCATGCGGTACAGCATCTCCGCCCAGTCCTGCGCCTCGGTTCCGCCGGCGCCGGCATGATAGGTTAGGATGGCGTTGTTTTTGTCGTAATCGCCTGTCAGCAACGTCACAAGACGCGTTTTGGTGTAGTTCGCCGCAAACTGCTCAAAACTAACCGAGAACTCCTCCAAAAACTCCTGCTGCTCCTCCTCCGATTCTATTTCCTGTGCCATTTCCAACATGGTTTCGCAGTCCTCAAAAGCCGAAAAAAGCCCCTCGTAGGCGCTTATGCGCTCCTTAGCACTACGTATTGCCGCAAAGACCTTGGCGCTCTCTTCTCTGTCATCATAAAAACCCGGCTGTGAGCAACGCTCCTCTAACTGTGGCAACTGCTCACGCGATGTCTCAACGCCGAGCGTCGCATACAGCTCCTGTAGCTTTGGTTTGTAGTTATAAAGCTCTCGGCGCTGTTCTTCAACAAGTAACATATATCCTCATAAATTGGTGTTTTGTGTCTGTGACTATTATATAATGTAAAAGGCAAATCGTCAAGGTTAGACAATGCAATGTCGCATTAAAGTCAAGTTGTACAATCATTGCTCCAAAAACATCAGATCTTTTGCTTGATGATATTATTTTAACATTTCCCCATGTGGCAGATTGTTTTACAGAAAACACCGCGTCAGCACCAATTGCACTGTTGACGAAATGACAGGTCAGGTGATATTATTAATTAACCATTCCAAAGGAGTTTTCACATGGACATTTATCTTGCATCAGCATCGCCGCGCAGGTACGATATTTTGAAAAGCGCAGGTTATACGCCCATTGTCATACCCACCGATGTCAGTGAGGGGGTGCGCCGCCGTTTAAGTGGCTCGCAGTTGGTGCAGGTGCTGTCACTGCGCAAAGCAAAGGCGGCGGTGGTCGGCATAAAAGCGCGCAACGATATACGCCTACCAATTTTGGCGGCGGATACCGTGGTTTGTTTATATGATGAAATATTGACAAAACCTGCAAGTAAAGAGCAGGCATATAGTATGTTACGCAATTTAAGCGGACGTACGCACATCGTGTACACGGGCGTTACGATAGCACACCCACGGGTAAAGCGTTACAGATACACCACTGATTTTGCACAGACAGCGGTAACGTTTTCAGATCTGACTGACAGGCAGATAGAGGAGTATATTTCGACAGGAGAACCATTTGACAAGGCCGGAGGCTACGGAATACAGGGGGAAGCCGGTGCGTTTGTCAGTAGCATAGATGGAGATATTGACAATGTAATCGGTCTGCCGATGACGTTAGTCGGGGGTAAACTCTGAGGGTGGTCGGTCACTGGCGCGGCGCCCGAACTTTGTCTGCCGCTCGGCATGGGTAAGTAAAACCCCGATCATTTCATTCACGAGGTCACGCTGTTGCTGTGAGAGCGTGCGCAGGCGTTCCAGTATAATTTTTTCCTGTTCGGTGACGGAAAAAGCGGTGTCGGAGTTAAACTGCAAATCCAAAAGAAAGTCCGCCGAGACATTCAGAGTTTTTGAAATTTGGGCAAGCGTACTCATGTCGGGTTCACGCGTTGTGTGGATATATCCGGAAAGCGTACTTTCGGAAACCCCAACAGTTTTCGCAAATGTCTTTTGAGTGACACCCAACTCGTCTATAAGCTCTTTTAGTTTTTCTCCATTTTTCAAAATAGCCTCTTAAAATTTCACTTACGTATATTTTACAATATTTTTCGGTATGTGTGTATTTTTATTTGCAAAATTATGAAATTTTTGTAAAAATGTACGTACTAATTCGCAATGCGTAAATTTCATGCTACCTAAATCAAACTACTCTACTAACTTGCATATATATTATTATTCTAATTATGACTTAATAGGGCGGCCATTTTATCGTTTGCATCCTTTGCCAATGGCAGGGGTAACAAACGGAGATATCTTCCTGCTCATCCGATAACGACCGAATAATAGGTGTAATATGGTTAGTGTTTTGGATTTAACACAAAAGGATGTCATCACCATGCGCAGCGGTACTAGGCTTGGTAGGGTGGACGACGTCACATTTTGCAAAGAGACAGCCGTTATCGACGGAATGACGATATTCGGTCGGCTAAAGTTGTTCGGACTGCTTGGTCGCGAACCGGATTTGTATATTAAGTACAGCGATATCGTAAACATCGGTACCGATGTCATACTTGTGAAAAGCGAACCGCAAAATGCCGGCTCGGCGCACCCATCCTTGCAAAAGTGATTAGATAGTCCTGACGCTATTTAATTCAACTTGCTTGTCATCGCCATAATGTCGTCGCTGTCGCCGGCAAGAAGCAGATGTTCGCCCCTGACAAAGGTGTGCTCAGGGCCGCGCGTCGGGATAAAATCCTTGTTGCGCTCGTGGCCGAACTTGTAGGCTATTATGTTGATACCATAGCGACGGCGCACGTTAAGGCTGTCGATGCTTTTGCCGATCCACTGTTCCGGCACAAGAATTTCGGATATGGCGTAGCCGTCCGACAGTTCGATGAACTCAAACGCATTTTCTGCGCTGTAGCGCACCGCCACCTTGTCGGCGAGTTCAGTGTCGGCATGAATGACCTCGTTTGCGCCTATTTTGGACAGTATGAGAGACTGTCTTACACGCTCGGCTTTGGAGACGATAAACTCAGCGCCCAGCTCTGATAGCGCACAGGTTATCTCAAGCGATGCCTGAAAATCGCCGGCTATGCACACAAAGCATATGTCAAAGTTTTTTATACCGAGGCTTTTCAGCACCTCATCCTCCTGGCAGTCCGCAATTTGCGCACCGGTGACATAAGGCGCTATCTGCTCCACTTTTTCGCTGTCGGTGTCGACGACAAGCACCTCGTTGCCAAGCTCGGATAGGCGAAGTGCAAGGTTGTAACCAAATTGCCCAAGCCCGATAACCAACATGTTTTTCATATCTACCCCTTTTATTTTTAATAAGTTTATGATGCAATACAAAACGAAACGTCAATTGTGCAATTTGACTATAGTGCTCCCTCTAACCCGTTATAATATTTTCCTCTACATTTTTTATGTTTACGCGTGGCGCGCGCTCGGCAACCGCTATTGCCACCGATAAACCACCCACCCTGCCGGCAAACATAAGCAGTATCGTCATAACCTTTGAAAGCTCGGTGTATTCTGCCGTTGCACCGCGTGACAGACCGACTGTGCCCACAGCTGATATGACCTCAAACAGCGTAAGTTCAAAGCCGATGCCCTGCAACCCTATGACAAATGTGCCGATTATTATCGCGACGGCATAGATGGTGACAGCGTTAAAAGCGCGCTGTACCGCCCTGTCGGGGATACGTCGTCCAAAGGCGTTTACGCCAGCCCTGTTGCCGAAATAGGAGAGCAAAAACAGCACGATAACAGCGACGGTCGTCACCTTCATACCGCCGCCGGTGGAGCCGGGTGCCGCGCCAATCAGCATAAAAACCATGTTGAGCACCGTGCCTGAGGTGGTAAAGCTGTTGAGGTCGACGGTGTTAAATCCGGCAGTGCGTGTTGTGACCGCCTGAAAAAAGCCTGCCATTATCTTATCACCTTGCGACAGTTCGGCAAACGCGCCGTTTTGTTCGGAAAGGTAAAAAACGATGCCGCCACCCAGCAACAATATTGTGGAGCCGGTAAGTACCACCTTGCTGTGCAACGTCAGTTTTTTAAAGCGTAGTCGGTTGGAAATTAGATCCTCCCACACGATAAAGCCCAGGCCGCCGACAAGTATGAGTAACATCACGGTCACATTGACAGTGATGTTAGAGCTGTATGCTGTCAGCGAACCGCCGCCCATCAAATCAAAGCCGGCGTTGCAAAACGCGGACACGCTGTGAAATACCGAAAACCATAACCCTTGCGCCCAGCCGAACTGCGGTACAAACACCGTTGCAAAGCTGACAGCACCCAGCAGCTCACACAGCATGGTTATAATCCACACTTTGCGTACAAGTCGCACAGCGCCACCGACCTTGAGCATACTGAAAGATTCTGAAATGAGCAGCCGCTCGCGCAGGGTTATGCGTGAGCCGACGACGAGCAACAGCAGTGAAGATACGGCGATGAACCCCAAACCGCCCACCTGTATCAGGCAAAGTATCACGACCTGGCCAAAGGTTGAAAAGTGGTTAAATGTGTCGACGACGGCAAGTCCCGTCACACAACCTGCGGAGGTGGCGGTAAATAGTGCGTCGAGCAGACCGAGAGAGCGCCCGTCACGGCTTGCAACAGGGAGCATGAGCAGTATAGTGCCAACGGTAATGTTGCACAAAAAGCTAGCCGTCAGCAACCGCAGCGGCGTTAACCTTTTCTCTTTAAGCACTCTTTTTTTAATCATAACCGTTCCGTTGTGTTTTTATTCGTTTCGCCCTGCGTGGAGCTGTCAAATTTCGCAAAATCTGATGTGTTTTGGCTTGCTTTCCCCGCATCGGAGAAAAAAGCAAGCTAAAATGAAATAAGAGCTGTGCAATTCGACTTTAGTGAACCGTTCCCATTCACTCCGCTGTGTAAAGTTGTTGCATGGCACTTTGCGTTACGTGCATTGCATCATAAAATTCCGCCGATGTGAATTGCAGTGTGTGTGGGTTATAACTGCCCTTCACCTCTATGCCAAACTGCTGTGCAACCTCACGAAAGTAGTCCTCGGTTGCCAGTATTTCGGTATACTTTTCGCTTGTCAGCATAAAGTCATAATAGATAGGGTGAAAAGGTACAATAACAAACTCAATATCGACACCGTCGTTTGAGAGTTGCTGTAAAAATGCAGAAAACTGTTGCTGTAACGTTTGTTTTACACCGTCAAAAACAGCGGAGGTGCCGTTTAAAACGGTGCTTTCGTATGCATATTGGTTGGACTGCGACACACCGCCCTCGCGATATTCAAGGCTGTAGCTGTACGAGCCATCAGCGCGACGCACAGCACCCTCGTCGTCGGTAAGCTCGGTGGCAGCTATGTCCTCGCGGTCGGACAAGAGGGTGTCGATGCTGTTTTGAAAATAGACAAAGGACAACATTTCGACATATCTGTCCACTGCAAGGTCCACACCGACAGGATCACTGTCGACATCGGCACAAAACTGCTCGTAATATTCGGTGCGCGCAAGTCCGTTTAGGTTTCCACTTGACAAAAACCAGTAGTCGAGGGCTATGATGACCTTTTGCGGTGCCCCTACTCTCTCTTTGAACATGTAATAATTATTTATGACGTCGCGCAGATCACTGCCTGTAACGCCGGCGCCGAAGTAGTCTCCCTGCACCATGTCATCTGTCAACTGCATAATGCGTGATGAGCCCAGTCCCAGTACCTCGATAGGTTGTGTGCGCCGCTCGGAGTAGTACTGTAAAAGCAAGCGGTCATCAAGGTTTGTGATGTTTGTCA
>CAYJFU010000039.1:19792-20974 GCA_964369445.1 uncultured Oscillospiraceae bacterium | reverse complement strand
GATGGTGAAATCACAGAAAACATCCCACAAGAATTCCTCTATCTTGGCGGCGGCAAGCGCAACGTCAAGCTTTTCAAAGTGTTCCTCCACCGCCTTGACAGTGTCGTTGTAGCGGTGCAGTGCCCACAGATCGGTGTCGGTCAGCGCGGATAAATCCGGCAGTTGCGCCGTCACGTCCTCGTCGCCTATGCACATCATAAGGTAGCGCGATGCGTTCCAGACCTTGTTTGCAAAGTTTCGGCAGTACTTTATCTTGTCGTAGGACACACGCATATCGGTGCCGGGGGTGGTGCCGAGTATCAGCGACATGCGAAGTGCATCCGCGCCGTACTCCTCGATTATTTTGAGCGGATCAATGCCGTTGTTCAGCGACTTTGACATCTTGCGCCCCTGCTCGTCGCGCACAATTCCGGTGATGAGCACCCTGTCAAACGGAACCTCGTCCATAAAATGGAGCGATGAGAAGATCATACGCGCCACCCAGAAGAAAATTATGTCGTAGCCGGTGACAAGGGTGTTTGTCGGGAAAAACTTGGCAAGATCCGGTGTTTTTTCCGGCCAGCCGAGGGTCGAAAAAGGCCACAGCGCCGACGAGAACCATGTGTCAAGCGTGTTTTCGTCCTGCGTAACCTTTCCGCCACACTTGGGGCAGGCGGTTATTGGGGTGCGGCTGACCGCGATTTCACCACAGGCGCAGTGGTAAGCCGGTATGCGGTGTCCCCACCACAGGCGGCGGCTTATGCACCAATCCTTGATGTTTTCCATCCAGTGCATGTAGGTCTTTTCAAAGCGCTGTGGTACAAAGCGTGTCTTTTGATCTTTAACGGCGGCTATTGCAGGCTCTGCAAGCGGTGCCATCTTGACAAACCACTCCATCGACAGCATCGGCTCGATGACGGTCGTACAGCGCGAACATGCGCCGACGTTGTGTTTGTGCGGTTTTACCTGCACAAGCAGTCCGTCCGCTTTCAGGTCAGCGACTATCGCCTTGCGCGCGTCGTACCTGTCCATGCCGGCGTATTTTTCGTAGTTTGCGGTGATTTTTGCCTCGCTGTCCAGCATGACCTCCTGCGCGAGGTTGTGGCGCTTGCCGACCTCGTAATCGTTGGGGTCGTGCGCCGGTGTTATCTTAACCGCGCCGGTGCCGAACTCGCTGTCGACATACTCGTCGGCGATTATCGG
>CAYJFU010000039.1:0-19782 GCA_964369445.1 uncultured Oscillospiraceae bacterium | reverse complement strand
ACCCACCAGCGGCAGTGTCAGCGTCTTGCCGATAAGTTTGGCATAACGCTCGTCCGTCGGGTTTACAGCGACGGCGGTGTCACCGAGCAGTGTTTCGGGACGTGTCGTCGCTATCTCAACGTGGCCGCTACCGTCACTCAGCGGATAGTTTATGTGATAAAAGTTACCGTCCTTGTCGTCGTGGTCAACTTCGGCATCGGATATAGCCGTGCCGCAGACAGGACACCAGTTGACAAGGCGCTTGGCGCGATAGATAAGCCCCTGCTCGTACAGCGTGCAGAAAACCTCGTTTACCGCCTTGTTGCAACCCTCGTCCAGCGTAAAGCGCTCGCGCTCCCAGTCCAGTGACGCGCCGAGTTCGCGCAGTTGAAGGTTGATGCGGTTGCCGTAGGTGTTGCGCCAATCCCAAGCGCGCTCCAAAAAGCCCTCTCGACCTAAATCTTCTTTTGTCACACCCTCCGAGCGCATTGTGTCAACGATACGCGCCTCCGTCGCAATGGAGGCGTGGTCGGTGCCGGGCAACCACATGGCGCTGTAACCCTGCATACGCTTGTGACGTATTATAATGTCCTGCACCGTGACCATCAGCGCATGACCCATGTGCAACTGCCCCGTGATGTTTGGGGGCGGTATGACTATCGAGTATTTTTCCTTGTCGGTGTCGGTCGGCGCGTGAAAGCAGCCCTTGTCTGTCCAATAACTGTACAGGCGCTTTTCAAAGCTTGACGGGTCGTAATTTTTCGGTAATTCTTTTATCATGTTTTATTTCCTATCCTAAACTAATGCCCATTTTTCTTGCCACACCTATCATGTCGGCGTTTTCCGGTACAATTTTTTTCTTGCCGGCGACGGTGGACAGCAGGTTTGCCTTCACGACGTTGTTGACCATTGCAACCGAGGTGCCGAACTGTCCAAGCTCGATAAGTTTTGCCGCAAATGTGCCGAACTGTGTCGCAAGCACCCTGTCATACGCCGACGGGGAGCCGCCGCGCTGTATGTGTCCGGGCACGGCAATGCGTGTTTCAAAGCCGGTTTCCGCCTCAATCTCACGCGCAATGCGTGTGGTGGCTGTCGTTATGCCCTGTTCACGGCGCGCGGCCTCGCGCTCCTTGCGTTTCATCTTGCTCTCTTCCTTGCTCATGACACCCTCGGCGACGGCAAGTATCGAAAAGTCCTTGCCCTCATCGTAACGGCGCTCAATAGCTTTTATTATGCTTTTCATGCTGTAGGGCATCTCGGGGAGCAGTATGATATCCGCACCGCCCGCTATACCGGAGTAAAGGGTCAGCCAACCGGCCTTGTTGCCCATCAACTCGATAACCATAACGCGGTCGTGACTGCTTGCGGTGGTGTGTATCCTGTCGATGACCATCGTCGCGATGTCGACAGCACTGTGAAAACCGAACGTGACATCGGTGCCGAATATGTCGTTGTCGATGGTTTTGGGCAGGCCGATGATGTTAAGACCGTTTTCCGACAGCAGATTTGCCGTCTTGTGGGTGCCGTTGCCGCCCAGACACAGCAGACAGTCCAGCTTTAACTTTTTATAGGTTTTTTTCATCTCCTCGACCTTGTCGACGTTGTCGTCGCCCACCACCTGCATTTTGCTAAATGGGGTGCGCTTGGTGCCGAGGATAGTACCGCCACGCGTGAGTATGCCGGAAAAGTCAATCTCACGCATCTCCTTATAGCTGCCGGTTATAAGTCCGTAGTAACCGTCGCGTATGCCGATAATTTCAACGTCCTCACCAAAGCGCTGATAAAGTGCCTTGGCCACACCTCGAATAGTCGCATTGAGACCGGGACAATCGCCGCCGGCGGTTAAAATTCCCACACGCTTTTTCATAAATGCACCTCCGTTATTTTTAATGGGCGCTGTTAAGTTAAAATGAAGAAAAGAACAGGCAACCGATATTTTTTCATGTTAAATTAACAAAGCCCTTTAGTGATAAGTGAAGATAGGGTAAAGGCGAAATTTCTGCTCGGCTATCTTTTAGCGTTTTTCAAGTTTAACAACTATAAAAACTGCACACGCCTTTGTGAAAGTGATATTCGGCTATGCAAGCCGATTGCGGGGGATAGACCGAGAGTGGTCATGTGACCCATCTCGGAGGGTGGCGACACTGTCGACACTATAAGGTTAGTTGCTGTACATCCTCAGGGACTATCTTCATGCCGGTAGAGGGGAGATTGCGTACGCGGTATTTGTTGCTGTCTTTTAAGGTGTTTTCGCTCGGCAGGAACACACTTTTGTAGCGTATGCCCTTTTTGAGCGTCATGACCTGCACGCCTTGCGTCGATTTTGTCGTCTTGGTGGCTATCTGCGCAGTGTTAAAGACGAGCATTCGCCCTGCTGTGCTCTGCAACGCGACGTCGCAATCCTCTTTCAGGTAGAAAAACTTCACGACCGGCGACTTTTCCGAAAAGGCATTGAGCAACTTTTTTCGGTTTTGCTTGGTCTGATAGGAGGTTATGTCCACCTTTGCGACCTTTCCGTCCTCAAACACAAACAGCATAAAACCGGTATACTGCTCCACCACCGCCATAAAGCGGCACAACTCGCCCTCGTCAAAACCGAGCGCGGCAGGTACGTAATCGCCAATAACGCTTGCCTTTGTGTCATCAAACTGCGCGGCAAAACACTTGTAAACCTGCGCTTTGTCGGTGAAAAACATCAGCGTGCTGTCGTTTTTTGTCTCCTCGCTGTGGCGGATAGCGTCGCCCTCTTTCAGCTTTTGCTCGCCACTCATGCGAAGCGATTGCGCCGTTATCTTCTTTATATAGTTTTCCTCGGTGAAGAAAACCGTCACGGGGTAGCTCGGCAGTACCGTCTCCTCGTCCTTGGCGGTGGCGGGCGCTACATCGTAAAGGATTTCACTGCGTCTGTCGATGCCGTATGTGTCGCGAATGGTTTTAAGTTCGTCCGCGATGTACTTGTTGAGCAGTCGCTTGGAGTTTAACATCTCTTCCAGCTTTTCTATTGCCTCGCGCAGGTCGTCTATCTCCTGTGTGCGACGCAGAATGTAGTTGCGGTTGAGCTGTCGCAGGCGAATTTCCGATACAAACTCCGCTTGCAGTTTGTCGATGCCGAAACCTATCATCAGGTTGGGCACGACCTCTGCCTCCTCCTCCGTCTCGCGCACGATGCGAATAGCCTTGTCGATGTCGAGCAGTATGGCCTTGAGTCCTTTTAACAGGTGCAGGCGGCGGCGCTTTTCCTCCGCCTCGTAAAACGTCTTGCGCTTGACGCAGTCCAGACGAAACGCAATCCACTCGCTCAGTATCTCGCGTACACCCATTGTGCGCGGCATACCGTTGATGACGATGTTGAAGTTGCAGGAAAAACTGTCCTCCAGCGGTGTCAGCGCAAACAGCTTTGTCATAAGTTTATCGGGGTCGACACCGCGCTTTAGGTCCAGTGTTAACATAAGACCGTTGAGATCCGTCTCGTCGCGCATGTCGGATATCTCTTTTACCTTGCCGTTTTTGACAAGGTCAGATATTTTGTCCATGATAGCTTCGATGGTGGTGGTGTAGGGTATTTCCGTCACCTCGATGCGGTTGCCGTCCTTTTCGTAGTTGTAACGACTGCGCACGCGTATCGAACCGCGCCCTGTGTCGTAGATGTTTTTTATGTCCGGCGCACTGTAGAGAATCTGCCCACCGCCGGAAAAGTCCGCCGTTATCAGCGTTGTCTCGATGGGGTGATTTTCGTCGGCTATCAGCGCGATAACGGTGTCGCACACCTCACGCAGATTGAAACTGCATATACTGCTCGCCATGCCGACCGCAATACCAATGGTACAGTTGGTCAGTATGTTGGGATAGCAGGTGGGGAGCAACGTCGGCTCGGTGCGGCTGTTGTCGTAGTTGGGCACAAAATCGACGGTGTCCTTATCTATGTCCTTGAAAAGCAGTTCCGACACCTTGGCAAGCTTTGCCTCGGTGTATCTGCTTGCGGCATATGCCATGTCACGGCTGTAAAACTTGCCGAAGTTACCCTTTGAGTCGACAAACGGGTTAAGCAGTGCCTCGTTGCCGGTGGAAAGGCGCACCATCGTCTCATAGATGGCGCTGTCACCGTGGGGGTTCAACTTCATCGTGGAACCGACGATGTTGGCGCTCTTGGTCCGCGCACCCTTTAGCAAACCCATATCGTACATGGTGAAAAGCAGTTTGCGGTGTGACGGTTTAAAGCCGTCAATCTCCGGCAGGGCGCGACTTATTATAACGCTCATCGCGTAAGGCATGTAGTTTTTTTCCAGTGTCTCGGTAATGCGGTTTTCCAGAACTATACCGGCATCGGAAATCTCTACACTCTCATCAAGTGAGGGGCGTTTTTTCTTAGTATCGGTTTTTTTACTTTTTTTTGCCATAATTCTCTTTTGTTGTGATTAGATAGTGTGGTACCGGCTAGGGAGTGTGGACACGAGTTGAAACGAGCAGATTTTGAGTGATTTTTTCGCAAGGCTAGGCGGAAAAACGATACACTCCTTTGTGGAATGTGAGTTTTGACAACGAAGAATGGCGGAAAAATCGCCAAAATATGCCGGCTGAACACTTGTGTCAACACTACCTAGGATAAATCAAGCTCTTCCAGATACTCGTACCCGTGGTTTGCAATGTGCTCTTTACGTCCGGCGAGATTGTCACCCAGTAACAGCTCAAACACCTCTGCCGTGTACTCCGGCGTGTCGCGCTCCACCTTGATAAGGCGGCGGCTCTCGGGGTTCATCGTTGTCATCCACATCATGTCCGGCTCGTTTTCGCCAAGTCCTTTACTGCGCTGAATGGTGTAGTTTTGCTTTTCAATGCGCTTTAATATCGAGGTTTTTTCCGGCTCGGTGTAGGCAAAGTATGTTTTCGCCTTTGTGTTTATCTCGTACAGCGGCGACTCCGCGATGTAGACATATCCCTGCTCGATAAGCTGTGACATAAGCCGATAAAACATCGCAAGTATAAGCGTTCTTATTTGATAGCCGTCGACATCCGCATCGGTACATATAATAATTTTGTTCCAGCGCAGGCTGTCGATGTCAAAGTCCGCAATGCCTGTTTTTGCCTTGCCCGGCATGTCGACACCACACCCGAGCACCTTTATTATGTCTGTTATAATCTCGGACTTGAAAATCTTGACAAGGTCGGCTTTAAGGCAGTTGAGTATCTTGCCGCGCACGGGGATAATCGCCTGAAACTCCGAGTTGCGGCTGGTTTTACACGCGCCGAGCGCCGAGTCACCCTCCACGATATAAAGCTCGCGCACCGACAGGTCTTTGGTGCGGCAGTCGACGAACTTTTGCACCCTGTTGGCGATGTCAATGTCGCGCCCTATCGTCTTTTTGAGGTTTTGGCGCGTTTTTTCCGCCTGTTCACGGCTCTGCTTGTTGATAAGAATCTGCGCGGCTATCTTTTGCGCTTCCTCCGGCTTTTCGATGAAGTACACTTCTAGGTAGTGCTTTAAAAACTCCGTCATCGCCTGCGCTATAAAGCGGTTGGTTATCGCTTTTTTTGTCTGGTTTTCGTATGAAGTCTGGGTGGAAAAGCTTGACGTTACGATGCAAAGGCAGTCCTGCACATCGGTGAACGTTATCTTGCTTTCCCCCTTTTTATATAAGTTTTTCTGTTTTAAATAGCTGTCAATCTGGTTGACAAAAGCCGTCTTGACGGCGCGCTCCGGCGAACCTCCGTGTTCCAAAAAACTGGAGTTGTGATAGTATTCCAGCAGCGTGTGCTTGTTGGAAAAGCAAAAAGCCGCGTTCATCTGCACCTTGTATTCCGGTCTGTCCTCGCGATCTTTGCCGACGGCACTGCTGTTACAGCTTATTATCGGGGTGAGGTAGTCCTGCCCCACAAGCTCGGCTACGTAGTCCTCAATGCCCTTTTCGTAATAGAAAACGCTCTGCTCAAACTGCCCTCTGCCCGTCTCGACACTCAGGTTGAATGTTACACCCGCGTTGACAACCGCCTGACGGCGCAACACGTCGTTGAGGTATTCGGGACGTATGTCAATCTCGGTAAACACGTCATCGTCGGGTAGCCAACGTATCGACGTACCGCTCTGTTTGCGGCGCTTTTCCGTCTTTTGCAGACCGCCGACGTTCTCGCCGCGCTCAAAGTCGAGGTGGTAGTGATAACCGTCGCGGTAAACCTCCACCGTCATGTAGCGCGAGGCATACTGCGTGGCACAAAGTCCGAGACCGTTAAGCCCCAGTGAGTAGGCATAGCTCTCGTCATCCTGATTGTATTTGCCGCCTGCGTACAGCTCACAAAAGAGCAGTTCCCAGTTATAGCGCTGTTCGTTTTGGTTGTAATCGACGGGGATACCGCGCCCAAAGTCCTCAATCTCGACGCTTCCGTCAAGATAGCGCTTGATGTTGATGGTGTTGCCGTGTCCGCCGCGTGCCTCGTCTATGGAGTTGGATAGTATTTCAAAAACCGCGTGCTCACAGCCCTCTAAACCATCACTACCAAAGATAACGCCCGGGCGCTTTCGCACCCGGTCGGCACCTTTGAGGCTCTGTATACTTTCGTTGTCGTAGTTCCTCGACTTTTTTGTCATTGTTATTCCTCGGTGTCACCGGACGGCTTTTCGTCCTGCTCCGGCTGTTTGGGGGTTGTCGCCGACTCGCCCTTTGGCGCTGTCTTGCGCTTTCTCGGCGCTCTTTTCGGCTTTGGTTTTTCCTCTTCTACAATTGCCGGCTCTTGGGCTGTCGGCTCGTCTACTGCCGGCTCGCTCGGTGCACCTTCCGCCTGTGTCGGCTCTTCGGCTG
The DNA here is from genome assembly GCA_964369445.1 of uncultured Oscillospiraceae bacterium. GTDB lineage: Bacteria > Bacillota > Clostridia > Oscillospirales > Ruminococcaceae > CAYJBH01. Next base: position 13,012 of record CAYJFU010000039.1, on the reverse strand, counting down.
TCGGCTCGCTCGGCGCAACTTCCGCCTGTACCGGATCTTCGACCACCTCGGTGGGGGCGGCTGTCGGCTCCTACGCCTGTTCGGTTTGTGTTGTCGGCTCTTCCTGCGTTGCCGGTGCTTCGTCCTGTTGCTGTGCTTCGTCTGCCTGCTCCGACTCGGCGCGGCGCTCTTGAAGTGTGGCATCAATATGTTTTTGCGCCTCGGCTATGCCCTGCGCCGATATGTCGACAACAGGTGTGTTGAGCGCTTTGAGGTCGATGGGTTGCTTTTCGGCGCGCGGCTCAAACTCCGGCAGTTCCTCGCCGTCCATCAGCTTTTTAAACTCCTCACCGTCCAGTTTTTCACGGATAAGCAGTTCTGCCGACACCTTGTGCAATTTTTCCATATTTTCCGTTAAAATGTCCACCGCTTGCTTGTACGCATTGTCAAGCAGGGCGCGCATCTCGGTGTCTATCTCAAGCGCGACGGTGTCGCTGTAACTTTTGTGGCTGTTAAAATCTCTACCGAGGAAAGTCTCGGCTTGATTTTCTCCGTATACCACAGGCCCCAGTTTATCGGAAAAACCGTAGCGTGTGACCATGTTTCGTGCGATGGAGGTGGCGCGCTCGAGGTCGTTGGAGGCACCTGTCGATATGTCATCCAGCACAAGTTTTTCCGCAACGCGACCGCCGAGCAGTGTCGTCATCTCGTCCAGCATCTGGTTTTTGGTGCGGTAGTTTGTATCCTCTTCCGGCAGGCTCATGGTAAAGCCACCTGCCATGCCGCGCGGTATAATGGAAATGGTGTGCACGGGATGGGTGTTGGGAAGCATTATCGTTGCGATGGCGTGACCTGCCTCGTGGTAGGCAGTAAGCTTGCGCTCCTTTTCACTCATAATACGGCTCTTTTTCTCAGGACCTGCGACAACCTTAATGGTGCTCTCCTCGATGTCGTACATCGTGATGGCTTTTCTGCCGTGGCGCGCCGCAAGCAGTGCCGCCTCGTTGACAAGGTTTTCAAGGTCCGCACCGGTAAATCCGGGCGTGCCCTTTGCAATGGTTTTAAGCTCGACATCGGGTGCGAGCGGTTTGTTTTTAGTGTGGACTACGAGAATTTCCTCACGTCCTTTTATATCAGGCAGACCGACGTAAACCTGACGGTCAAAACGACCGGGACGCAACAGCGCCTTGTCAAGGATATCGGCGCGGTTAGTGGCCGCGATGATGATGACACCGTCGTTGACCCCGAAACCGTCCATCTCGACAAGCAACTGGTTGAGTGTCTGCTCGCGCTCGTCATGGCCGCCGCCAAGACCGGCACCGCGCTGACGACCGACGGCATCAATCTCATCGATAAACACAATGGCAGGCGAGCTCTTTTTCGCCTTGTCGAACAGGTCACGCACACGCGAGGCACCGACACCGACGTACATCTCGACAAAGTCCGAGCCGGATATCGAGAAAAACGGCACACCGGCCTCACCGGCGCAGGCGCGTGCAAGCAGTGTTTTACCGGTACCCGGAGGGCCGACAAACAGCACACCGCGCGGTATTCGCGCACCTAAAGTGTTGTATTTGCTGGGATTTTTCAAAAACTCGACTATTTCGACAAGCTCTTCCTTTTCTTCCTTTGCGCCGGCAACATCGTCAAAGGTTGTCTTGCGACCCTCCTCAGCTTGGTTCTTGACCTTGGCCTTGCCGACCATCATAGCGCCGCCGCCACGCGACTGGCTGTAGAACATCACGTACCAAAGTACGCCAAAACCAACAAGCAGTAGCACGGTCGGTATGACGCTGAACCACCACGGTGTCTCTGCCTGTGGCAGATAGTCGTAGTACTCCATCGGCTCCTCACCCTCCATGCTGGCGGCGACATAGCCTGTTACATCTTCAACAAAAAGACCCACGTTGGGCACGCGGTAGGTGTATTCACCTATCGTTTGCTCCTGCGGTTCACCGAAAAGCGAAAAAAAGCTCGGCAATTCTCCTATTTGCTGAGCATCGGATGAACTGTCACCCGTGTCGGTTGTGCCAAATATGCTTAAATCCTCACCGATGGACGGTGTGCTTGTATCGCTCTGCGACTCGTCGCCGCTTGTGGCACTGCCCTCTGCTACAGAGGAGCTACTGCCAGATGACACACCTGAGTCATCTTCACCCGAGGTGGTATCATCGGCACTTTCCGACGGTGTGACCACGTCAATAGCAGGGTCATCTTTGAGCGAGTAGGTGAGCTCGCCCGTACCGAGGTCAAGTGTAAAATATTTTATGTTGTTGTCGGAAAAATGCCCAATGATTTCGGAATATTTTCGTGTTTCCGGGGTCTCGGGTGTGCCGATAAAAACCGCAAGCATAATGGCGGCCGCTATCAGCAGAATGTAGATTATAGTGTTATTACCTTTTTTGCGTTTTATCAAAATCAACCTCGTGTGTTATGTATCACTCGTAAACTTTGGGATCCAGTATACCTATGTAGGGTAGGTTACGATAACGCTCGTCATAGTCAAGGCCGTAACCGACAACAAACTCATCGGGTATCTCAAAACCGACATAGTCGCTGTGAAGGTTGACCTTTCGCCTATCCGGCTTGTCAAGCAGCGTACAGATTTTTATGGAATTAGGCTCTCTTGCAAGCAGTATGGAGCGAATGTAATCCAGTGTCATGCCACTGTCCAAGATATCCTCTATGACAAGGATGTCTTTGCCTTTGACATCGCCGTCAAGGTCCTTGACAATTTTGACAACGCCTGACGTTTTAACACCGCTGCCATAGGACGATACAATCATAAAATCAATTTCAGCCGGCAATTTTATCTCGCGCATAATGTCAGACAAAAACACGACAGCGCCCTTTAGAACCGTCACGAGCAAAAGGTTTTTACCCTGATACTCTTTGGTTATAATAGCGCCCAGTTCTTCACATTTTTGCTTAATTTGTTGCTCATTCAGCAACACTTCTTTCAAATCTGCGTGCATTTTACACCTCATAAATTTTTATCGAGATAATGTTCGCACTGCTGTGATGAAATGGCTGTAAATAATCGAACATCTTACCGTGTCAATGTCGACAAACTCAGGAGATGTCACACCTTGCCAGCTTGCACATGGAACTAATATATTTTGTAATGCTCCCACACCACCGGTAGGGGGAGCATTACAAAAAAACTTAGTGCGCAGACGGGATTGTTGCCCAATCAGTTGACATTGATACTTAGATTATAGTATAGCACCTTTTTGAGAAAATAATAAGAGTTTTTTTGTCGTTTTGTTAATATGCATAAAAATGAGTCGCTATTTTACGTTCAATATGACAGCTTTGCCGTCAACACGTGCAATTTTGGCGCCATTTTTTAGCTGTAGGCACAGCGTTTTGCAGTGCATAACGTCCAAAGCTTTGTTTACAAACTCGCGCGACAGCTCACAGTGGGGTTTTATTAACAGTGATGCCACCTCCGCTTGTAGTGCCGGGTGCAACGTCTTAAACCGTTTTAAATCTATCGGTGTGTTTTCAGCGATGTACCGCTGTGCGTGTTCCGACAGAAAGTCGTGCGCCTGCCCTGCTGATGTCGCCGCCGCTATTATGGCGCGCTCGGCGGATGGGTTTATGGCGCGCAGCTGTGTCAGCACCTCGTTACGGATGATGTTGCGTGCGTAGCGGTTGCTCTCGTTGCTCTCGTCCTCGCGCACGGCAAGCCCAAGCTGTGCGACGTGGCGGCGAATCTCCTCACCGCTACAGTCGATAAGCGGACGCACAAAGCACTCGTGTGACGGTTTGATGCCGTGTAAACCCGCCGCGCCCGTGCCCCGCACCATACGGAACAAAACCGTCTCGGCAACGTCGCTTGCGTTGTGTCCGGTGGCGATAACCGCCGACTTTTGTTCGCAAAGCTCCTTAAAAAACGCGCGACGCATGTTGCGCCCCCACGCCTCCGAGCCAATGGGGTTGCCCTGCTCGTCACGCTGTTGTACGGCGCGGTGCAAAAACATTTCGACACCGTAACGCGCCGCCGTTTGCGCCGCCGCCGCCTCGTCGTGCTGTGAGCGCTCACCGCGCAGACCGTGGTTGACGTGCGCCAAGCCCAGTAGGTTTATACCCAGTATACGTTTGTTTTTGTTAAAAAGATACAGCAACAGTGCGCTGTCCGCGCCGCCGGAATAAGCAACGATAACATTGTCACCGCGCTGTAGCAGACTGTATCGCCTTACCGTCTGCAAAAATCTCTCGTTAATATTCATCTAGGTGTTGCATGTCGGGGTCAAGAAAGCGCGTGTGCTCGCCGTCCCATACAAGGTCGACCTTGCCCACACTTCCGTGCCTGTTTTTGGATATAATGCACTCCGCAAGGCGGTCGTCCGCCTCGTCGTTGTACTGCTTGTCGCGGTAGAGGAACAAAACGCAGTCGGCATCCTGCTCGATAGAGCCGGAGTCGCGCAGATCCGCCAGCACCGGACGGTGGTCGGTTTTTGTCCTGCTCTCGGTACCGCGGTTAAGCTGTGACAGCGTTATTATCGGCACCATGAGTTCCTTTGCCATTATTTTAAGGCTTCGTGTTATCTCACTGACCTCGTTAACCCTGTTGTCACTGCGCTTTGCCGAGGTCATAAGCTGTAGGTAGTCGATTATAATAAGTCCGATGTTCGGCATGTGGGGGTCGGTGTTGATGCGCCTTATCTTCGCCTTGACCTCCGGCACCGTGACACCGGGACTGTCGTCGAGGTAGATGGGCATACGCGCGACCTTTGCTGATATATCGGCGAGATCCTGCCACTGCGCCATGTTGTTTTTTATGCCGGTACGAAATATAGAGCTTTCCAGCATCGCCTCGCTTGAAAGTATCCTCGCCGTGAGCTGTTCCTTGCTCATCTCGAGGGAGAATATGGCAACGGCATCCTGATTGCGCTTTGCGACGTTGGTCGCTATGTTGAGCGCAAAGCTCGTCTTACCCATACCGGGGCGCGCCGCAAGTATGATAAGGTCGGACTTTCCAAGACCGCCGAGCATGGTGTCGAGGTAGGAAAAACCGGTGGGTATGCCGAGATACTTCTCGCGCTCGGGGCCGCTTATGCGCTGTATGTGCCCGAGCGTCTCGGTTATGGCGGTGCCTATCTGTTGCATGGAGGTGGCATCGCGACCCTGACGCAACTCGTAAATGCGCTGTTCCGCCATCTCGATGAGCATGGCGGTGTCGCCGCTCTCGGTTGTTGCCTGTGCAATGTCCGCCGCCGCGTGCAGTATGCGTCTTATCGTGAACTTTTCAACAATAATGTTGGCGTAAACATGCACATTAGATATGGACGGCACCGTCTCGGCAAGGCTTTAAAGTAGATTTTAGCCTCGTTTTCCTCCGCTATGATGCCAAGTTCCGTCACGTGGTTGACAAGCGTGACAATGTCGAGCGGACGACCCTGCGTAAACAGGTAGATCATCTGCTCGTAAATCTGACCGCGCTGTGCGTTGTAAAAATGATCGGGGCTGAGCGTCTCGATAAGCTCGGATAGCACTGCCGGTTCCAGTATAATCGCGCCTAAAACAGCCTGTTCCGCCTCGTGGCTGAACTGCTCCTTTATGCCGAGACTTTGCAGTTGCAGTAAAAGCTCGCCTGCCATCGCGCCACCGTTACTGCGCCGCCGTCACAAGCAGTTTTACCTGCGTCGTGACAGCGCTGTGTAGCTTTATTGTCGCCGTGTACTCGCCGAGGTTTTTTATGTCCGCAACGGTTATTTTACGTTTGTCCACCTCTTGAGAGGTCTGCGCCTTTATTGCGTCGGACACATCCTTTGCGGTGACGGTGCCGTAAATTTTACCGTTTGGCGAGGTTTTGACCGCGACGGTTATGGTTTTGTCCTTTAGCGCCACGCCCTGCTGTTTTGCGGCGTTTAGTATCTCTTCCTCGTGGTGGTGTTTTGCCTGTTCCTTGTTTTTTACATCGTTAAGTGCTGTTGAAGAGGCAGGTACCGCCAGTTTGCGCGGAAAAAGATAGTTGCGCGCGTAGCCGTCCGATACCTCAACGACCTCGTCCTTTTTGCCGGATCCCTTTATGTCCTGCTTTAAAACAACCTTCATGTTATAATCTCCTTAAACCTCGTGGATAATCGGTATTACAATAGGTCTGCGGCGCAATCTTCTGCTGAGCATACCCTGTAGCTGATCCCTAATTTTTGTCGAAAGCACGTCCTTGCCGGACTTTTTGCGCTGTTCGGTGTCAAACAACGTCTCGACAAGCGACTGGATGTCCTCCAAAATACCCTCGGACTCCTTGACATACACAAAGCCCTTTGTCTCGACGGTGGGGCGCGCCAGCAGTTCCTTTGTCATGACGTCGATGGTGGCGCTGACGATGATAAGCCCCTCCTCCGACAACAGTTTGCGGTCACGCAGTACCGACGAGCCTACGTCGCCGACACCCAAGCCGTCGACCATAATGTCGTTTACGGCTATTACTTCGCCCTTTGTTATGCCCTTTTTGCTGACGTGCATCGTCAAACCGACTTCGGGTATAAATATGTTTTCGCGCTCTACACCTGTCTGTTGTGCAAGTCGCGCGTGTTTGATAAGCTGTCGCAGTTCGCCGTGCACAGGCAGGAAGTACTGCGGTCGCACAAGCGATAACAGCAGTTTAAGTTCCTCTGCGCAGGCGTGACCTGACACGTGCACATCGTACATGGACTCGTAAATTACCTCAGCGCCAAGACCCAGCAGGCCGTTGATGACACGGCTGACCGTCTTTTCGTTGCCGGGTATCGGCGTTGCGGACAGTATGACGTAGTCGCCCGGCACAACGGTGAGGTTGCGGTGGCTGTCCGCTGCCATGCGTGACAGCGCCGACAGCGGTTCGCCCTGTGAGCCGGTCGTGACAACGACAAGCTTTTCCGGCGAGTAGTTTCTAAGTTCGTCAAGACCGATGATAGTTTGCTTATCCGCTTTGATGTAGCCGAGTTGCAATGCAATGTTGACGTTTTTTTCCATACTGCGACCGCAGAACACAACCTTGCGCTTGTGCTGTGCGGCAAGCTCAATAATCTGCTGTATGCGGTAGATGTTGGAGGAGAATGTCGCGATAAATATGCGCCTGTCCGCCGCCTGTATAAACAGCCTTTTGAAACTTTCCGCGACCTTTTGTTCCGTGTCGGTAAAGCCGGCGCGCTCGGCATTTGTGCTGTCGGACAGCATACAAAGTACGCCTTTTTTGCCGTAACTTGCAAACGTTTCAAGGTCGATGGGGTTGCTGAATATGGGGGAGTAGTCCACCTTAAAGTCACCCATATGCATTACAACACCGGCAGGTGTCGATATGGCAAAAGCCACGGCATCGGGTATGGAGTGGTTGACGGCGATGGGTTGCACGGTGAACGGGCCGATTTTCAGTATATCGCGCGGCTCGAAAGCGTGCAGTTTTGCGCCTTTGGCAATACCGCGCTCTTCAAGTTTGTTACGAATCATGCCTATGGTGAGCTTTGCGCTGAACACCGGCACATTGATGTGGCTCAGCAAAAACGGTAGTGCACCGATGTGATCCTCGTGACCGTGAGTGATGATGATGCCCCTTATTTTGGCGGCATTTGCCAAAACGTAGGTAAAATCGGGTATGACGAGGTCAACGCCGTACATGTCGTCGTCGGGGAAAGATATACCGCAGTCGACGATAAGTATCTCGCCGCAGTATTCGTACAGGGTGATGTTTTTTCCGATCTCGCCAAGACCGCCCAGCGGCAGTATTTTTATGACCTTTGTGGGGGACACTTTGACCGGCGAGGGAGTTCCTGCTTTGCGCAGTGTAGGTTTGCGTTTTTCCTGCACGACAGGCTCTTGCGACTTTTTAGCCGTGGCGGTGCGCCCTTTAGTGGTCGTGCTTTTTTGCTTTTGTCGCGGTTTTTGTTGCGGCTTTTGCTGTGGTTTTTCGCCGGTTGTTGAGGCGCTGTTTTGCACCTGCTCAGTAGTCATAACCTTCTCAAACGGAAAGCTTGACCCCTGTTTTTTTGACGGACCTTTAGTCCTGTCGTTATTCGATTTTTGTGTCATAAATATCCTTACGTGTAAATGTTGCCGATTAAAACAACACACCCTTTTAGCTAGCATGGACACAAGTGTTCAGCCGGTCGATTTTGGCGATTTTTCCGCCATGCTTCGTTGTCAAAACTCACATTCCACAAAGGAGTGTATCGTTTTTTCGCATTGCCTGACGAAAAAATCACTCAAAATCTGCTCGTTTCAACTCGTGTCCGCACTTAAAAAGTCGGGTTATGTGTAACTTTAATCTTTTATAATAATGGCCTCGGCCAATAATACATAGTAAATGAGTGTTGTGTTATCTCCACACAACAATAAAAAGTAGGGCAGCGACAAATATTTTCCGCATACTTCCACCCATCGTCAGCGGTGAAAAATATACGGGATTTAAGCCATTGTAGGGGACGTGTATGAATTTACCCCTCAAGTTGTTAATATTGATTATTAAAAACGCGATAACATATCGCATAAATATTATAGTAGCATTGTTAAGTGTACTGCTTTTTTTGCGCTGTGTCAATACTTTGGCGGAAAAGTTATAAATATTTCAAAAATGTGATGTTTTTTTTGCCGTGATGTGATAAAATGTAAATCATGAACGGGTTTGTTAACTTTTGCAAAAAAAACAATTAATGCCAACAACTTATGCGACGAACATGTTTTTGTTTGTGCTCTCCTGCCGCCGGCGGAGGAAAATTAACAGGAACGGGTTCCTTAGTTGCTGATATTGAGAAAGATAACAAAGCCACACGAAACACAAGGAGAACATTTGCATGAAAAGATCACAGATAAACAAAGCTATAAAAGACATGGAGCAGATGATACAACGTCTTTGCATATCACTGCCTCCGTTTTGCCATCTCACACCACAGCAGTGGGAGAACATGTCAAGCGAGTACGACGAGGTTCGCGACAACGGCCTTGGTTGGGATATAACCGACTACAACGAGGGCGACTTTGACAAGATGGGTTTCAGCCTTATAACACTGCGCAACGGCAACCTTAAAATGTCGGACACCTACACAAAGCCGTACGCAGAAAAGCTTCTCATGTTAAAAGAAGGACAGTACTCCCCCATGCATTTCCACTGGAGCAAGATGGAGGATATCATAAACCGCGGTGGTGGCACAATACTTATCAAGGTGTACAACTCCACCAAAGAGGGTGAGTTTGACACAACGGATGTGCCGATAAACAAGGACGGACGCAACTACACTGTGCCGGCCGGCTCGATTGTGGAGCTTGCCCCCGGTGAGAGCATAACCATTCAGCAGTATATGTACCACGACTTCACTGTTAAAGAGGGTAGCGGCGACGTTATGCTGAGCGAAGTGTCGATGTGTAATGACGATGAGAACGATAACAGATTTTATGAAAAGTTCAACAGGTTCTCCGAGATAGAGGAGGACGAGGCACCGTATCGTCTGCTGTGTAACGAGTACCCGGCGGCGAAATAGCCACCAAAAACCACAGTGCAACAAACTTTAGGTGTAATACCTGTTTGTATCCCCCGCCAATGTCATATAAGTTAAACGACGAATATTTTCCTACAATATTATTGTGGAGCTATATAGTTGTTGACACTACCTAAAACGACGTCCCCTCCGCGCTGTTTATGACGGCTATTGCCTTTTTTAGCATACGGCGGTCGGAGGGGTATGTCAGCATTTTAAAAGCCTTATCAATCGGCACAAACTGCACCTCGCGCACCTCTTCCGGTTGCGCGGTGAGTTTGTCCGTCAAACTGCGCCCCACAAAATAGACCACATCCTTTGTGATATGCGGCACGGGGCGATAACGCGTCACCTCTCGATAACCTGGCAGTATTTCTATCTCTACTCCCGTCTCCTCGCGCACCTCACGCAGTGCGGTTTGATGTTCCGACTCGCCATGCTCGACATGCCCTTTGGGAAAAGAACGGTGCTTGCCGTGCACATGACAGATAACAAGTATTTCAAGGGTGTCCTGTTCAATTTTGTAGCAGATAGCGCCACATGATTTTTCGTAATCCATAGAATAAATGTTTCCTTTAAAGTATAAAAAAGGGGGCTGTTGAAAAACAAAGGCTTTTGCGAAGCCGATTTTTTTGACATTCCCGAAAGGTGAAAAATGTCAAAAACAAATAAGAGAATATACGCTCTCGATGAAATTCGAGGTGTGTTTTACATACTGATGGCTCTGTACCATCTTTTATATGATCTGCAATTTATTTTCGGCGTGGACGTACCGCTGTTCGTTTCGGTCGGGATGCGGTTGCAACCGCTTATCCCACTCGGTTTTTGCATTATAACCGGCATCAGCTGCAACCTGACACGGCATAACCTTTTGCGCGGGTTTAAGGTGTTCGGATGCGGTTTGCTTGTCACTGCCGCCACCTATATTTTTATGCCGGATATGTTTGTAGCGTTTGGTGTGCTGTCGATGCTCGGTGTCAGCCTTGTCATAATCGGCCTGTTAAGTCACGTGTTGCATGACCTACCGCCACTGCCTACCACTATTGCCTCGGCGGTATTTTTCGTGGCGCTTTACGTGCTGGTATACGTTCTGCCCACACCTGTTTTTATAACAAACAGCAGTTACTTTGAAAGTGGTGCGCTGTTTTTAGTGGGTTTTCCTGCGCCGGGTTTTGTATCCGCAGACTACTTCCCGTTGCTTCCGTGGCTGTTCGCGGTTGTGTTTGGGCACAGTCTCGGTCGCATAATTCTCCCTAAACTTCCGCAGTGGACGTACCAAAAACATTCCACACCGCTCACGTTTTTAGGCAAACACGGCCTTATATTTTACATACTGCATCAGCCGGTTATTTATGGCATACTCCACCTGATTTTCATGCTGTAGTCCCACGCTGTAATATTAAAGCTCTGTGCGTGTAGTTTTTCGGCAGTTTGATAAAAAATCTATCGACACACCTTGCCTAGCACAACAAAATTATTTAAAACATGCACCGTGCAACTAAACTTTAAGTTTTTTGCACGGTGTTTTGCTATGATGTTAAACGAGTGCCCTGTCAAAACCGAAACATACTTTGTGTGTTTCGGTTGACACGAACGGAGATAGACGGACTATATAACCCAGTAGCCGTCTTTTAACAGAGTTATCTCCTTGCCGTCGGCGGTGATGCCGGTCACGTTGATGTCGGCTGTACCGACCATCACGTCCTCGTGGATGATGCTGGTGTTAACGCCGTGCTTTTCCAGTTGCTCCTTTGTCATGCTCTCGCCACCGTCGACGTTGGTGGGATAGGCGCAACCGAACGCTATGTGACAAGCCGCGTTTTCATCGTAAAGGGTGTTAAAGTACAAAAGTCCGCTTTTGCCGACACCGCTGTTGTTGTCGACAAGGGCGATTTCGCCGAGCCTGCGCGAATTTTCGTCGCTGTCAAGTAGCTTAGCAAGCAGCTCTTTGCCGACCTTTGCGTCGTAATCGACGACGGCGCCATCCTTAAAGTCGAAGTAAAAGTCCTCTATAATATCGCCGTTGTAGATATACGGTTTAGAGCCGTACACGCGCCCGTTGACCTTTTCGCGGTGCGGTGCGGTGAACACCTCCTCTGTCGGCACGTTGGCAATAAAGCGCTTGCCGTCGGGGGTGACGGACAGACCTCCGTCCCATGTGTGACCCTGCGCAAGCCCCACCGTGAGGTCGGTGCCGTTTGAAGCCTGCAACCTTACCGATTCAAAGCGGTAGCTGTTTAACTTTTCACGTCGCTTGAGTGTGTTTTCGATATATTGTTCCCACTCGCCCTCGGGGTCACCGCCCTCAACGCGCGTGCATCGGAATATCGCCTCCCACATCTTTTCGGTGGCTTCCTGCGGTGGCAGGTCGGGGAAAACCTTGCTGTTCCAAGCTTCGCCCGGCACCGCAACAATCGTCCATTGTACCCTGTCCGACATGGTTAGCTCGCGGAACTCTTTCATCGCTTTGTTGAGCGCCACCGTCGAGCGGTCGACCTTGTCGGTGTCGATGCCCTTGTAAAGCTCGGGGTTGCGCGAAATTATGCTGAGATAGACAGCCCCCTCGCCATCGTCGACATAGTCCAGCATGGTGCGCACGGCATAAGGTTTTACATCCTCTAACACCTCAACGTCGCAGTGTTCCATCTTCATGCGCGACAGCTTTTCGTCGTTGTAGTGCACAACCACCTCGCGCGCGCCGACAGCGTATGCCTCCTGCGCCACAAGACGTGCGAAAAATGCCGCCTCAACAGGGCAACGCACGACAAGTGTCTGATCTTTTTTAAGCCCTGCCGCCGTCTTGACGGCAAAGGTCGCGTATTTTTGCAGAAGTTTTTCGTTCATGACAGAACCCTTTCTATTTTCCTCGTAGCTTAGATAGTGTCGTCACAAATGTTCAGCCGGACGATTTTGGCGATTTTTCCGCCATTCTTCGTTGTTAAAACTTACATTCCACAAAGGAGTGTATCGTTTTTTCGCCTTGACTGACGAAAAAATCACTCAAAATCTGCTCGTTTTAACTCGTGACGACACTATCTAGATGTGATACCGATTAAGAGAGGAGAGGTAAACTTAATATCTTACTTCGACGCTCCCATACCTCGTATCATGGAAAACTGTGCGCTCGCCGCCGCTTTTTGCTCCAGCTCCGCAAGCGGTATCGCTTGTTCGGCAAGCTCCACCTCTTCCGGGGAGGGGCGCGTTTTGGGGTGCGGTGGTGTAAATATGGTACAGCAATCCTCATAAGGGAGTATTGACGTTTCAAATGTTCCTATACGTCTTGCGACGGCGGTTATCTCCACCTTGTCAAAACAGAGCACCGGTCGCAGTATCGGCAGTTGTGAGGACAGATCGGTGCAGTTTATCGCTTTGAGCGTCTGACTTGCAACCTGCGCAAGGCTTTCGCCGGTCACGAGCGCCTCGCAACCCTCTTTTGCCGCAAGTATGTTTGCTATACGCGCCATGCTACGGCGCATGATTATGGTGTGCAACGGCTCCGGAGCACCGGCGCTCAGTGCCTCGCCAATCTCGGAAAAGCTGACGTTGTGAAACGGCAACGGCCCGATATAATC
>CAYJFU010000038.1:15174-21177 GCA_964369445.1 uncultured Oscillospiraceae bacterium | reverse complement strand
GTCTTTACGCGTGATGTATCGGCGCAGAGCGTATTTTGTAAATTTGATACACCCCACAAACACTGCCAATGCAATCAGCACAGGTAACACCCACGGAAAAGTACTTAAAAATTGTGTTACAGGGTTTTTTGTGGACTGTTGTGTGACAGTTTGCTCATCGGTGTCCTGCACCATGTCCGGCATCGGGTCCTCGGTGAGTGCTTCCTCCTGTGCGTAGTCGTCCTGCGGTGCCTCACCAAGTATAGCCGGTGCAGTGCCGCTGCCGGTACTGCCGGCAGGGGTCGGGTCAAGCGGTACGTACCCTAAATCCTGAATGTATACCTCCACCCACGAGTGGCGGTTGAGGTCCGATACTTCGACAAATTCGTCCTCTTCCACCTCACGCACGACGTAGCCGGTAACATACCTGCATGGAATATCAATAGCCTGCAACATAACGTAAAGCGATGCTGCAAAGGAAGTGCAATATCCCTCGCCGCTTTCAAACAAAAAGCTGTCGACAAAGTCCTCACCAACTATGCCACCGGGGGCTGTGCTGTAGCTGTAGGCACCCTGTAGATAGGCGGACATGATATGGGCGGTGAAGTAGTGTTCAAACGCGGTGCGTGTCTGCTTGCTAACGGGGTAGGCATCGAAATACGCCATGCGCTCTTTGCTATATTCCAGTATGTCGTTTGCAAGGTCGTGTGTTCGGTCGGTGACGGTTGAGGGCAGTTGTGTCAGAGCCTCGGACGGAACTACATACTCCTCCCGCGATATCTCGCGCAGTGCATAGCGAAACACTTCGAGCAGTGAGTAGTTTGCCATGTCGTACTCGACGGTAAACTGCTCCCCTTCGATAAAATAGTGCTGATACTGCACCTCTCCAAATTGGTTTTTACTGAATGTGCCGTCGCCTCCGTAGATACTCTTATAGTTGAGTGCAAGCGGAATCATACGGCTGTTGTACCGCTCCATCTGTACGGTATAGCTACCTGTACCGCGGTAAAACTCATTTCCCTCCGGCACTGCACTGTCGGGCGAAAACTCAAGTTCTTGCTGTTGCTCGGTACTCACAAAGCTGTTGCCGGTGTACTCATAAAACACATCGGTGCGAAGCAATAGCGGCTCGGACGCTTTAACTTTGAACTGTACCTCTCCGGACTGAGTGAGGTTGCCACCGAGCAGCTGTGTGTTGGTGTCTACACCGGAAAATCGCGAGACAAGGCGCCCTAAAAAATCCACCTCGCTAACAATGGCATATGCGGTATCGTTCACTGCCACTATCAAGGGGTCGTTTCGGTATTGAAGCGGCAGAAAAAACAACGTGACACACAGTATGGCGGTCGGCACAAACGAGGGTGCTGTTTTTCGGCACATAAACAGCAGATATTCAAGCAAATCGTCGGCAGGTTTGCCGTGCAGGTGATATACTGCTCTGCTGTGCATGTAAAACAACATGGGCAGTAAAGGCACGAAAAGATAGGTGAAATCAAGCCGCGTGTATATATAGCTGAGGCTGAAAAACACCACGAGCACCGTCACAGCGAGCAGGGCGATAAGTTTTGAGAAATTTTTATAGATGTAAAACGGCAACGTGGCAATGCAAACGGCACCAAACACCATCAAACGGTAGGTAAAACCGTATTGTTCGTCGGTAAAAATCTCCTGCGACGGCGACGAGGACATAAGCCAGTCGTAGTAGTCGCTTACATGCGCAAATGCGGCTTGAACATCGCCGAACAGCACCCATAACAGCACCGTTATTGCTACAATTATAATGGTAACCGCCACCGTGCGCCTGCTGTAACCGACAAGCGCAACTGCCAGCCACACGCATAAACTTGTGAAAATGATGGACAGCGCAAACTCACTCGACAGGCCGAGCATGGCATAAAACACGGTATAGCTGATAATACCGGCAAACAGACCGAATATAAGCCCGTCTGCAAGTTTTATCACCAATCTGCCGATATTTATGATGTCTGTGTTGTTTGTCATGCATCAAGCCTGCTCTGTAATGTTACTTTCGTCGATAATTATTATCTGTTTGTCCTGTGTATCGGCCAGCATTGCCGCCAGTGGTTTTTGGTACTTAACAGCGTCCGCCACAAGGCATATTATGCTGAACTGCGGCAGTTGTGCAAGTTGTTGCAGGTCGTAATGCTCACTGTAGCGCGACAGTATGACCGCCGTAGGTAGCGCATCTTTTATGTCCGACAGCACGGCTTTTTTGCTTTTATCGGGGCGGTAACGTGCAAGTATTGCCGGCAGTTGCGCCGCACCAATCGCATCGCAGGTATTTTCAAAACCATCAAAGCAGTGAAGACGTAATATATCGCCCCCAAGCAAAATGTAATACTCATTTACTGCAAGTATACACTCCGCTACCGCCACATAATGTTGCTGTGAAAACTCGTCAACAAATATGTTGTATACAATGTCGATATCAGGGCGACTGTACTCCTTTACAACAGCTTTTTTCAGCGCTGTGGATTTTTTAAAGTTTATTAATTTTATCGGGTCACCCGGCAGATACTCTCGGTTGCCGACAAACTCATCACTGTGAACGACATGCGCGACATGTTGCGTGTCACCGGCGGTGATATCCTGCTCAAATCCGACCGCCGGTGTTAGTTTTTTAACTATCGGCACGACAAAACAGGTGATGTCATTTTGCGGTGGCAATTCAACACGCCGATGCGCCATAAATATGCCAAATATGCTTTTTGTGTACATATCTGTAAGCACTACTTGCTGTAAGCCTATATTTTGTTGCACAACCGGTATGTCACAGCCACGCTGTTCAATATGGAAGTAAAAAGTATCCCCTGCACACTCACACCTTGCTACTGAGGGCGTAAACTTTTTACTCGACACCTCAACTTGCAACCACACGGTGGAATAACAGGAAGTGTGGTGTGTCAAGAGGTATTGCGACACCGTCATTTTCCCAACAAACACAAAGAAATATACAACATCAAACAGGAGCAGTGCAACAAGAAACACAAAACTCGACCACAGTATGTAGTTGCCGTAATAAAGGCAGACAAACAAAAGCAAACAAAGCAACAGCACATACGGCACAACCATATTGTGTGGTTTTTTTGTCTGCAAGGTTGCGTTTTCATCCCTCAACTCCGACACCTCATCACAGCGGCATCTGGCGGACAAGTTCGCCGACAAGCTCGCGTGAGTAAACGGTGCGCTGAACCCCTTTCAGTTGTGATGAAAGCACCACACGGTGTGCAAGTACATCGACCGCGAGCGACTTGATATCGTCCGGCACAACAAACTCGCGCCCGAGCATAAATGCCTTTGCCTTTGCGCACCTTAAAAGCGACAACGACGCACGCGGCGAGCACCCAAGCGAAATTTTAGGGTGATTTCTTGTGGCATTCACCAGCTTAACAATGTACTCCATAATCGAACTTTTCACATGCACAAGACCTGCTTCATGTTGCATATCGCGCAGCTGGTCAACATCGAAAACAGCCTGTATTTCGGGCACTTTATCGCTGTTGGCAAAACGCGTAAGTATTGTCATCTCGTTTTCAAAGTCGGGATACCCCATCGAGATTTTCATGGTGAACCTGTCGAGCTGCGCCTCCGGGAGCGGCGATGTGCCGACGTTTTCGATGGGGTTTTGTGTAGCTATTACCATAAACGGTTGCGGTACCGAAAGCAATTTGCCGTCGACGGTTATAGCATTTTCTTCCATAACCTCAAGCAGTGCAGACTGGGTTTTTGGCGATGCACGATTTATCTCGTCAACAAGCAAAAGGTTGGTCATAACCGGCCCTTTGACGTAATTTGTACTGCCGGTATTTATATCAAACATGTTAAAGCCCAATATATCAGCCGGCATGATATCCGGCGTACATTGAACCCGTTTAAAGTCGATGTTACATGCCTTTGCCAGTGACGAGGCAAGTAACGTTTTACCCACACCCGGCACGTCCTCTATTAAAAGGTGTCCGCCGGCGAGCATACATGTCAGGGTCAAAAAAGCGGCATCACCGTCACCGGCTATCACTTTGGAAAGTTCGTCAAATACTTTTTTCACCTGTCACCTACCATCAATCCACCCTCTTACCGCAATAGGGGCAAAAGCATTTTTTTTCCTGCTCTTTTTTTGCTTTTAGCATCTCTTGTGCGAGCTTCTTTTCGTGACGCTCGTTGTCCAGTTCAACAAATCCGGCAGAGATGATACCTGTCGGTACGGCTATAAGTCCTATGCCCAAAAAAGCGACAATACTGCTGAACACCTTACCGGCAAGGGTTATCGGCACGATATCGCCATAGCCCACCGTTGTTATGGTTGCCACCGACCACCAAAAGCCGGAAAATGCATTTTCAAAAACCTCCGGTTGCGCCGCCGCCTCTATGTCGTAAATCATGATAGAAGCTATCATGATAAGCACTATTATTACGGACACCGAGCTTGTAAGCTGTTTTGCCTTGCGTTTTAGCACCATCTGCATTGAGCTGAGCGCCATCGTGTAACGGTGCAGTTTAAAGACGCGCAACAATCGAATAATGCGCAGTGAACGAAGCAACATAGGATCTATCGCCACGAAAAGCGGTAGGTAAAATGGCACAATCGATAAAAGGTCGATAATCGCCATAATTGAAACCATGTAACGCAGGCGAGAGACAATTTTGCCGCGTTCTGGGTACAGCAAGTCACTTGTCCACAGCCGCAAAAGATATTCAATGGTAAAAACCGTCACCGACACTATCTCAACGGCGTCATGGAAGAAATTTATATCGTTGTCGGTAACGCTGAAAGTCGACAGCGTAATGCTAATAACATTCAGAGCGATAATTACAATGACCAGCAGGTCAAAAATACTGCTGAACTTATCGCCGTCCTTTGCAGGGCTTATTATTTCAAATATTCTTCTTTTCATGTCAGTCGATATTTACAAGATATTTTATAACACAGGACTTGTTGTTTATGCACTCGTCAAGCGCCTCTTCAAGGTTGTCGAGTGTGCAACGGTTCGTCACGATACTCTTTACATCAATTTTGCCGGAAGCCACAGCGTTAATTGCAATGGGGTAGGCGTTACGGTAGCGAAAGATGGATTTAAGTGACAACTCTTTATTCAACATTATATCAATAGGCAGAGCTGAACGCTCTTTGGAGCTGTAACCAACAAGCACAATGTTTGTGCCTTTTTTTGCTGTCTCGATAAGTGTAGACACGACATTCTCATTGCCGGAGGTATCGACACACAAATCGGGACCTTTGCCTCCTGTCAGGCCCAGTATCTCCTCAGCGAGGTTTTGGGTTTTACTATTTATCACCTCGTCGGCGCAGACGTTTTTCGCAAGCTCCAGACGTGTTGGTTCTATATCAGCGACTATTACCTTGGACACACCCATGCTTTTCAGCGCAAGGCCGGTCACAAGACCGATACAACCGCCACCGGTGACGACAGCCGTTTGACCGAGTGTTGCGCCGCCCTGCATAGCCGCATGAATACCGACCGCGAGCGGCTCGATAAGTGCGCCTTGCTCAGCGTCGAGGCTGTCAGGTAACGGAAAACAAAACTTTGCGTCATGGGCAACATACTCACAAAATACACCGTCGATGGGTGGTGTCGCAAAAAATGTCATCTCATCGCATAGGTTGTAAAGCCCTTTGTGGCAGTATTCACAGGTGTTGCAGGGTATGCCTGGCTCGATGGCAACTCGCGTGCCGACGGCGAGATCCGTCACATCTTCGCCAACCGCAACGACAACACCGCTACACTCATGCCCCAAAACAAACGGTGTTTCGACAATAAAATCTCCGATGCGACCGCGCTCGTAATAGTGCACATCGGAACCGCATATTCCGACACACTCCAGTTTGACAAGTGCCTGATGCGGCTCACATACCGGTATGTCGCGCTCACACATCTCAAGCTTTTTTATATCCGTCATTACTGCAACTTTCATAAATCACCTCGTATGGTTGGGGTTGGAATTGTAGAGTTAGATCAGATGTCTTTCGTACATTGAGCAGTTGAGCTA
>CAYJFU010000038.1:4020-15164 GCA_964369445.1 uncultured Oscillospiraceae bacterium | reverse complement strand
TCCGGCTTGCTCTGCTTATGGAAGAGACAATCAGCGTCATTATTCACAACCATGTAGTTTTACCGATTGATATTATATCACTTTTATGCTAAAATGTACATATAAAAAGGTGAAATATATCGAAAAATGATAATTTTGGTGAATAATATGATAAAAAGAGTTCTGTTACAGGAGCGCAATGCCGATTTGGTCGCGATACTAGCAGTCACATGGCAAAGAGCAGTGATGGTCACACACACATTTTTAAGTGAACAGGATATCAAAGGTACACTGCCGACCGTGATAAAAGCGCTTGCAGTAATCGACAACCTTTATGTTAAATATTGCGACGGTTTACCGGTGGGGTTTATAGGCATAGCCGATGAAAAAATAGAGATGCTATATGTCCACCCCGATCACTTTAAAAAGGGGGTAGGCAAAGAGCTTTTAACCTATGCCGACGAGGCAGGTGACATCAACTATGTCGATGTTTATGAACAAAATACCGGCGCAGTGGAATTTTACAAGCACTATGGTTTTGTTGTATATGATAGAATAGACACCGACGATATGGGCAGACCTTTTGCAGTGATTAAATTAAAAAAGTAATGTTTACAAGTTGATAACATATCGGTTTTATAATAACAAATATCGTGATAACAACTTTAGAGGACGCATATTGTTTTTTATTATCGTTTTTGATTTTTGCAATCCTTAACTATTAAAGAAAGTTGTTGACTATAATTGAAAACGGTGGAATATGGCGAGCATACTTATAGCAGAGGACGAACAACCTATAAACGAACTGATAAAGCGCAACCTACACCTTGTCGGGCACACGACAGTGCAGGTTTTTGACGGTCGCGCCGCATTACAGGCGGTGAGCGAGGGCAATATTGACCTTGTATTGCTGGATGTAATGTTGCCGGAAATATCAGGATTCGAGGTCAAAGCGCAGCTACCAAGCGACCTGCCGGTTATATTTGTTACAGCAAAAACCGGCCTAAACAGCCGCTTGCAGGGTCTTGGCCTCGGGGCAGACGACTACATCGAAAAGCCGTTTGAAATACTGGAGTTGCTCGCACGTGTCGAAGCGGTACTGCGCCGCACACACAAAGAGCATGAGGTGTTCACACTTGAGGGCTGTGTCGTCAAGCTCAACATGCGACGTGTCTATGTCGATGGCATTGAGGTAACGCTGACACCACAGGAGTTTGAATTGCTGTGCGTGCTGATAAAAAACCGCAACCTTGCGCTGTCACGCGACAAGCTGCTGGACCTTGCGTGGGGGTATGATTACCTCGGTGACACACGCACCGTCGATGTGCACATTCAAAAATTGCGAAAAAAACTGAAACTTGAAGAACGTTTGCAAACGGTTTACAAGATGGGCTATAGGCTCAGCACGCTGTAGCATTGCCATATCAACAATCTAGGGGGAAATTCCTGTTTAAGTTGCTGATACTGTATGGTATTAAGATATTCCCGATTACCTACCCCCGCCTACGGCAGGGATAGGTAATCGAAGAAATATAAATAACATTACCCGTTATTCAAATCACAGATTTGAAACAGGTGCCCAAGTTCTTTGAAAAACCACAACTTCGGCACAACGCGCCTTGTTAGGGTTTTATGAATTTTAGGCATCATAGCGTTTAGGGAAACACATGAAATTTTGGCAAAAAAATTACATTCTCACGCTACTGCTCTTTGCGATTTTTATATCGGGGAGCTTTTTTGCGCTTTTTTACATCACCGAGAACAACAGCTATAACACAGAGTGTGACAGACGACTTGCACAGCAGCACTCTATAGCGCAACTGCTGTCCAACGATGCGGCCTCGGTGGCACAGCGCCGACCCGAAGCACTGCCGAGCCTTGCTAAGACCTACGCGGACAACTATTTGTCCGACGGCATATTCATCAAGATAACAAGCGACGACGAGGTGTGGGCAAACCGATTGCCGCAAAACTCGCCGGATATTATTCCCCCGGAAATAGGGGAGCGCGCACATGCGCTTTATTATGTAAACGAAAAGCCGTATCTTTATGTCACAGCACGTCTACCGCAACCCGACACGATGGTGTTGACCTGTGCGTTTGACCTGTCCGAATATTTTGACTCGACAAACACCTTGCGGCGCACAGGGATTATCACAGCAGTGGCGGCGGTGTTGTTGCTTGCGGTGGTACTTTACTTTTTGTTGCGCGGCTTGTCACGACCAACCGAGCGGCTAGCTGTGCTTACAAAACGCTTTGCCGACGGCGACTACTCGGCGCGAAGTCATTTAAAGAGCCGTGACGAGGTGGGTCAGCTGGCGCTTGCCTTTAACACCCTTGCGCAAAATGTCCAGGAGAACATCGGAGTACTGGAACAGACGGCACAGGATAAACAAAATCTCGTCGACACGCTGTCACATGAGATAAGGACGCCACTCACGGCGGTTGAGGGGTATGCACAGTATCTATTACACGCGAGCGTTACCGAGGAGGAACGGTATGAATCCTTAACCTATATAATTGAGGAGTCGCGGCGTTTATCCGGCATGTGTGACAGCCTGTTACAGATGGCATCCCTGCGAGAGGAAAAAGCGGAGCGGCACAATGTCGACTTAAACAATGTCATAAAAAAAGCTCACCGTACCGTTGCTGCTAAGCGGCACAAAAGCAGGGTGCGCATACTGTCCTTCGACGGGGAGCACTCCGTCGTAAAGGGTGAAGAGGTACTGCTTGAAAGTCTGCTTATCAACCTTATGGACAACGCTGTCAAGGCGTGCTCGCAGGGGGATACCGTCAGCGTGTACACGACCTATCACGACGGCGCAACGCGACTGGTCGTTAAGGACAACGGCTGTGGCATGACGAAGGAGCAATTGAGCCACCTCGGCGAGCAGTTTTACAGGCCGGACAAGGCGAGAAGCCGCAAACACGGCGGTGCCGGTCTTGGCATTGCTCTTTGCTTTGAGATAGCACGCAGTCACGATGCGCATATTCATTACAGCTCCGCACCACAGCAGGGCACGGTCGTGACGGTAACATTTACAACTTGATAATAACTCCGATATTGTTTGAAAATATCGGAGTGTGATAATGGGGATACAGTAAAAACAACTTAAGTGAATAAATAAACAATAGCTCACTTTAGTTGTTAACTTCTGACAACCATCACACACAAGGGGGACAACATGAAAAAATTTACAGCTATAGTGTTAGCACCGGCAGTGGCGGCATCACTTATTGGATGCAGTGCGGTGCGAGCACAACCGGAACAGCAGATAGTTACGCAGGACAACATCGAGCCGACCACGACGGTGGAAGAGGTTGTAAACTCGGTGCCGGCGGACGTGACATACCCATACCTGTGGTTGGCGGAGGACCTGGACAAAACGGTGCAGATGATAAAAGACGGCGAAATGATGCAACACATGCAGGATGCACCACCGGAAGTATTTGACAATATGAAGGCGGAGTTTGAGCGTGAGCGGAACACAAACCACATCGTTTCGGCGCAGGAGGCGGCAAACATCGCCGGTGCTATAATGGAACAGAGCTATGGGTATATGGCAGACGAGCAGACCCCTTTAGTTGTTGCTTTGGTCAGCGATGGCGACAGGACACTTTGGTATGTAAATTCCACCTCGATGGATATGATTGCATATGAAGATGTTGACGAGTGGCATGTGCACATGCAAATAGATGCCATAACAGGTATGTTGGAGCTTGTAAACAGCACCCCCGGTGACCTTGACACCTACTTTGACCTAAACCAAATACCGCGCCACGAGGCGTTTGTGCAGTTAGATCCGGAGGTTGTCGACGGCACAGCGATGGGTTACTGGGACGAGAGTCACCCTGAGTACGAAACTTACATCAACACGGTGCGCGAAAGTATAAAGACAGCGCTGGACGGCTCGGCTATATTACAGGGCGCGTCTATAGTGAGCATCGAAAACCAATTTGAATATTACGAGTACTATGATGCTCCAAACAAGGTGGTGCGCACAGGCTTTTTTGTAACGCTGGATAACGGCAGGGACATGTATGTATCGGATTACATGAACATTGCACCGCTGGTGGGATACGACAACGGCGGTCACACACTGATAGGCTACAATTTACAGTATGACTATGAGACACCGCCGGAACTTGCGAATGAGGACTACGTGGACTATGACAACATGGAAGCGCCAACGCTTACAGAGTGAGGAAATCAACATTGTACAATTCTTGTTTCATTTTGGAGCACTGCCCCCAGCCGTAGGCTGGGGGCAGTGCTCCAAAATGCTTTATTATTTATGCAGTTTAACTGCGACCCTTCCACCGACGCATCAAGCTCACAAGCTGAGCATCAACCTCACCGTCATTTGCCATGCTTTCAAGTATGCTAATCGCCCTATCGTCCGACATACCCTTTTTGTAGGGTCTGTCATGTGAGGTGAGAGCCTCCCACACATCTACCACGGTCAGCAGGCGCGCACCAAGTGGGATGTCGTCGCCGGTTTTACCGCTCATGTAGCCTTTGCCGTTTAACTTTTCGTGGTGTCCTGCGGCATATTCTATCACCCTGTTGTATTTGGAAGAAAACTTGATCTTTTTTAACAGTAGCTCGGTCAGCTCGACATGGCGCTCAATGATGTGCCGTTCAGCAGGGTTTAGCGTGCCGTATTTTATACTCAAATTTGCTATATCAACATCCTCAACCCACTGGATTTCCTGACCGGTGGGGGTTTTTGTCTTGCGTGTCGAGAGTTGTCGCAGCATTGAGTTGTCCTCGTCGTTGTAGGGTGCGCCATTGTTTAGTTTTTCGCACAGTTCCTTTAATTGGTTTATGGCGCTTTTGGTCGATAACCACTTTTCCTGCGTGATAAGTCCGCTTTGAAGGTTTGCATACTCTGCCCAGTAGACGGCATCCAACCTAAAAAAGCAATTTTCGGTACGCTGCCCCAGCCGAGTCGCCTTGTCCATAACCTCCAGTGGTACAAATATCTTGCCGACATCATGTAACCATGCCGCCATCTCAATCTGCTCTTTTTCACCGTCGTCAAAAAAGTATGTCGAACTGCTGTCGAAGTGACAAGAGTTTATAAACTCCATAAACTCCACCGCTATCGCAACAACATTGCGCGTATGTTTATAGTTGTACGGCGAGCGCTCGTCTATCGCCGTGCCGAGCATCTCGACAAGTGAGTGAAACAACTCCTCATTTTCTTTTATGTAGCGCATATTTGTCACGGCAATCGCCATGAGCGATGACACCGATTTCAGCATCGCTTCAACACCTCGGTGAAACGGCACTATTTTCCCATTTTCGTCGGTGGCATTTATTAGCTGAATAACCACCTCCAGCTCCCCCTTGTTGTTTTCAAGGGGAAACACAAGCATGGATTTTGTGCGATAACCTGTAATGTCATCATACCGCTTTGTGCCGGAAAAGTTAAAGCGCTCATAATTGTAAACGTCGGGGATATTCTCCATACAACGGTGTATGTAGCAGTATGTGCATACATTGGCTTCGGTAATGGCGACCGGTGGCATGTCTATACACTCGCCTGTGCCGCCTTTATAGATGTTAAGGCTTTTTGTGCGCATTACCACAAAGTCAAGTACATCTCCCTGTTTAAGATAAAGGGTGCCGGCATCGCAACAGGCAATATCCATCGCCTTGCTTAGTATAACGTCAAACAACCTGTTCATATCTCGTTGAGAGTTGAGCAGTTCACTGATATCGAGCACCTTTATTGCGTTTTCCGACAGAAATTTTTTCATTTCAGCCCCTTTGTTAAATTTATACAATTGCAGTTAAAACAATCCGCCGTACTTTATCACCCTATAGTATATCACTGCCAATTTGTTGCGTCAATCATTAACATATTTTAGGTGCAAACAATAGCTTTGATTTGACATTCCGTGCTTCTTATCCCCATATTTTAGATGTTGCTTATGGCACCGCATACCGCTAAAACTTTCCGCTTCGACCGGAAAATCCGCCACCGCTGAAACTGCGACCTCCGCCACCGCCGCCGCTACTACTTGAGCTCATTTTAACACGTGATGTTGTTTCATGTGAGTAGACATCGCTTTGGGCGTGAATTGTGATTCCACCTTTTGGAACATACTCGTGTGCCATCGCCTTTCGGGACACTGTTTTCAATTGGGCTCTGCATGTAACCCCTACAATTAACGACAGGCAAAAGGCAACAAATATGCAAACAATCAATGCAAAGGCACTATCACGCCACCCATATTCGTACTCGTAATGTGATTCCTCTAAAAAAGCGTAAAAACCTGCATACCAATCATCAAAGCCAAAATGGTATAAAAATTCTTCCTCTATAGTTATTTTTATATCGTTCGGAAAATCCGATTCGGCTGTTGGGCCGTACGTAATGTATGCATAGTCGCGCTCTTGCATGCTTAACATAAGCAGTACGCCATCACGTTCCGCTCCGTGTCCTAGATCGTATCGGCTGTAAAACTCCGTGGCCGCATAGTAAGCATCGGTTGTCTGTGCTATGTGGTTGTAATCCTGAACCGTTAAAATGTAAAATGCTGTGTTGTATTCACTTTCCAACTGATTGGCATATGTGGTTAATGCTTGCTCCTCGCTTTCGGATAAAAGGTCAACGGTATCCATAACGTTGCTGACAACCAGGCTTTCAAGTGCTGTGATACTTTGGGAGCTTGCTTGTGCATTAGCGGAAAGCTCCATCTCATAGGCTTGCAGATAGCCATCCGCCAAAAGAAAATAATCGGATAAATACTCCTCGGTAATGTACATGCCTTGCACAACATTGGGGGCAGTTTGATAGCTCACCGAGCTTAGCTCGGTAATGTCATATTGATCTTCCTGTACACTATAAATCATCACGGTACAGGACAGGTCGTTGTCGTAAAGAAAGTCGTACTGATTAAATAAATCGTAAGTGTAATGATGCAACCACTCATACTCATTGCTGTACTCATCGATAATTATATAGTAAAAATGCTCCCCATACTGCTCTGCTATGCTTTGCGCCCTCTGTTGATAATGTTCTTTTTGCTCTGCAGTGAAATAGTTATTTTCATCCACAACATAAGTGCCCACCGAAAGGGTCGGCATAGCGGCACTTGCCGGCAACACAGCAAACAAGCCGATTGTCATAATTGCTGCAAGCATCAAACTCAGAAATGATTTCATATGCTCTCCTAAAATTAAAACGACCATAATATGTAAAACACAGTCGCCAACCCCGTCGTCAATCCCAAAACCAGTCGCCAAAACTTACCCCAATCGCAGGGCAACTCTCCGACAAACTTACCGGTCTGACCGTTAAGGGCGAATAAGTACGGTTTGTTTTTGTAACGTGTTGTCAGCATCCACACCGGTGCCATAGCATATTGCACGTCACCTTTTGAAATATTGACTTGTTTCGTCGTTTCTACGACCTTGCTGTGGTCGACACTGTCGTGCATCATTTTTAGCGCTGATTGTTGCGCCCTTGAGTCAGCACGCTGTGAGCACTGCTCTATTGTCATATCATATTTATCGGCAAGATAGCCCGGCATATAGGCTGTGGAAAACGGTTTTAACTCACTGTAATCAAACGGTTCTATCGACTCCATATAGATATCCGGCATCTTGCTTGATGCATCTACCGGTATATCGCTAAACTCTACCACGCCGGCCCTGTGAACATCAAAATGCTTTGTCGTGGTGATACGATAGTCACCCACTATTACGGAGGAGGAGTCGGAGGCTTTATAGCGCACATCCACATTGACACTTCCGTCAAACAGCCAAAACGGCACATATGCACCTGTCATTTTTTCGATATTATTTTCTTTTGTAAACTGCTTTGGCAACAAAAACTTGCCCTTGCAATGTTTTTTCAGCGCCTCCTTGGCACCCTCTTTGTCTATTTTAAACGGGATGATGTAATCCGGTTTTAACGCTCCGGCAAACTGCCCGGGGACAATGGTTGGATTGCCGCAATAAAGACAACTTGTCGCGGCGGTTGTAGCATCACACATTATCTCAGCCCCGCATGAGGTGCAGTTGTAAGCGCACATCTGCGCCCCCTCTACTCCCCAGTCGGTTTGCAGTTTTTGTGTGCCCCAGTGCTCTGTTTGTGTAGTTTGTTCCTGTGTAAGTGTCGCGACAGCTGTTGCCGCGCCTCCAAAGCCCATCGCATCTTCGCCTACATTTGATGCCTGCTCTGCAGCGTGTGCAGCGGCTGCTTTTGCCTCCTTTTCGGCGTAAAATTCTTCAACCTGCTGTACTGTAAATGTGCTGGCACAGTACTCACACTCAAGGTTGCCGCTGTCTGCGGCAAAGTGCAACGGACCTGTACAGGCAGGGCATTGATAATTGGTGGTCTTTGCCGGCATAAAATCTCCTCTCATCATATCAATTAAGTATATTTTATTTACTATTCAAATAATGTTATCACAAGGCTAATACGAGCAATTTTTTTGATTTTTCTCCCTTTGGGCGGCGTCAGAGTTTATGTTCCGCCAAGTTGTCCCCTTATCGCAGAAAAAATACAAATTTCTCCTATTTCAAGCGTGATTACATCATCACTGTACGTAATTTATATTATAACACACTGTTAAAAAAAAGTCTTGCTTAAATATAAATTTTTTTAAAAAACAACGCTTGACATTGGCACAAAATGATATTATAATGATATCACAAAGAATACACGTGAGGTTACATTATGCAAGAGAAAACATTAAACGCACCGGAAGGATTACCGGTTATATTAATTGCCATACTGGCTTATATTGTGGCTATAGGACTCTTGATATTCGGCGCTATTAACTTTCAGTACGTGTTCGGTGTGCCGCTGTTTATCGTATCTTTGCTGTACCTATCACTCGGATGGATTATATTTTTGGGCATCAAGGTGGTGAACCCACAGGAGGCAATGGTCCTTACACTTTTCGGCAACTATGTGGGCACACTAAAAGGCGCGGGCATGTATTTTGTCAATCCGTTTTGCAGCACCGTCAATCCGGCGGCCGCTACAAAACTGCGCCAAAGCGGCGACGTTGGCGAAAAAACACCCTCACTCAGCTCAGGTGCGCTCAAGGTGGATGTAAACGCAGGAGTGGAGCTTTCTCTAAACAAAAAAATATCCTTAAAAGAGATGACGCTTAACAACAATAAGCAGAAGATAAATGACCGACTCGGTACACCTGTCGAGATATCAATTGCTGTAATTTGGCGTGTTGTCGACACGGCAAAGGCTGTGTTTGTCGTCGACAATTACAAGGAGTTTTTGTCATTACAGTGCGACGCATCACTGAGGAACATCGTGCGCATCTACCCCTATGATGTGACCGGCGATATCGACACTACAGGCGACGGCACGCCGGACGAGGGCTCACTGCGTGGCTCCAGCGAGGTTGTGGCCGAACGCATCAAGGCAGAAATACAGCAGAAGGTTGCACAGGCCGGCATCGAGATAATTGAGACCAAAATCACCTACCTTGCCTACGCACAAGAGATAGCCGCGGCGATGTTGCAACGTCAACAGGCATCAGCACTTATCAGCGCCAAAAAACTTATCGTTGACGGTGCGGTCGGTATGGTGGAGATGGCGCTTGAGCGCATTGAAAACAACGATTCCATCAACCTCGACGAGGAGCGCAAGGCGGCTATGGTTTCAAACCTGCTTGTTGTGCTTTGCGCCAACAAAGACACCCAACCTGTCGTCAACTCCGGCAGTCTTTATTAAACATGAAAGAGGGTGCAAAAAAGCAAATACCGCTTCGCCTGTCTGCAAAACTCTATGCAGAGATAGCATCATGGGCAGAGGATGATTTTCGCTCCGTCAACGGGCAGATAGAGTTTTTGTTGACGGAGTGTGTCAAAAAGCGCAAAGGCGGAAAGCAAGAGCGCAAGCAGGAGGTAAGCGATGATAAAGAAAATTGACCATCTTGTAATAACTACCTCGGATGTTAACCGGCTGATACCGTTTTATCAGGCGCTGGGGTTTTTGGTGTACGATAGAGGCAACCGCCACGAGTTTTTCGCCGGTGATTTCAAGATAAATGTGCACTATCTGAAAAGCGAGCTGTCACCACACGCATCAAATGTTCAACCCGGCAGTGCAGATTTGTGCTTTGAAATTGAAGGGGACATAAACCGATACAAAGCGGAGCTGTTAAAAAAGGGATTAGATATCCTACTGGGAGTTGTGACGCGTAACGGTGCAAACGGCGAAATGCAAAGTATATATCTACGTGACCCCGACGGCAACCTTATTGAGTTTTGCAGTTACGGCAATAAAGATTGATTGAATTAGTGATTATTGGGGCGATCATCACTGTTTAAGGTAAAATGGCGCAATTTGGGTTTTATTTTGGAGTGTTCCCCTCGCCAAAGTTTGGGATAGTGCTCCAAAACACATCAGATTTTTGTTTAGGGTGACAATGATCTCCACATATAAAACAATACTAAATGCAAAAGAATAGATGCAAATATGCTAATACCACTATTCACGACACTACAATGTAAAAAAATGTTGACTTTTGCCGACACCTGTGATAGAATGTTAAAAATGATTTAGAGGTGCAGGAAAAAATGACATTAAAATGTATAGGAATATTTATATCTCCAAAGTCATTTCACGACCCCTATTTATTATTTTATTTTAAAAATCAACGTTTTTTTAGACGTTGATTTTTTTTAAGCTTAAACAAGGGTGAACATCAGGAGGAAAACATGCCAAGAAGAACAGACATTAAAAAAATCATGGTGATAGGCTCGGGTCCTATAGTAATCGGACAGGCGGCGGAGTTTGACTATGCCGGCACACAGGCTTGCATTGCACTGCGTGAAGAGGGTTACAAGGTTGTGCTTATCAACTCAAATCCGGCAACCATTATGACCGATACCAACATGGCGGACAAGGTGTATATGGAGCCGCTCACCCTTGAATATGTCGCGAAAATTATACGTATGGAGCGCCCCGATGCCATAGTGCCGGGTCTTGGCGGTCAAACCGGTCTTAACATGGTTATGCAACTTGCGCGTAAAAAGATACTGGACGAGTGCGGTGTCGAGATACTTGGCACTTCCATAAAATCCATTGCACAGGCCGAGGACAGGGAGCTGTTTAAACAACTGTGTATAGATATCGGCGAGCCGGTTATTGCAAGCGACATCGCCAACACCACCG
>CAYJFU010000038.1:0-4010 GCA_964369445.1 uncultured Oscillospiraceae bacterium | reverse complement strand
TTTACGCTTGGCGGCACCGGTGGCGGTTTCGCAAACGATGAGCAGGAATTGCTAACGCTCGCGGAGCACGGCTTGTCACTTAGCCCTGTAAATCAGGTGCTCGTAGAAAAGAGCGTCAAAGGCTATCAGGAGATAGAGTTTGAGGTCATGCGTGACAAAACCGACCACGCTATATCAATATGTGATATGGAAAACTTTGACCCTGTGGGCATACACACCGGCGACTCGATAGTGTTTGCGCCCTGCCAGACGCTGCAAGAAGAGCAGTTCGCCACCCTTAAAACCTCGGCGCTCAAAATAATAAGAGCACTCAAAATCGAGGGCGGCTGTAACATACAGTTTGCGCTGAAACCCGGCACCTGTGAGTACTTCCTTATCGAGGTCAACCCACGCGTTTCGCGCTCCTCGGCGCTTGCGTCAAAAGCCACCGCTTACCCCATCGCACGTGTGACGGCAAAAATCGCCGTCGGTCTCACCCTTGACGAGATAAACATAAGCGGTATCAGTGCGGCTATTCCCCCTGCCATCGACTACATTGTTGCGAAAATGGCTCGTTTCCCGTTTGACAAGTTTGGCAGTGCCTCCAACCACCTTTCGACACAGATGAAAGCGACCGGCGAGGTCATGAGTATTGGTCAAAGCCTTGAGGAAATTCTCTTGAAATCCGTCAGAGGTCTTGAGGCCGGTGCCGGTCACCCGCAAAAGGCAAAGTTTACCGCCATGTCCGCCGAGGAACTTGTGACCTACATCACCACACCGACCGACGACAGGATTTTCGCGCTGTGTGAGGCACTGCGAAAAGACGTTACAGTCGAGGAAATTGCAACCGCAACCGCCATTATGCCGCAGTTTGTACAGGTTCTTAAAAACGTTACTGATTTTGAAAAAGTTCTGTGCGAGAACACCCTCGATGCTGAGCTGATGCTTAAAGCTAAGCGCATGGGCATCGGTGATGAGTTTATAGCGCAGTGCACCGACAAAACCGAGCAGGAAATATTCTGCCTGCGCCGCGACATGGGTGTACTTCCGGCATACCGCATCGTCGACAACTGCAAGCACCAACAGGAATATGTTCCCTATTTTTACACCGAGTACGGCGGCAAAAACGAGAGTGTCGTGACGGACAAGGAAAAAATACTCGTCATAGGCTCGGGCCCCATTAGGATCGGTCAGGGTGTTGAATTTGACTACTCCACTGTGCACGCTGTGTGGGCGATAAAAGAATGTGGCTACGAGGCAATTATCATCAACAACAACCCCGAGACTGTCTCCACCGATTACACAACTGCGGATAAGCTCTACTTTGAGCCGCCCACCGTTGAGGATGTGATGAACATTATAGCTCTTGAAAAGCCAAAGGGTGTTATCGTAACACTTGGCGGACAGACAGCTATAAACCTCGCCGACGGGCTGACTGCACACGGCATCAATATTATAGGTACAGGCACAAAGTCGATAGAGCTCGCGGAAAACCGTGACAGCTTTGAGCACATAATGCGTTCGCTCAACATACCGCAACCGCTGGGCAAAGCAGTAACCACCATCGAGGACGGTGTGAAGGTCGCCGCCGACATTGGCTATCCGGTGCTTGTGCGCCCATCTTATGTGCTCGGTGGTCGTGCAATGCAGTTGTGCCACAGTGAAGAGGAATTAAAGCGCTATCTGTTGACCGCTGTTGAGGTCAACACCGACCAGCCCGTACTTGTCGACCGTTACATCGCCGGCAAGGAACTGGAGGTTGATGCTGTGTGCGACGGCACTGATGTACTTATCCCCGGCATAATGGAGCACGTTGAGGAGACCGGTGTTCACTCCGGCGACTCAATGAGTGTCTACCCGACCTTCACCGTAAACGATAAAATCGAAAAAGCAATAGAGGAATATACCGTAAAATTGGGGCTTGGACTTGGCATTGTCGGACTTTATAACATTCAGTTTATCGTCGACGAGCACGAGGATGTTTACATTATCGAGGTCAACCCGCGCTCTTCCAGGACGGTACCGTTTATCTCAAAGGCAACAAACATACCTGTCGCCGGCATCGCCACAAGGGTCATGTTGGGACAATCATTAAAGGAGCAGGGTTACAGCACCTGTGTTGCCGCTAAAAGCAAGCGCTGGTATGTCAAAGCACCGACATTCTCCTTTGCAAAGATTCATGAGCTGGATGCCGTGCTCTCCCCCGAGATGAAATCCACAGGTGAAGCTATAGGCTATGACAGCAATATAAATGTTGCGCTTTACAAAGCTTTACAGGCGGCAGGCACAAAGGTTCAAAACTACGGCACCGTCTTTGCCACCGTAGCTGACAGGGACAAGGAAGCGGCTGTTCCGCTTATCAAGCGTTTTTACGACCTCGGATTTAACATTGAGGGCACCTGTGGCACCGCTGAAGTGCTTAAAAACCACGGCATCAAAACGCGCGTTCGCAAAAAGTTCTCACAGGGCTCGGACGAAATTGCACAGAACATCGCGCAGGGCTTTGTGACCTACGTCATAAACACACACTCGCATGTCGATGACCGTAACTCCGTAAATGACGGCTACAAAATTCGCCGTGCCGCTGTTGAAAACAGTGTGGCTATCTTCACGTCACTTGAAACGGTCAATGTGCTGCTAAACGTTCTGGAGAGCATTACGCTGAAAGTTTCCACTATCGACGCATAGAAAGCGTTGTTGCACTAAAGTTAAATTGTATAATTAATATTTAGTTTTGGATTACTTCCCCTGGCACCGTTGAGGGAGGTAATCCAAAACACATCCTATCTTTGTGTAAGGTGCCTTTAATTTGAACAAATGCGACATATCCAACCGAGCATATTTCTTAAAATTGTTGATGATGACACTATAATTACCTTAATAAACCAAAAAAAATATGAATAATATTTGAGGGTTGTGTGAAAGACATTGAAAATAATACTATTAAGTTGTAAAATAGCAGTAACGTAAAATTCGGACTATAATTTATGCTATCAAAAACTGCCGTATTTCTGTCAGCCATATACATGCTGATGCTGACCACATCATGTCAAACGGGCGTAGTTCAAACAGATACTACCTACACCGAAAAAGAGATGAATTCACCTTCTGTGGCCGCTGAAACGCAAACTGCTCACCTGACCGGTCATGTGGAATCGGTTGCGGTATACAGTGTCGTGTTAAGATGTGACGACGGCAAGGTGTACTCATTTTCTATGGACGAAAACACCGAAATCAGCTTGCCCGATGATTCACTTGAGGGAGAATTTGTAAGGGTGACTTTTAACGGAAGTGCCGACAATGTGCCATACGCACTGAGTATTGAAGGAGGACAGATGTAATGCCAGTTGACATGCAGATACAGTACAAAAAAAACCACATAGCTTGCATATATGAAAGAGAGCGCTGTCACATATCGTCGCGTGACAGGATGATATTTTACCGCGACGGTGCCATAAAGTTTGAGAGCTATTGCTACGGCGAAGCGGCAACGTTGATATTTGAGTGTTTCAGCGCCGCTCCCCTGTCCCCTGACGGTACACTAAATTGGCCTGCCGACATACGCCCCCCACGCGAGGTGACACCGCCGGCAGTTATACGCGATCTTACATATGATAGCCTTTATGTCGAGGACAAACCCTTTATCTGGAACAGAATAGAGGATTTAAAAAGTGACCCTGCCAACGGTTATAACATGCTAAAATCCATGATGATAAAAAACAGATGATGCAGTCGGTCAATATTTTAATTAAACCCGCCTCCTCGGCATGTAATATGAGCTGCGAGTACTGCTTTTACCACGATGTAGCAAGCAGTCGCGAGCGTTATTTTGAGGGCATGATAACCGACGAGACGATGGAGCATCTTATCCGAGCAGGTTTTGATCTTGCTCAAAAAAGTTGTACATTTTCCTTTCAAGGCGGCGAACCTACGTTGCGCGGCCTTGATTTTTTTCGTCATGTAATAGCGTTACAAAAGAAGGTGAACGTCAACAACATTGGTGTGCACAACTGCATACAGACTAACGGAAC
>CAYJFU010000037.1:0-21343 GCA_964369445.1 uncultured Oscillospiraceae bacterium | reverse complement strand
CTCCCTCCTTTCGTTGAGTGATTTTTTTAATTAATTATTTTGTGGTGTTGTGGCTCTGACCGAATTCTTTATATACTCTAAAAGTTTCTCCCCATATAGTTTTTTATGTGAAATATCATTTGCTTTCCTCTACTTTCTTTATTAATTTTAGTTTTGTTTTTGTGACACAACAATATCAAAAATCTCGGCAGATAGCCATACGATATCCACACAAAGATTTTGTATTAGATGGGGCTATTTTTGACATATTACATAACGGTGAAATTACTGTGCTGAAAGAATGATTTTTATTTTGCAGTATTTGTCCATACATAATGTATATAAACACCAAGCTTAAAAACAATCAAAAAATAGCTCATTTTAAGCTTATATCGTTTATCAGGTAGGGTATACAAAACAAAAAAGACTCCCGATTAAATCGAGAGCCAAAAAACATTGATATAGCGTTATTTTTTAGGGTACACTTTTTGTATACACAAGATGGAGGTGCTGGGCGGATTTGAACCGCCGAGTGAAGGTGTTGCAGACCTTTGCCTTACCACTTGGCTACAGCACCGTTATAACCTGTAACCTACGCTATATATTATCAGATAAAAGCCCCGTTGTCAAGGTTTATTTATCGATAACGAAATTTTTTTGAATATTTGGTTTACACAATCGCTTGCGCACCCTATAATTGTATGTTATAATATGATAAAATATTCATCGTTTACAACCTGAGGAAAATGACCAAACTGAAACAAATAGGTTATAAATTCGCGTTACGATAGCGAGGAGAACATATGGCGGTTTTGATAACAACAAGTGGAACTCCTCTGGAGGCAGATACTGTATGTGCAACAAAAATCACTCACTTTAGTGGGGATATTGTTCCCATATACAGCTATGTCAGAATATACTGTATAAAAGGTGGCCTTTGCGTAAGTTTTAAGGTGTTTGAACGCACCCCGTCCAGCCACTTTGCGATAAAGCTTGCACACGGTGCCGACCTGCCGTCACTTTTTATTGACTTTTTTGCTGATGAGTGCACCGCCGTCATCTCAAACGGTACAGAGCGCAAAGAGGACGTTAAAGTCATATTTGAGCCGATATCCGGCGATGACAATCAGGGCTATTTTTGGGGGGCGGAATTTACACTTTCAGCTGGTGTGCTCAAAGCTGTCGATATCACGGCAAAACCGGGTGAGTTACTGCTTGCAAACTTTTTTGTCTACACCGACCACTCAAACGGCATAGGCAGTGCCTTTAAAAACGCCGATCCCCCACACCTGTCACAGGACTACGGCGATCTTTTAATTGTGAATTATTAATCATAACGCAAAACAGGCAATATTTCTGTGTATCTACCTACGATGTGATATGTACACAGAAAAAATTAATCAACTATAATATTGGAGGTTATCATGAAACTTATTTTAGCTTTTGGCATATTCGTTTCTGCATTTGCCGTTACAATGGGTCTAGTTTATAAGCGCATGACAAAACCCATATACATAGAGCTTGATTAGAGGTGCACCTTTAACCGTTCACCTTATTGTTAACTTTGCCAAAACCTTTTGCAAAGTCGACTTTTTCAACACGTCCTGTCAGTCGGAATAAATGCCGACAGGACGTGTTTTCAAGTTAACCGACCATCAAGTATTGTAAGCTCATCCAGCGGATACAAGCCGCCCTTTTGCATATCACTGCCGGTTGCAACGATGTGAACATACCTGCCGGTGGTGCCCTCAAAGCTACCATCGGCACGTTTTGTCTCGGCAAGAAACATGTCGGGGAGTGACAGCAGGTGTTTTTTCACGGCATCGCCGTTTGCTTGCACCGCTGACAACAGTGTCGCTGCACGTTGCTTTTTTTCCGTTTCGCTTATCTGGTTTGGCATGTCCGCCGCCACTGTGCCGGGTCGTTTTGAGTATCTGAATATGTGTGCGTTTAAAAAACCGGCTTTTTGCACAAACTGAACCGTTTGCAAAAACTCTTGCTGTGTCTCGCCGGGAAAACCCACCATGATATCGGTGGTAAAGGATGGTTGTGTAAAAGCCGAGCGCAGTGCTTTCAAAATGCTCAGGTATTCTGAGGTGTCGTAATACCGACCCATACGTGACAGCACACTGTCACAGCCGCTCTGCAACGAGATGTGAAAGTGCGGCGCAAGCTTTGAACATTCAGCCAGACGCTTTATGCGATCGGGCGTTAAGCGGTCCGGCTCTAGCGACCCCAACCGTAACCGCGCAAGTTCGGGTATTTTTTCAAGTAGCAGGCACAGCTGTGCGATGTCGACACCGTTACTTTCATAGTAGGCAAGGTTTATGCCGCACAGCACGATTTCTTTATGGCCGCGACTTACAAGTTGCCGCGCCGCACTCAGCACCACGTCAGCAGGCATGGAGCGCGAATCGCCGCGTGCTCTTGTCACGATGCAGTAGTTACAACTCCGAGGGCACCCGTCCTGAACCTTTAAAAATGCCCTTGTATGCTCATCGCCGTCAACAGGTAACAACTCAAAACTCTCGTCACTGCTGTGTGGCGAGATATTTTTTACGCTTATTTTATCGCGCATGTAACGGTGTAGTATCGGCAGTATGTCAGCGCGCTTTGTGTTGCCGACAACGATGTCAGCACCGTAGCTTTGCGTGTCATCCGTTTGAGGTAAACAGCCGCCCAGTATTACGGTTGCGTTTGGCACGGTACGCTTTGCGCGGCGTACAGCACTGCGCGACTTAGCCGCACCGTCCGCCGTGACCGTACAAGAGTTAACGTATACGATGTCCGCCTCGGTTAAGGTTTGTGCAATGTCAAAGCCATTTTGTAAAAAAAGTGCGCGCAGACCATCCGTTTCTCGACTGTTTACCTTACAACCGAGCGTGATGAAGTATATTTTCGGATTTTGCATCATAAAATTTCCTGTAGTGTATTTTTTAGCGGGGGCTATATGAAAATAGTAAGGATATCAGTGGTGCTATTGTGTTTGTTGCTTGTGTTCGTCGCATTCTATCGTGTTTTTGCCGCCGGAGTTGAGGTGATGCCGGTGGCTTCGACTTCGCCACCCGTCGACAGTGTCGCACCGTCTGTGACGACACCGACAACCGATGCTACAGCGCCCGACACCGATGTTCCAAACGCCGGCGAGGGTGACGTACCTGCACCAACAGGTGAGACACAGTCAGGCACAGCAGTTGCGGATTCATCTTTATACAGTGCTAACCCCGATACAACATCGCCGTCACAAAACCCATACGCATTTGAGATAGCACCCGGCAAGGATGAGTTGCCGCCGGAATTTGCCGACAGCATACCTGTAGGGGTGTCGGTTGACAGCAACGTGAGCCTCAACCTGCCTGTGAGGTCGGCGATATTGGTGGCAGCTGATACCGGTGACGTGCTCTACCGTCAGAACGAGGACGCGGTTGTTCCGATAGCGTCGATAACGAAAATTATGACGATGCTACTTGTTTTTGAGGAAATAGATGCCGGCAACATAGCGCTGACCGACCTTGTGAGCGTATCACAGCACGCGGCAAACATGGGCGGCAGTCAAATATGGCTTGATCCGTCGGAGAGCTTCACCGTCGACGAGATGTTACGCGCGGTGTGTGTGGCAAGCGCAAATGACGCCGCGGTGGCTCTGGCTGAACACGTGGCAGGCAGTGAGCCGGTGTTCGTCGAGATGATGAACCGCCGCGCACAACAGCTGGGCATGGTTAACACAAACTTTGTGAACTCGTATGGACTGGATGCAGAGGGGCATCTGTCCACCGCTTACGATGTCGCGCTGATGTCACAAGAGATACTAAAGCACGAAGAACTTTTAAAATACACCACAATTTGGACAGACAGCCTGCGCAACGGGCAAACAATGCTTGTCAACACCAATAAGCTGGTGAAAAATTACGCGGGTATAACCGGTCTTAAAACCGGCACAACCAGCGGCGCAGGAATATGCCTCGCGGCAACCGCCACGCGTGACGGGCTTACACTCATAAGCGTTGTGCTCGGTGCTTCGAACAGCGATGACAGGTTTGATTCATCGCGCACACTTTTGGACTTCGGTTTTGCAAACTACCAAACAGCGGTTATGCCCAACACCTTTAATTTCCCGGGCGAAGTGCCTGTGACACAGGGTCAGCAACAGGCTGTGCCAATAACCTACACACTGCCCCAAAGTCTGCTATTGCAAAAAAATCAACAACGTGAACTTACGGCAAAACTTACGCTTGTCGAGGCAATCCCCGCCCCCGTGGTCGAGGGCACCGCAGTTGGAGCAATCACACTTTATTCCGGCGAAAGTGAGGTGGGGCGCTACGATGTCGTCACTTCTGCCGCGGTGGAAAGCATAACATTTTCATCGGCATACTCAAAATTTTTTGAATCACTTTTTACCTTTTAAGTGTCTAAAACGTAAAAACGTGTAAAACAACCCAAACAACGCCGTTATCTGCATGGCAGACGGCGTTGTTTTAAATGTTTTTAACTATTATACTATTTTGCGGCTACTGCGTTTGCCTTTCTCATTATCTGAGATACACGTCTTGCAGCGGTCTTTTTGTGCATTACGCCTTTTGAGGCGGCTTTGTCTATTGTTGCAACAGCAAAGGATACATCTGCCTTATCGCCTTTTTCAAGAGCGGCGTTGGTCTTTTTGAGTGTCGAGCGCAGGTTGGATTTAACAGATTTGTTGCGTGCGGTTTCTTTTTTAGTTTGGATTACGCGATCCTTTTGGGATTTAATGTTAGGCATTAATAAAAGCTCCTTGTGATTTTTATATAAATTCAGCATTAGTAATTTTAACATATGTTTTAAAAAAATGCAATAGGGAAATGCGGTTTTTTTGGTGAAGTTTTGACCATTACAGTCAATTTACTCAGATAGTGTTGCCTGATAGAAATTCCGCCTGCTCAAATGTGTCGGTTTTTGTGCCTACCCGTTATACCCCTCCCCTTAATTTGAGCAAGGCATTTATTGTCCTATCATGCACACTGCCCGTGTCAACAGGTGGCAGTGTACCGCTTTGCTTGCAAAACTCTATAACCTCGGACATGCCGTCATGCAGCGAAATTGTCGGTTTAAAATCCGCAAAGTCTCGGTACAGCTTTTCCGACCCATAATAGCAGTTGTGCCCAAAAATGTCATATGCCAAACCGAAATGCTCTGCACCCAGCGCATCGATAAGGTCGCGCGGTATTCCGACTACAGGCACCTGCCTCCCCAAAACATTCATTCCGGTTTTATAATATTTGTTCCAGTCATCGGCAGTTTTAGTCACTACATTGTATGTTTGACCTACCGCTTTTTTAAGGCTGACAGCACTTACAAACACCTTTGCAACATCTCGCACATGCATAAATTGATGCAGATTATTGCCGTTTCCGCACACCGCTATCGGCATGTTATTTAAAATTCTACTCACCCACAGGTTGGTATCACAAGCGGCACCCACAAGGCCGTTTTGGTTGCCATATGAAACGGCCGGTCGCATTATCGTCACAGGAAAACCATACTCTTTATGCGCCTGCATAAAAACATCTTCCGCCGCTTTTTTATCCTTTCCGTAAGGTGTGGACGGGTGTAGCGGTGCATCCTCACCCAGCGGCAATGTGTCAAATGTAACGCCATACACACATACTGTCGAGCAGAACACAAAACTCTTAACACCACTAAAAGCTTTAACACTGCACTGCGCCTGCTGTGCGTTAAAGCACACCATGTCAATGGCGGCATCCGGCGCAAGGTTTTGCATATTTTCTATAAAAGCCTGTTCATCGTTGCGATCACCATGTACAAAGCGCACCTGTGGCGGCAGAGGTTCGGCGTTTGTTATGCCCCTGTTAAAACAGATAACCTCATGACCTGCCGCTATTAATCCCTCCACTATAGATACGCTAATGTTGCCGCTTCCGCCTACAACCACTACCCTCATTTTTGCACCTCCTTAAAAGTTCACTAAACACAACAGACCTTTAATCTATGCCGCATCCTCAAACTGGCTGTTATACAGTTGTGCATAAAACCCTTTTTGGCTGATCAGCTCCGTATGGCTTCCGCTCTCGATGACATCGCCGTCTTTCATCACCAATATGACATCGGCGTTTTTGATGGTGGATAGGCGGTGGGCGATGATGAAGCTTGTCTTGCCTGCCGACAGTTTGTCCATCGCCTGTTGAATGAGCAGTTCGGTACGGGTGTCCACCGAACTTGTCGCCTCGTCCAGTATGAGCATATCGGCATTATCCACCATTGCGCGTGCAATATTTACAAGCTGGCGCTGACCCTGTGACAGGGTTGTATTTTCGTCCAGCACGGTGTCATAACCGTCCGGCAGTGTGTTAATATACTCGTCAATGCCGACCGCCTTTGCGGCGCGCTCAACGCTGTCGCGGTCGATGCCGGTGTTATTGTAGGCGATATTGTCGTGTATTGTGCCCCCGAAAAGCCATGTGTCCTGCAACACCATACCAAAAAGCTCATGGACGTTCTCTCGCGTGAGCTGTGTTGTCGGTATTCCGTCTATCTCGATACTGCCGCTGTTAAGCTCGTAAAACCGCATGAGTAGGTTGACAAGCGTTGTCTTGCCGGCACCTGTCGGCCCGACGATAGCCACCTTTTGTCCCGCTTTGATGTCGCGCGAAAAGTCGTTGATAATTATTTTGTCGGCTTTGTAACCAAAGTGCACGTTTTTAAAGGTGATATCCCCTTTTGCATTTTTAAGACTTTTGTTCTTGTGCGTTTCGTCCGGCATATCCGGCTCATCCAACAGCTCGAACACCCTCTCTGCGGCGGCGGCGGTGGACTGCAACACGGTAACTGCCTGTGCCATCGTAGCCAGCGGTTGTGAAAACATCCTTATATAAAGAATAAAGGCGACGACAACGCCAAAGGAAATGTATCCCTGCAAGGCAAGCACCGCACCGACGATACACACAACAACATAGGATAGGTTGCCGACAAAGGTCATTACCGGCATCATAAGCCCCGATAAAAACTGAGACCTCCATGCGCTCTCGTACAGTTCGCAATTTATTTTTTTAAATGTGCTCTGTGCGCTTGTTTCACCGCAATACGCCTTTAAGACAGTGTGCCCGGAAAAGTTTTCTTCTATATGAGCATTGACGGCACCTATATTGTCCTGTTGCGCCTTAAAGTACTTTTGAGAGCGGCGCACAATCAGTGCCATAAATATGACACCCGTCAGCGACGCAAGCACCCCTGCAACGGTCATGACGACATTAGTGACAAGCATCATAACCAGGCAACCGACAATCATGAGCGCGCCGGTCAGCACCGAGGATAAGCTCTGGTTGAGGCTTGTGCCTATAAGGTCAACATCGTTTATAACGCGACTCAGTGTGTCGCCGTGCGTCAGGCGGTCAAAGTAGGAAAACGGTAGTTTATCAATTTTAGCCGCCATATCGTTGCGCAGTCGCAATGTCAGCCGCTGTGCGACCGTTGACATGATAAAGCTCTGTGCGTACTGAATTACAAGGCTAGCGGAATATATCACTATCAACAGCACCGCTATCTCCAGAACCGCCCCGACGTCCACCTGCGTTTTCATACCATCAAGGATAAGGTCGGTTATTCGCTCAATCTGGCCGGGACCAACAAGCGACACCAGTGTTGCGGCAGTGGCCAAAACCAGTGCCACTATAAGCGCCGGCATAAAGTTGCGCCCATAATGCACAAGCTTTTTCATGCTTTGGCCAAAGTTTGCAGCCTTTTCGTCATTCACCATTCCGCCTGCGTGCCTCCCTCCGGGGCCCATACCCATAGCACCTCTACCCATTGTCAAGCTCCTCCTGTGAAAGTTGTGAAAGCGCTATCTCTTTGTAAACTGCACAGCTTTTTAGCAGCTCGCTGTGTTTTCCCTCGCCGACAATGCGCCCTTTATCCATAACAAGTATGTTGTCGGCATCCTTTATTGTGCCTATTCGCTGTGCAACGATTAACTTTGTCGCCCCCTTTGTGTGCCGTGCAAGCGCCGAGCGCACCGACCTGTCCGTCTTGTAATCCAGCGCCGAAAAGGAATCGTCAAATATATAAATTTTGGGTTTTTTATACACCGCTCTTGCGATGGAGAGTCGCTGTTTTTGTCCGCCTGATATGTTCGCACCACCCTGCGATATGACTCCGTTAAGACCTATTCTGTCGACAAACTCCCTTGCATTTGAAATGTCCAACGCCATATTCACCATGTGCATGTCAGGCTCGGTGCCGGTTTTGTCACTGTAGGTGACGTTGGACAGCACCGTGCCGGAAAAGATGGTAGCCTTTTGCGTCACATAACCAATAAGCGTCCTCAATGATTGCGTGTCATAGCTTTTTACATCGGTGCCGCCAACCGAAACACTGCCATTTGTGGCATCATACAGCCGTGTGATGAGGTTGACAAGCGTCGTCTTGCCACTACCGGTAGAGCCGATTATTGCAACGGTGTCGCCGGAGGGTACGCTGAAACTAATGTCTTTCAGCACCGATTCCTTAGCGCCCGGATAGGTAAAGCTTACCTTTTCAAATTGGATAGCACCCTCATGCAGCTTTGTGGCATAACCGTCGGTAACGGTAACCTTTGTTTCAAGCACCTCCATTACCCTGCCGGCTGATACAAACGCACGCGGAAGCATGATAAATACAATAGTGATTAACATAAACGCAAATATAATCTGCATTGCGTAGGAGGTAAAAACCACCATGTCGGAAAACAACATAAGCCTTTCTTCTACCGCCGTTTCGTTGATAATAACAGCGCCCAATGTGTAAATTGCAAGGGTCAACCCTGACATTGCCGTTGTTATAAACGGGGCAATTAACGCTGTCATGCGATTAACAAACAGGTTGGTGTGCACAAGCTGTGTATTCGCCTTTTTAAAGCGCGTTCTTTGGTATTGCTCGCTATTAAATGCCCTTATCACCGCAAGACCCGTTAAATGTTCACGTGTCACGCCGTTTAGTGTATCGGTCATCGCCTGTATTTTTTTAGAGCGCGGCAAAACAAGTGTGATTATAACAGCAAAAAGCACCGCAATTATAACGACAAACACTGCTGTAACAAGGGTAAATTGAATGTTTTTGCCGGCTATTTTGTAAAGCGCCCAACCTGCGACAAGCGGTGCTTTAATAAGCGCTTGCAGACCGATTGCCACAATCATCTGTATCTGTGTTATATCGTTTGTGCAGCGTGTTATAAGGCTTGCCGTGGAAAAGCCCGACATCTCCTGTAACGAAAACGACATTGTTTTATCAAACACCTCGCCTCGCAACACCATAGCGAGTGAGGCGGCAACCTTTGCGCCCAAAAAACCTACACAGGTCGCCGAACCGAGGCTGAGCAGTGCCAAAAACAGCATGGTCACACCGGCTGTCAATATTTCGGACGGCTGACTTGTGGGTGTCTGTGTCAGAGTTGTCACTCTGCTCATGTAATCGGGCAGTAAAAGGTCGATGTAGACCTGAAAGACAATGAGCACCACGCAGACAAATACAAACGTCCACTCCCGCTTTGTAAAATACCTAAATATTTTCAACATATCAATACACCATAAATTGTTTATCGGCAAAGGACTATCTACAAATTATAGGTCTAATAGCCGGTATAGTCAACCTACACGCAAAAATTTAACAATTTTTTTACCAAAAAGCAATAAAACACTTCCATTTGCCCTATTTTAATGGTAAAATAGTTGTAAGAAGAATTAAAACAAATAACCTTGGGGGGAATTTATGAAAAATCTCAAGCTGACAGCGAAGTTAGCTCTCAGTCTCGGCTCCATCATTTTAGTGTTGGTGTTCAGCAGTTATTCTTCAATAACCAGTACCATCGAAATTCAGGACAGACAAAATCATTATCAGGATGTCACACAAGAGGCCGCTGATATTATAAGTAATATGAACTACTACCTCGAAATGTATTCAAAGGACATGGCGGATATTTTATTGATGGCGGACGGCGGTGATGTTAAACCGTTTTTGGAGGAGTTGACACACTCCGGCACGACTCTTCAAGCAGACATAAAAACACTGAGTACGTTGCCGCTTGAGCAGGATGTAAAATCCTTAAACGACGAGCTGTCAAGTATGTACAGCTCGACGGCTACATTGATGGAAAACATTACTAATCTCGCGCTCTCAGGTGATCAGGACAGCGCTTTGGATATGTATGTCAATGAGTATATGCCGGCAATCAGCGGCATAAGCGATAAATTAACACAGATGACCACCCGAATGGGAGAAATCCAATCAGCAGAGCTTGCGTCACTTCAAACCTACACAAACTCCACACGTATAGCGCTGATAGTTATCGGCATAGTCGGTTTAATCATCGCCGTTGTGCTGTGCATCATCCTTTCCAACTATTTCACCAAAAACATACGCTCCATAGAGCGTTCGGTTGA
The DNA here is from genome assembly GCA_964369445.1 of uncultured Oscillospiraceae bacterium. Lineage (GTDB taxonomy): Bacteria > Bacillota > Clostridia > Oscillospirales > Ruminococcaceae > CAYJBH01. The sequence goes on along the minus strand of CAYJFU010000037.1, from coordinate 10,961 downwards.
GGCTATTGCAAGCGGCACGTTTGATATGAGCGGTCTTGAGATCGATGCAAACGATGAAATCGGATCGCTTGCCAAAAACATAAAGTCATTGCTTACATCTATAAATGCAATGATAGGTGATATGACAGACGTGTACAGCGAACTTTCAAACGGCAACTTCACAGCAAGGTGCAAAGATATTTATGTCGGTGAGTTTTCGGCTTTACCCACTGCAATACATGCTTTTATAGCTAAGATGAACAGCACATTACTCGATGTAAACAAAGCTGCACAGCAGGTTTCAAACAGCTCAGGACAGGTCTCGCTTGGTGCTCAAAGCTTGGCACAGGGCGCGACGTATCAGGCAAGCTCGGTGCAGGAATTGTCCTCCACTATTACGGAAATTTCCGGCAAGACAATGGATAATGCTAAGAGTTCTGACAAGGCGAGCGAGTACTCTAACCTCACAAGCGAGGCAATCACTACGAGTAATGACCAGATGCAACTGCTCATGCAGTCGATGAACGATATCGATGATAAGTCAAAAGAGATTCGCAAAATCATCAAGACGATTGACGACATCGCTTTCCAAACAAACATACTGGCGCTCAACGCCGCCGTCGAGGCCGCAAGAGCAGGTGCGGCAGGCAAAGGTTTTGCTGTGGTTGCCGACGAAGTACGCAACCTTGCAGGTAAATCCGCGACCGCTGCAAAGGATACAACCAGCCTTATCGAAAATTCTATAAGCTCAATAAACGGCGCCGTCACCCTGACACAACACACCGCCGACGACTTGTTTAAGGTTGTGGAGACAGCACAAAACACCTCATCGCTAATTGCCGAGATAACCCACGCTTCCAACGAGCAGGCCTCAGCGATGGAGCAGGTCACAATCGGTCTTGATCAGATATCCGCTGTGGTACAGACCAACTCCGCTACCAGTGAGCAGAGCGCCGCCGCAAGTCAGGAGCTGTCCGACCAAGCGAACATGCTGAGCGATCTCGTAAGCAAGTTTAAGTTAAGCGAAGAGAAACTCGGCGCTGTAGGCGGTGCTAAACCGGCTGCAAAATCAGCGGAGATAGATTACGCCGCGCTTGCCGCCGAGGCCGCAGGCGATATAGGCTACACAGCACCGGCACCTGCTAAGTCTTCTCCAAAACCGGCACCTACTCCCAAACCGAAAGCTAAAGCACCAGCCGCATCATCCGGTGCACCGTTTGACGACGGCTTGGATAAATATTAATAACAAACTCTGTCGCATTAGCAATTCTTAATTTTAAAGCGTTATCCCCCGCCGCCGGCGGGGGATAACGCTTTAAAACATATCAGCTATTTATGCAGTTGGTCAATCCCTTTTACAACTCATTATATATATTTGAGCAACTTTATACGCTCGACACTTTCGACATACATGGCAACCACAGCGAAATTTTGCAAGTCCCGTTCATCCAGACCTTGAAAAGCACAGAGTTCATCCCACAGTAGCGTGCTCCCCTCGACAAGGTAAAATCCGCTGGCAAGGTCAACCCCCACAAATATCCGTGTTATGTCACCGCCCCACACCTCAACATCATCTTTGTTTTGTGTGCTGTAAAACCTTTTTCCGGCACCCTCGTTTTTGAGGTAAAAAGCCACCGAATGTGGTAATGCACCGGCAGGCAACTTTTCCGCATGGTACTCATTGTGCATCACATTATCCGAGATGCATCGCAAAGCCTCCGCGCTCTCTATCGGGGTTAAAACGTATCTGTCACGCAGATAGTGGAGCAACTCCGCTCCCGTGCGACGGTTCGGTTGCAACACATTCTTATGTTCTTCGTAAATTTTCCGCCACTGCTGTAGTTGTTCCTCGGTTATTGGTTTTGTAAGCACTGCTTCTTTCTCCAATCTAACCTTGCCCATATATTGAAAGGTAAAAGTGTCACCCGACGCGTCATATTTAAATTTCCCAACCTTTCACCTTTAATATTAGTCGTAAGTGCATCAGCGCCTGCTTTGTATCGGCAGGTCGGGGAGTTCTACATTTTGCGGACGTTTCCAGTCTGCCGGATTAAAGTTTCCGTCACCACAAATGTCGTCAAGCGATTGCTTTACAAACCTACCACTTGCCGTGGCGATAACCTCGCCACTTGCCGTTACAATTTCACCATCGCCGGAAAAAAGTCGGCGCTTGTTCTCGGTCACACGCCCTACAATATAAAGTGTCTCGTTTAAAGGTGTCGGTTTTTTAAAGCGCACCGAAAGCTCAGCCGTTACCGCAAATGTGTCCGGCTCGACTATCTGAATGGCGCGACCTATCGTCTCGTCAAGCAGAGCGGCAACAACACCACCGTGCACGCGCCCCGTGTAACTTTGGTGGTGATCTTGTGCCGTCGCAACACAGCACAGACTACCGTCCTCCATCTCAAAAAACAAGCCGTTTAAACTCGCCTCGTTGCTGTCGCCGCAAACAAGACAGCTGGTGGATATATTTTGAACGTTTACCGCTTTCATTTTTCAGCCCTCGTTGTCGAATTTGTGGGAAAATCTGCTGTGTTTTGGATTACTACCCCCGCCAAAGGCGAGGGTAGTAATCCAAAATGAAACAAAATTGTAGAATTTAAACTTTATTGTGACCGGCTTGTTAAAGGTAATATTTACCCATCATCTCTTTTACAGCTTCGAGTGTGGGCATTGCCGGCATTGCACCTCTTTGTTGCACACAAATAGTAGCCGCAGAATTGGCAAAACGCGCAAACTCATTCAGTTCCTCGGCTGTTAAGTCACAGAGCGGTTTGCCACTATTGATGATGCGGTACAAAAATGCACCCCAGAACGAATCACCAGCACCTGTAGTGTCCTTTGCAGGCAGGTCGATGCCCTCAACAACATTCATACCGTTTTTGGAGGCGATAAGTGCGCCCTTTTTGCCCAATGTCACCGTGACAATCTTGACACCGCGGTCAAGCAGGTGCTGTGCCGCCTTCTCCGGCGCGTCGACGTCACACAGTAGTGATGTCTCTTCGTCGGAAATCTTCATGATATCCACATATGGTATGAGCGAGCGCATCTGCTGTTTTGCTGTCTGCTCGTCACTCCAGAGCGAAGCGCGATAATTGGGGTCGTATGCCACCAAAACGCCCTCTTCCCCTGCGGTTTTAACGGCAAAGTTTGTCGCACTGCGCGACGGCTCTGCCGTAAGTGACAGCGAACCTACACACAGCATCTTTGCGCGTTTTATCAGCGAAAGGTCGATGTCCTCGATACTCAGTGCCGTGTCCGCGCCCGGTTTTCTTGCAAAGGCGAAACTGCGCTCACCGGAAGGCGACAGCGCCACAAACGCGAGTGTTGTGAAAAAGTCCGCGTCGGAAACAAGTCCGCTGACATCAACACCGGCATCACAAAGCGTCTGCCGTAAAAAGTCGCCCTGCATGTCAGCACCGACCTTGCCAATAAACGCGGACGGGTATCCAAGTTTGCTGACAGCAACTGCCACATTTGCGACCGCTCCACCTGGGTTTTGTTCAAAAAGTTGCATACCTGCTTCGGAAAGACCCGAGCCGGTGTAGTCTATTAAAAGTTCGCCGAGTGTTGTGATCATGTTTAACCTCCACCATACTGTTACTAAAATGATACTTCTAAACCCTTCAACTATTATAGATTGTTTTGTACTTTTTTGCAACCTTTTAGACCTAAAAAAGTGTGGGTAATGGTCTTACTTTGTTTTTCGACTGAATTGTAGCCATAATTAAACGGATGTGGGCATAAAGGGTCATTTAACGTGGGGGGATAGGCAACGCAAAAATGCTATTATCCACATTCACAATGATATATTGACATTCTAAATAATGCGTGATACTATAAATAAATCAGCAGCTTTGTTAACTTAACATGAAAAAAAATTGATTGACACTCTTTCCTCTCCGCCAAAGTGTAGGAGGAAAAAACAAAGAAAAACAGTAGTGGTTCAAGTTTGTTATGATATTTCATTCATTTTAACTTAGCATTAGCAAAACAGTTAAAAAGAGGTAGGGTATGGAACAAAATATTGCAACTGTCGTCGCAAGTCTCACCACCGAAGAAAAAGCCACGCTGTGCGTCGGGGCTACATACTGGCTGACCGCTAAAATAGACAGGCTTTCGATACCTGAAATCATGGTATCTGACGGCCCTTACGGTCTGCGCAAACAGGAGGGCAACGCCGATCATCTCGGTATATATGACAGCGTTCCTGCAACCTGTTTTCCGCCCGGCTGCGCTATTGCGTCCTCATGGGATAAGGAGCTTGTGGAGCGCATGGGTGTCGCACTCGGTGAGGAGGCGCAGGCGGAAGGCGTTGACATAATTCTCGGGCCCGGCACCAACATAAAGAGGCATCCACTTTGCGGCAGAAACTTTGAGTACCTGTCCGAAGACCCGGTGCTCAGCGGACATATCGCCGCCGCGTGGGTAGACGGTGTGCAAAGCCAAGGGGTCGGTACGTCACTGAAGCACTTTGCCGTCAACAATCAGGAGTCCTTTCGCAACTCTACAAACGTAACGGTGGACGAGCGCACATTGCGTGAAATTTATCTGCCGGCGTTTGAATATGTCGTAAAACACTCAAATCCGTCCACAATAATGGGCGCATACAACCGCCTTGACGGAAAATATTTGTGTGAAAACAAGCGTATGTTGACCGACATTCTTCGTGACGAGTGGGGTTTTGAGGGTCTTGTCGTCTCGGACTGGTGCGCTGTAGTGACACCTCACGAGGCGATTAAGGCAGGTTGTGACCTTGAGATGCCGACAACAGGTGGTTAGTCCGTCATAAGGGTTGTAAAAGCAGTGGAGCAGGGCGAACTTTTCGAGGGTGACCTTGACAAAGCCGTCACAAGGGTACTAAAGCAGGTGCAAAGGTCCGTGGCATCACGCAAAAGCGGCACTACCTACGACAAACAGGCGCACCACGCACTGGCGCGTGACATCGCCGCACAGTCGATAATACTGTTAAAAAACGAGGATAAAGCACTGCCGATAAGCGACAAGGTTAAGAGAATTGCTATCGTTGGCATGTTTGCAAAACAGCCCCGCTTTCAAGGTGGCGGCAGTGCACACGTCAACCCGACCAGTGTTGAGACCGCCTACGACGAGCTGACAAAGCTTGTCGGCGAGGGCGTAAACATCACCTACAACGAGGGTTACCACCCCGATCATGACGCTGACAATGCCGCCCTTATCACCGCGGCTAAACAAAGCGCCGCCGACGCAGACATTGCAATTGTGTTTGCCGGACTGCCCGACAGCTATGAGTCGGAGGGTTTTGACAGGCCACACATGGACATGCCAACAACCCACGTAAACCTTATAAACGAGGTTGCAATAGTCCAGAGCAACACCGTCGTTGTGCTGAGTAACGGCTCGCCGGTCACCATGACAGACTGGCAACACAACGTCAAAGCCATACTTGAATGTTACCTGATGGGGCAAGCAAACGGTGCCGTCGCAGACATACTTGTCGGCAGAGCAAACCCCTGCGGTAAGCTTGCCGAAACGATGCCGCTCGATTTGACACATACACCTGCATATCTTAATTTTCCCGGCTGTGGTGAGGCGGTGCACTATGCCGAAGGCATCTATGTAGGCTACCGTTACTACGACACGCGCAAAATGCCGGTGATGTATCCGTTTGGGCACGGGCTGTCCTACACTTCCTTTGAGTACAGCGACATTGCCGTCGACAAGGAAAGTTTCAGCGACAGCGACACCCTTACCGTCACCTGCTCCGTTAAAAACACCGGCGAGGTTTTCGGGCGCGAGGTGGTACAACTTTACATCTCGGACGAGCAGTGCATGATCGACCGCCCCCAAAAGGAACTTAAGGCCTTTGCAAAAGTCACGCTGGAACCGCAACAGAGTAAGACGGTGACCTTTGTGCTGTCAAAGCGTGACTTTGCATTTTACAACGTACCGTTAAAACAGTGGACAGCGCAAAGCGGCGCGTTTACCATCTCAATAGCAAGCTCTTCACGCGATATAAGGCTTACAAAGACCGTGCAACTGAACAGCGGTGAGCAAAGCAGACTTTACACGCGGTTCAGCACCATTGAAGAGGTACGCCAGCACCCCTACGGCGACAGCTTTATAAATGGTTTAATGGAAAAACACTCTGATATAATACACAACATCGGACTTGATCCCGAAAGCGATGAGAGCGGTATAGCACAGGTTGCCATGCGCGAGACACCACTTTGCAAGATACAGGTACTGTCAAGAGGAATTTTTAACGAGCAGATGCTTAAAGAGTTGATTGACAGGTTGAATGAACAGTAAAGAAGTATACACCCCCTCGCCATACCGGCGAAGGGGGTGTATTTTTTAACTCATTACAGAATCATTTGTCACTCATAATGACAGTGACATGATTATACGGTATCGTTATGCCGTTTGAGTCAAACTCAGCTTTCACCTGCTCCAGCAGGTCAAATTTCAGATTAAAATAGTTCTCCGTCGCAACCCAGACGCGAACGATGATGTCAATGCTACTAGAGCTGTGCTCCCACATTCTGATAAGTGGCGGTGATGGCTCACTCAGCGCATAGCTACTGGAACTTACGATGTTGCTTATCAACTCACGCGCCTGTTCGTAGCTGTCGTCATAGCTGATGGAAAAGATAAGCTCCAGTTGACGGCGCTCCTCTTTTGAGTAGTTGATAATCGGCTCGGACACAACAAGCTTGTTCGGCACAAATATCGCCTTGTTGTCTATAGTATTGAGCTTTGTGTGCATGATTGTGATGTGAACAACTTCGCCCTCGTTGCCGTTCAGGTTGACATAGTCGCCCTTTTCAAACGGTTTGGAGGCAAGTATCATAAAGCCACTCGCCACATTTGTGAGCGTATCCTGTATCGCAAGGCTAATCGCTAAGCCGGCGACACCGATAACCGCTATTATCGAGCTCATCTCAACCCCGACCGACTGCAAAAGTATCACTATCAGCAGTGAGTAGAGCGTCACTTTGAGCACCGACAGCATAAACTTGTGCATTGTCGGGTCAAGTTTTGATTTTTTCAGGCGACTTGTTGTAAATTTGAGCGTACCTTTGATAAAAAGCAGTCCGGCTATGAGAATTATCAGCACCGTGACAATTTTGATGGTATTTGTTTCGACAAATGTCAGTAACTCTTGCACGTAAATCTCCAAGTTGTTTTGGCATGTTGAAAAGGTCAACTTTGCAAAAAACTTGCGGCTAAACTCCCGTCGCATGCCGCAAAGATGCTCATTAGTACACAAAGCACTTGCACTTTTGGTTTAATCTGACAAACATTTTGCTCTTACTTTTGCAAAGCTTTTTTCAACAATCCCTATTTTGAAAGGCTTAAAACTACACCGCTGTCGGCATCCATCTTCACCATTGTCCCGCCGGTGAGGATATCCGTTGCGTTTCTCGCCCCGATAAGCACCGGTATATCCAGCGCAAGTCCGGCGACCGCCGCGTGTGACGTGACACCATCCACCTCGGTCACAATGCCCGAAGCCTTGCGCAGTATCGGCATGATAGCGTTGGAGGTGCTCGGTATAACCAGAATATCACCGTCGATAAAGTTCAGTTTTGCCTCGTCCTCAGTCTTGCAGACGCACAGTCTGCCGGTTATGCTCCCCTTGTTGACGGCAATGCCCTCTGCGAGAATGTTGCCTACAAGGTGCACCTTTAGCATGTTGGTCGTACCGGAAACGCCAAGCGGTATGCCGGCGGTGATGACGGCAAGATCACCGGTCTCGACGTAGCCGTTTTTCTCCGCTATTTCAACTACGGTGCTGAACAGTTTGTCGGTGCTTTTCATCTCCTGCATAATCAGCGGCGTGACGCCCCACGACATGTTGAGCTGTCGCATAGTCTTTTCATCCATACAGCCGCAGATGATAGGGCACGCAGGACGGAATTTCGAAATAAGCTTCGCTGTACTGCCGGTTTTGGAGGCAGTGAGTATCGCCACCGCACCGAGGTCGTGCGCCGTCGTGCAGGTAGCGTGGGATATAGCTGATGTTACGTCGTTGTTGGCGACAAACGCCATCTTTTCAAACTTGGAAACGTAGTTGATGTCCCGTTCGGTACAACAGGCTATAGTGTTCATGGTTTTGAGCGCCTCTACAGGGTAGGCGCCTGCCGCCGTCTCGCCGCTGAGCATAATTGCACTGGTACCGTCGTATATGGCGTTGGCGACGTCGGTGGTTTCCGCTCTAGTCGGGCGCGGGTTTTTGACCATCGACTCCAGCATCTGCGTTGCGGTGATGACCTGCCGCCCTGCGGAGTAGGATTTTTTTATCAGTTCCTTTTGTATTTTAGGTATCTGTTCAAGGCTTATCTCGACACCCATGTCACCCCTTGCGATCATGATGGCATCCGAAACCCTTATAATCTCGTCGATGTTAGCAACGCCCTGAGCATTTTCTATCTTTGACACTATTTTAATGTTTTCACAGTCGTTGTCGGTCAGCACCTGCCTTATCTGCGCCACGTCGTCCTTGGAGCGCACAAACGAGGCGGCGATAAAGTCAAAGTCCTCCTGTATGGCAAATTTGATGTCCGCCATATCCGCCGAGCTGATGTAGGGCAGTGACAGCTCACACCCCGGCACATTTATGCCCTTGTGGTTTGACACCTTGCCACCATTGAGCACGCGGCAAACTATCTCGCCCTCGCCGATTTCCTTGACGGTCATGGCTATAAGGCCGTCGTCGATAAGTATCGGTGAGCCGACTTCCACGTCCTGTACAAGTCCGGCAAAGGTTATGGCACAGCCGTTTTCGTCTCCGAGCCTATCGTCGGTGTAAAGCGTAAATGTCTGATCCTTTGTCAGGATGACACTGCCGTCTTTAAACTTTTTGGTGCGTATCTCGGGACCTTTTGTGTCCAGTAACAGCGCCACCGGCTTGCCCAGCTCTTGACGCAACGCTTTTATAGCATCTGCGCGGACTTTTTGATCGGCATGGGTTCCGTGCGACATGTTTATCCTTGCTACATCCATGCCGTTTTTAATCAAATCATGTACAACCTGCTCGTCGTCCGTCGCAGGGCCTAATGTGCATATAATTTTTGTTTTGCGAATATAATCTTTTTTATGTAACATGTTTTCACCATCTATTTAAACCTTTTGTATAGCTGTTTAAAAACAAAGGGGTTGCAAAAGCAAGCGCAAAAATTTTGACTGATAAAACAAAAAAACTAAATAATTTCTTGATGTTTTAATAAGAATTTTTGCGACGCATGACGTAAATCTTGCCGCCGCTTTTTGCAAAGCCGATTTTTTCCAAACGTCTTAAGTCTATTATACGACTTTAGGGCAGAATATTCAAGTTTTGTTGTAATTTTGTAAGAAAGCTATGGTAAAAAGCTATCTTTTTTAAAAAACGGAGGTGATGCCTTTGTTTTGACACGCACCCATGAAAGAGATATTTCGGCAAACTACCTCCGCTGATGACGTGGTAGTTTGCCGAAAATATTTATAGTCGTTCTACTTGAAAAACGACTATATCTGATTAAATTATCAGTGGATAAATCCGCATGAGAAAATTAGGTTTAGCAAGGCAAAAAACAAAGATGCTACTCACTTATCTTCCGATTGATAACAACACAGTTAACCGGAATTATAACGAACTATATGGATTTTGGAGCGGTTTGACTTTACTTCAGCGCCTGACCCATCAACTCGTTAAAGGTTTTTGGGTTACCTTTGCCTTTGCTCTTTTTCATGCACTGGCCTACCAAAAAGCCAAGGGCATTTGTCTTGCCGTTTTTGTAGTCCTGCACAACACCGGGTTGCTCGCTCAGCACCTCTTGCACGACCGCTGACAGCGCATCTGAGTCGTTAATCTGTATTAAACTCAGCTCCTTTGCGATGTCCATAGGCGATTTGTCCTGCTTTAACAGCACCTCAAGTATCGACTTTGCCGCCGTGTTGCTGACCGTACCCTGTCCTATCATCGCCACCATGTCCGCAAGGTTTTTCGGTGTCAGCGCCGTCTGCGCTATCGCAACCCTGTTTTGTGCACAGTAGGCGGCTATATCGCCTATTATCCAGTTGCATATCTGTTTTTTGTAGTCGCTGTTTTGCGCACTTGCCTCGTAAAATTCCGCAACATCTTTATTGCTTGCAAGCAGTACCGCGTCCGCTGTGGGCAGACCGAAGTCTTTAATGTACCGCTTCGCCTTTGGCACCGGCAGTTCCGGCATGTCACGCTGCAACTGCTCGACAAAGGACTGCTCCACCTCAAACGCAAGCAGATCCGGCTCGGGGAAGTAGCGGTAGTCCTGCGCGTCCTCTTTACTGCGAAGCAGAACGTTGATGCCTTTTGCATCATCCCATCGCCTTGTCTGCTGTTCTATAATACCGCCGCCTTGCAGTATCTCTGTCTGGCGCTGTATCTCGTACTGGATACCGCGGAACACAGCACCAAAGCTGTTGACGTTTTTCATCTCACAGCGCGTGCCGAGTTTTTGCTCACCGACGGGGCGCAGTGACACGTTGACATCACAGCGCACACTGCCCTCCTGCATCTTGGCATCGCTGATGCCGAGGTACAGCAGTATCGAGTGTATCGTTTCAAGGTATGCTTTTGCCTCTGCCGCACTGCGCAGATCCGGCTCTGACACTATCTCGATAAGCGGCACTCCGCACCTGTTAAAGTCCGCAAGCGTGCCGTTAACACCGTCGATGGACACAAGCTTGCCGGCATCTTCTTCGATATGGATACGCGTTATGCCGACGGTTTTTTCCTCTTCGCCGACAAGTATGTCAAGCTTTCCGTTCTCGCAAAGCGGCACATCAAACTGCGATATCTGATAGGCTTTTGGCAGGTCGGGGTAAAAGTAGTTTTTTCTGTCCTGTTTGGACTTCAAATTGACACTGCAACCCAGTGCCACCCCCATCTTGACGCAGTAGTCCACCACCGACTTGTTAAGTAGCGGCAGGGTGCCCGGCATACCGGAACATATAGGGCAGACGAGTGTATTGACCTCGCG
>CAYJFU010000036.1:21315-23611 GCA_964369445.1 uncultured Oscillospiraceae bacterium | reverse complement strand
CCCAGACAAACAGAGTCAGAGTCTGCCGTGCTACCGTTACACAATTCGGCAATATTTTTGTGCTTTGTTATTTTAACACATTTTAATTGTTTTGTCAAACACTTTATGCAAATTTTTTGAATTGTTTTGCTTGCATTAATTTTAATTTAGTCAAACCTTTGATGTAGATAATGTTTAGCGCAAACTCATAGTTTTAACATGCGATAGCAACCAGCAACCCGCAAAAATCACAAGGTTCACCGTCACGATAGTGCTACCCACGGGGGTGCCGTATAAAATTGATATTACAATTCCGACAAAGGCGCAAAAAACCGAAATGACAGAGGAAGATATAATGACTGATTTAAAGTTGTTAAAAACCCTCATTGATGCCAGTGCCGGGAAAACCACAAGTGCACTGATTAAAAGCGAGCCGACAAGATTCATTGCAACGACGATAACAGCGGCTATGGTTATGGCTATAATCAGGTTGTAGAGGTCGGCTTTGATGCCGGTTGCCTTTGCGAACGTTTCATCAAAGGTAACGGAGAAGATTTTATTGTAAAACACTACAAATATGACAATAACAAATAGCGACAGAACCAAACTCGTCATAACATCGGAGGCGGTGAGCGTTAAAATTGATGTCGAGCCAAACAACGTCGTGCAGACATCGCCGGCAAGGTTGGTCGAGACAGAAAAAACGTTCATCAGCAGGTAACCCACGGCGAGCGAGCCGACAGACATCATTGCTATGGCGGCATCGCCGTTTATTTTTGTGTTTTTGCCTATCCGGAGCAGTATCACGGCGCTAATTGCTGTCACGGGAAACACCAGTGCATCTTGGTTTGCGATATCCAGTACCGCCGCGATAGCTATGCCGCCAAAAGCAATGTGCGATAAGCCGTCACCTATGTAGGATAGGCGCTTGAGTACAAGTGTCGCGCCCAGCAGTGATGAGCAAAACGCAATAAGAATGCCGACAATAAACGCATATATTACAAAATCGTATGAGAGATAGTCTAAAAGAGTATTTATCATTTTGTTCTACTTTCTTCATATGCTTGTGCAGTCATGCAGTTTACACCGCAATTGTTCAAGCACAAAACTGTGTCGGCATCGTCAATCGCCTTGTCAAGATCATGTGTTATCATTATTATCGTTATGCCCTCGTCGTTTAAAGACTTTACAAGCTGATAAAACTCGGAGGTGGTCGCGATATCCAGTCCGGCTGTCGGCTCGTCCAAGAGCAGAACCTTATTTGTGGCGCAAAGTGCTCTTGCAAGCAAGACTCTTTGCTGTTGTCCGCCGGAAAGCTCGCTGTAACTTTTCTTTTTCAGCTCGCTGATGTTTAGTTTTACAAGCATGTCCTGTGCAAGCTGTTTTTCCGCCTTATTGTAAAATGGTCTAAGCCCCATTTTATTGAGGCACCCCGACAAAACCACCTCATACACCGAGGCGGGAAAATCCCTTTGCACCTGTGTCTGTTGCGGCAGGTAACCAATATCGACAGGTGAAAGGTTTTTGCCCATCGTGACGCTACCCTCAATGGGGGGAAGCAGTCCTAGTATTGTTTTAATAAGTGTGCTCTTGCCTGTGCCGTTTTCGCCGATAACACAGGCATATGCGCCCGCCGGAATTGTCAAATTGATGTTGCTGTGCAGGGGCATATTGTTGTAGCCCACCGAGAGATTATTGCAAATTATTTCCAACTTAAACTTCCTTTGTTTGATAAAACTATTCCGCGAGTGCGGTTTTAAGGGTTTGCAGGTTTTCCTGCATGATATTTAGATATGTTGCGCCGGCAGCGATATCCTCTTGCGATACCGACTGCATCGAATGCAATACAAGCGTGCTGCTGTCTTTGTCCTCGCTGGTGTTGTTAACGGTTGTTGCAACGTCGACAAGTCCATTATCCAAAACAAGCAGATTATTTACATCAAGCTCGTTTACCTTTTCGGCTAAGAAAGTGACAGTTTCAAAACTTGCCTCTGTCTCTGCCGAGCATCCTTGAAATGCCGCATAGTAATTGACTTCATAATCGCTCAACATATAAAGAAAAGGGAATCTGTCTGCAAAGATAAGTGTATCTCTGTCAGCTTCGGTGATAGCAGTTTTATATTCCTCATGCAGCGCTGCCAGCGATGCGACATATGACGCAGTGTTAGTTTCATAGCTTGTGGCATTTTCAGGGTCGAGCTTGGATATCTCTTCACCTATAACCTCACAAATTGTCATAGCGTTGTTTAATGATAGCCATACATGTTCATCATCGTGACCACCTGCATCTTCTTCGTGGACGTGCTCGTCTTCGCTG
>CAYJFU010000036.1:17549-21215 GCA_964369445.1 uncultured Oscillospiraceae bacterium | reverse complement strand
ATGTTCATCATCGTGACCACCTGCATCTTCTTCGTGGACGTGCTCGTCTTCGCTGTGGTCATGTGTGTCTTCTTCGTGGGCGTGCTCATCTTCGCTGTGGTCATGTGCATCTTCTTCGTGGACGTGCTCGTCTTCGCTGTGGTCATGTGCAGCGTCACTTTGCATACCCTCAACCAACACCTCGGTCATTACCGTTTCACCTAAGGCTTGCATAACGTTGACAGCAACAAAGTTGTCGTTTGACGGCTGTGCAATGACATCTGCCACCCAGTGGTGTGACGGTCCGCCGTTATAGATAAAAAGGTCTGCGTTCTTTATAATGGTTACATCCTCAACGCTCGGCTCATAGCTGTGCATGTCAACACCGCTATCATTGAGCAATGTGACATCAAACCTGTCGACATTTTCACCCAAAATCTCTTTAACCCAGTCATATTCATGGAAAGAGGTGACGACAATGGTGTGTTTAGCGGTGGCGTCAGACTCACCTGTGCCATCTGCTTGTGTAGCGGTTGTGTCAGCCGGTTGCGATGAGGGCTGTGCACATGCCGACATGACAAGTGCAAAAGCAAGTATAAGTGCTAATAAAATCTTCCTATCCATTAACGTTTAACTCCTTGTAGCTGTTTAGCGCGCATCAAATTTGCGAACAATTGCCGCATTTCCCGAGCAGAAAGGCGGACTTGTTGTTTATGGTAAACCCCATCTCATCCTGTACAAAATTGAAAATAAAGTTTGAAACATGTGTGTTTAGATGAAAAACATTTTCACAGCACTCACATTTGAGATGTACAACACCAACACAACTGTGCGGATTTACATAGTGGTAGTATGCCTCCGACTTGCGGTTACCCGCCACTTTGCATATTAACCCCTCGTCCTCCATTGTTTTAAGGTTTCTGTAAATGGCGCTGAGGCTTATATCCTCATTCTCACATTCCTTAAATATATCGGCGGCAGATAAAGAGCGGTGTCCTCCGGATTTAAAAAGCCTCAGTAACATCTGCCGTTGCTCGGTTTGATATTTACTCATACCACCTCTGTAAATTGCGATTGATTTGCAAATTCATTATATATCAACAAGTTTCATATGTCAAGGATTTTTTATTGTGTTCGATGGCAACAGCTTAATGAGACGAAAATCTTCTTGCACCCAAGTGGTTCATCAAAAATTAGCAAAAGCAAGGCGGTAGCACAATTGCCACCGCCCTAAAATTCATATATTTAGTTATGCTTTCACCAAGGTTCATTGTCTTTTTAGTCAGTCAGAGGATTTCCTTTTGCGTCCTTATTTATAGCACCGGCAAATATCATAATGCCCTCAACAAGACCCCAAATTGCACCGATACCAAAGCAGAATGTCAAAATAATCTGTGCAATACCTCTGCCGTTAAAACCGAGGTAGAAGTTGTGTATGCCAAATCCGCCAAGCAGGATACCTAACAGACCGGCAACCATTTTTGATTTCAGCTCACTGGGTTGTGGGGCAACCTGAGCACCACATTTAAGACAAACCACACTGCCGGGGTTTAGCATATCACCACACACCGCACAATGAGTGAATCCCGTGCCTTTTTTTACACCGCAATTTAGACAGACTTCTGCCATCTCGTTCATGGAACTACCACAATTTCTGCAATACATAATTCTCCCTTTTAAAAATTTAATACGTTTAATTTGCATAGTTATTTGGCTTAAAAAACGACACAAGACTGCCGAGCAGAAATTTCGCCAATTAAGGAGGAGGGCTTGAGGAATACTTTCGTAATTCGATTGACGTCGACGAAGATAAGTGGGATTTCTGCCATGAAGATGTGGTGGTTTTTAAGTTAAAAAACTATTTATATAATTTATCGCAAAGCCCATTGCTATGGCGATAAGTACAAAATTGTTGAGCAGGCGGTTTTTAAGCACCTTACCGTTTTGCCAGATATAAAGGTAGACCACCGGCATTGCAAAAACCATCGGGTGATAGCTAAAAGCCCCTAAAACATCCCCCCTGAGTAGCGAAAACACCGCGCGGCTCATGCCGCAACCGGGACAGTTAATGCCAAAAAGCATTATAAAAATGCACTCTACCGACAGCGTCCACATGACCAGATAAAACGCCGCAAAGGCAAGCGTTATCAAAAAAACATCCTTTTGCCATTTCACGGGGTACATAATGAGTCCTTCAATTTCACTGATTTAGCTGTAAAAACGCTGGGCGGCATCGGCCACCTGCATGGCGAGCACAGCTGTTGTGACCGCCCCCACACCACGGGGAACGGGTGTGTAGCAAAGCTCCAGTGCCGCAGCGGCATCATTTTTTACATCGCCGCACAGGTTGCCGTCCTCATCGACGTTGATACCGACATCAATGACGACCTGCCCCGGCTTTAGATGCTCTGCACCCACAACACCGGCGCGTCCGGCGCTGACTATCAGTATATCAGCACTGCGACACTCTGCCGCCATATCCTTTGTGCGCGTGTGGCAGATGGTAACGGTACTGTTTCGTGCTGTCAGCATCATCGCAACCGGCTTGCCCACAACAAGACTGCGCCCCACGACGACCGCTTTTTTACCGACCGTGTCAACATCGTAAAAATCAAGCATTTCGATACAAGCACGAGCGGTACACGGCGCAAAACCAATATCCTTTCCGGTGAACACACCGGCAAGCGAGCCGTCAGTTATGCCGTCTATGTCTTTAGAGGTACAAAGCGCTTTGCAGATTTCATCCTCGTCAAGGTGTCTCGGAAGCGGACGCAACAGCAACACCCCGTGTATGCTGTCATCGTCATTGACGGACTTTATCTGAGCAAGCATGTCGGGCTGTGAGATACTACCGTCAAGGGTGATAAGCTTTACGTTTATCCCCACGTTTTCACAGCGCTTGACAGCACTGCGCTCATAGTAGATGTCGTCCGGTTTTTCGCCCACACGGACTATTGCAAGTCCGACGGTTTTGCCTTTTTGCTTTAACGCGTCAACCGTCTGTGTTGTGCGCTCGCAAAGCTTTGCCGCGACCGGCGCGCCGAGTAGTTGCTGTGCCATAATCACCCCTTAAAAAAATCTCGCCTCTACATTATCGTAAATTTCATCCGCCAGCGGACAGTATTTGTCGAGCATCTGTCTTGCCTGCTCGTTAACGTTCTGTGCGTACTGTTTATCCGCCATGTACTTCGTGTTTATAAATACATTAAGTGAGGCTCCTTTAAGCGCTGCCTTACAACAGGCCACACCAACACCTACATCACTAATCGCGATAGCCGTACCCATTCGCGCATAGTCGGAATGTAAATCTATCGCCTTACAGCAACACTTCATAATATGCATCGGAACATCGCAACATTCACGCAGAGCGTTTTCCATAACGCGCGCTTTTTCCTGTTGCTGCTCAGGTGTGTCTTTTGGCATACCGTAAGCGGCAGAAAGAGGCTCAAACACCTCGGCATCACGTTGCACAAGGTCGCACAACTCACGTTCCAGCGCCATCGCCCTCTCGTTGAGTGCAATTATGTCCGCCTCAACGTCTGCGTACTTTTTTTTGCCGACTGTCAGGCTGCCTACCATGTGCCCCAGTGCCGTTCCGAGTGCACCGACAAGTGCGCTTGCACCGCCGCCTCCCGGTGTCGGTTGCTTTGAGGCAAGCACCTCAACAAACTCCTCACAACTGAGTCT
>CAYJFU010000036.1:12991-17539 GCA_964369445.1 uncultured Oscillospiraceae bacterium | reverse complement strand
ACATAAAAAACAGCGCTACCGTACCCGGCCCGGAATGTGTACCGATGGACGGGCCGATAAAGTTTGTAAACACCTCTTTTACGCCATATTTTGCCTTTATTTGTTCTGCAACGTAGTTGCAGTCCTCAGCGCAGTCGCCGTGACTTATCATTATCGTTTGAGCTTCAAAGTCGGTACCGTGCGCACCCACTTTTTCGACAAGTGCATCAAGGCTGTTTTTGCGTCCGCGCGCCTTGCCGACTGATTTCAGTTGCCCTTCGTCATTGACGTTGAGTATCGGCTTAATGCCCATCATGGTACCGACAACCGCCGCCGCTTTGGACAGTCGACCGCCACGGTGCAGGTGGTTGAGATCATCCACGGTAAACCAGTGTGACACGCATAGTTTTGTGTCCTCAACAAACTTTGCTACCGTGTCGATGTCATTGCCGGCTTTCTGGCACAGTGAAGCATGGTAAACAAGCAGTGCAAGGCCCATAGACGCACATTTTGAGTCAATGGCGATGACCTTGCGGTCGGGAAACTCCTCCGACAACTCCTCTGAAGCTATTCGAATAGCGTTGTAGCCGCCCGAAAGTGCTGAGGAAAAGGAGATGTAAAGTATGTCCACACCTTTTTGTAGGTAGACCCTTGCAACATCCTTGTAAAGCTCTCCGCTAACCTGTGCTGTCGAAGGCATTGCGCCACCACGAACCTGATTGAAGAACTCAACCGGCTCCATCTGGCTGTTGTCAGGATCATCAAGATACTCGGTGCCATCGATGATAAATGGTGTGGGCATGACGTAGGCCCCTGTCATTTTGACAAGTTCCGGCGAGAGATCGCTCGTTGATTCGCACATTAAAATGTAGTCCGACATGTTTTACCTCTTCGATTAAATATATTTTTTGGGAGTAAAGATAACGCGCTGAGGAAATTAACTTTGCGCTATCCAACCGCTCCCGTTTTACACTTGCAAGTTGTGCTTATACTGATCCCGGATAAAAATATGCCCAAAATCAACGTTTGTTTTTGTTTGCTGCAAGACGGAGAATCGGGCAATTCATTGTGCATTGTGATTGACTTCAGCACAACAGTGGGCAAAAATAACAGTAATGTTGTTTTATTCGGGGTTAGTATTACATTATATAAGGCTCCGGAGGTACTGCCGTGCCCCCAAGACGCACCTCAAAGTGCAGGTGGTTACCTGTTGACCAACCGGTGCTACCCATGCCGGCGACAACCTGTCCCCTGCCGACCGTCTCGCCGACAGATACGTACAGCTCGCTGTTGTGTGCGTAGAGCGTTTGTATGCCGTTGCCGTGATCGATTATCAAATGTGTGCCGTAACCGCTACCACCATAGTTGACAAAGGTCACAACACCGCCGTCAGCGGCATAAATCGGTGTGCCAGCAGGTCCTGCAATGTCAATACCGTTGTGCACATAAAGACCGAGCCAGCCACGTGATATGCTGACACCGCCACCTGTGGGCCACTGCATCGCCGTCGAGCCAGATGTGCCGTCATACACAAGACCCGTGTTGCCGTATGCCGTGCCTATGACAAGCTCTTCGTTAACCGGCTCCTTTAACACTTCGGTGGATGTTATCTCGTAACCGGTTTGAACGCCGTCAATGCGTGTAATGCTTGCCGTGACGCGGTTTACTCCGACTTCACCCTCAACGGTGGTTTTGATTACACCCAGCTGTTCGTCCGGCGACTTTATCTGCACCGTGTCGTACATTATTTCTTCTTCAAAGACGATTTCTTCTATCTCTTTAACACCGAGCACCGGCTCGTCTTTCATTATAACAATGTTGTCTCCACCCTCGATGTCGTCAAGATCAACGCTTGGATTGAGCGATTGCAGCTCTTCATGGGTCATGCCGAACTTCGAGATGATATAGTCAACGGTGTCTGTCTCGGCAAAGACATAGTTTGTCGCAGTTCGCCCTTTGGTGCCGGTTATCAGATTATTTAGCTCCTCATAGTCAACGACGCTGGACTGCAAATAAAGTCCACTTTGCATCTGGACATCCTGTATAAAATCAACGGTTATGCTTGGGTTATCCGTCTCATAAGGCGCAAGCACGGAGGAGACGTCGTTTTCAAGCCTGTCACGGTTGATGGTGGCACCGTAAAACTCGCCGTCGATGTAAAGCCCTGTACCCTCTTGTATATCCGCTCCGGAGTTGAGGATTATGTTGTTTGCAAGCTCGAGCGGTTCCTGTGTTAGCACCTCTTGCTCGATCGCTTCGGAGACGGCAAGCTGGTAGGTCGGCTCTATCGACCACTCGGTGTCAAACTCGTTGTAGGATATCCTGTCGCTGACGACCTGTGTCGCGGTATCGACCACCGTTTCGTTGGCAACATAGCCAAGACTTGTGTCGCCGTTTGAAACTTCCAGAACGTAGGTATAGGAAAATATAGTTGAAGAGGTGTAAAAAAACACTGCGGCCGCCGCAATCGGGAGTATATAATTAAGTGGTCTTGTTGACAACCTAGCGTGTTTTTTTATGCCTGTATTAATGTAAGAGGATATGTGCGTTATAACATGCACAAAGCCAAAGTGGCGCTCGTCTACCGATATTGTCACTACAGTTTTTATAGCCCTTATCGCAGTTACAAATGGGTGCGCAAACTCCGACAACACCCCCATAACAACCTCGGAGGAGCGACTGCCGGCTTTTTGTGAATACTCTTTAAACAGGTCCCCCGCCACCATGAAAAGCACCTTCATGTTGCGCCCAAACTTGACTGCGGCGTATTCAACATCAAAGCCGATGTTGTAAAGCAGGTGAAAAACTTTACCTTTTAGACTGAATTCGTGCTTGTTGCCAAGACCGTAGATAGCCACCGACTGTACCGCCTCAATGGCTTTTGTGTCCTGCGCGGCAGGCAGTGCCGGCACAGAGGTTGTCTTTGGTGGCAGAATTTTAGTGCTTAAATCTTTATAGTTTGTTTTAACGCGTGCATGTGTCGATTTTGCCAATTGAGCGACGCTGTTTCCCACGCCGTTAACAAAGGCTTTTGCACCGTTAAATGTACGATTAACCCACTCGGTGAGTGTTGTAATAAATTTCATTTGTATCCTAACTTCAAAATAAAATGCAACGGTATACTTTACTATTTTATCATAAAGGCAGAAAAAAATCAACTATACTATCCCTTGTTTAGGTGATAAATAGTGTATTTCACAATTTTTTTACAGTTGTTTTGGCTATGTCAACACTTGACAAAACCTCAAAATTTGGTAAAATATATACAATTAACATAAAAAACCAATAGTAATGTCCAAAATTGTTTGTTGACTTTTATGAAAAAAAGCTGATTTTTATGCAATAAGTATTTCCAAATAGCTCTAATTACAGTATAATGATAATGTAACATTTGTGCCCTTGTGCCCTCGTATTTCTGCAAACAGATTACGGGATGCGTTTTTGTATCAAAAATAACACAAACGACGAAGTGCAATTTAAGGAGTATTCATGCTGAATTTTAGCAATATAAAAGAACATATAAGTCAGCAAAAGTTTAAAGAAGCACTTTTGCTACTTGATGAAATTGAATACAACAACATTACTTTGTCCGAAACAAAAGAGATAAACAGCTTTTTCGCTGCAATCCCACACGAAATACGCAATAAAGATCACATACATATAACACAAAAAATATACGTTTGCAAAATGCTCGGCGACAATGCCGGCTTTGAGGAGTGGTACAAGGTACTTGTCACATTGCGTGACGGTGCGCGTGACAACTCAGCTGAGCGTGAAGACCTTGAAAACTGTATCTGCCGCGTAAATGTAATGAGAGCCAAAACCAACAATGCGCAGACACTTATATTGTTATCCTCCCTTACAAGTGAGGGTGCCTCCGGTACAAAGGCGGTACCTTGCAACGCAACCGCAAAGCACCCCAGTGTCCTGCGTGGTAACAAGGACTGTTCGGAGTGGGGTAAATACTACAAGGCTGTGCGCAGTATACTCACCCCTGTACTGACGGCGCTAAACAACTTTGATGGCAAGGCGGCTTTGGAGTTTGCTGTTGGAGAACTCTGCCTTGAAAAGGGTGATAACAGCGGTGCGCTGATGTCGCTCGGCATAGCGGTAAATTCGGACAACATTTACATAAAGTACGGCGCAAACTGTGTGCTTGCTAAATTTTATCTACTTGAGGGCGACATAAAAAAGGCGGAGGAGACTTTACAGCGTGCTGTGAGCATTGTTGAGGATAGTGGCTCATACTGGTTAATGCCAAACCTTAAGGCGGCGCTTGCTAACATGGCTGTAAGTATCGGCGACAACGCCGCTATAGAGGAATGGTACAACGGCGTCGCGGATTTAGCTCAGGAAAAGTATCTGCCCGATACCGAATATATTAATATCATCCGTGCAAAAGCGTTGATTTCCAAAGGTGAATGGCGCGAGGCGGCATTGCTGTTGCAGGGTTTAACGGATTATTTCGACAACTTATTGCGTCCGCTTGACGCCATAGAGTGTAGAATATTGTGTGCCCTTGCACTTATGCAACTCGACAGCGAGGACAAAGCCGTCGAGACGCTACAT
>CAYJFU010000036.1:6322-12981 GCA_964369445.1 uncultured Oscillospiraceae bacterium | reverse complement strand
CGCGTTCGTTTGGGTACACAACTGTGTTTGCCGACAAAGGCAGACTTATGTTCCGTCTGCTCGGTAAGTACCAAAAAGTTTACAAACTGGAAAACGGCGAGGCAAAGTTCCTTGCAAAGGTCTGTGCACAGACAAAAAAGGTTTCACTTATCCTGCCGGCCATGTTTAACGACACCGAGGCATTTGACGATATCGGCTTAGCACCACCGTCGTTGACCGACACCGAGGTCAGGATATTGCAAATGATCGACGAAGGCGCAAGCAACAAGGCAATCGGCATTGACCTCAACATAAAACTTACCACCGTCAAATTTCACGTAAAAAATATATTTGACAAGTTTGAGGTGTCCGGGCGGGTTGAGCTGCTAAAAAAAGCAGGAACCTTTAAGATTTTGAATTAACCCAATAACGCCCCCCCTCACCCCCGCGGGGGGGGGTGATGTGGGGGGACTTTGATAATCAACCTCACCTGCTTTAAGAAAACATTATAAGTACTTCCCTCGTTGGCACAGTGTTATTTTACTTTTAGCACCTTATCTCACTCATTACTTTCGGCAAACCTGCATCGCTGCAAGTCCACCTTACCGTTTGCTAAAAACGCGACCCCCTCTGCCTCGAGCAACCGCCTTTGCTCTGCCCATCCGGTAAGCAATCCGCCTTGGCTGTTTACAACGCGGTGACAGGGATACTCGCCAAAGTGTCGGCTGTATCGACACGCACGGCCGACATGTCGCGCATGATTTGGGTATCCCACCAGCCTCGCTATCTGACCGTATGTCGCAACACGCCCTGAAGGTATATCTGCAACCATCGACAGTGCAAGCGCCATAAAATCTTCGTTCATCTTGTTGTCACCTGTGTATTTGTAACCTTTTTAAGTTAAATTAGATAGTGCCGACACTACCTAAATAATATCACGTTGCAATGCAAAATGCAAGTTAAAAGGCGGGGTAACAAACATTGTCATCAGCCCTTTGTATATTTCACTATCAAAGTGAAAATGTACTTACACTGATGGTGAAAGACTCATGCTGTTTCTGACTGAAATAATCTATTTGAAATGCAAAAAAACATCAAGTAGTTGCACTACAAATCAAAAAATAGTCATCAAGTATACACCCTTTAGCTTAACCTCCACGTATTTCACTCGTGGACACCCCCTATATATAAGGTAGACAAGTATATAATATATCCGCTAAACTGTCGAATATTTTCCCATTTACTTCCTCACGACGACAGCGAGATGGAAATAAACGGGAGTGTTTTGCGCGTGCATAACAAAAAGTGAATAGAACTATGATAATCCACCGGAAAAAATAGAATTATTACTGAATTATTACAAATATCTGCTTTTGTAACCTTTCTGTAAGAAATAAAAATTCTTTTCTTTGACATAATATGTACAATTTATACAAAATTTTTGTCTAAATTTGATTTTTTCAACAGTAATGATATTTTATGCTTGACATATCACGCTTGTCGGTGTAATATTATTACACGAGGAGGTGACAGTATTAGAAATTATTATTTTAGATCAGTTGGAAAAATCATCATGAAATAAAATTTCTTTGCAGTTGCCCTTAAATAAAAGGAGGAAGATTTCAATGAATTTAAAGCTATTTCTGAAGAAATTTGCTGCAGTTGGTCTTGCCGCATTTATGCTTGCAACATTTGCAGCATGCTCTGCTCCAGCAGAAGAGGCTCCGGCACCTGCTGAGGAGACACCGGCAACCGAAGAGGCTCCAGCAGAGGACGCAGCAGAAGAGGCTCCGGCCAGCGATGCTACAATCAAATTCCAGCAGTGGTGGGGCGCTGAGCTTCCCGAAGGTCACCTTGAGGGTATCACAGCTGACTTTGAAGCTGCTACCGGCGTAAAGGTTGAGCTTGTTACAGCACCTTGGTCTGACACAAGAACAGCTATCGTTGCAGGTGCAACAAACAACACTATTGCTGACGTTGTCAGCGTTGACGGCGCATGGCTGTCCGAGTTTGCCGACATGGGCATACTTACAGACGTTGCAGCAGCAGGCGTTAACACCGACCTTGCAAGCGACACATGGAAAGTAAACGGCACACAGTACGTTGTACCGGTTCTTAACTTCTCCTATCCGATGTTCGTCAACATGGACATCCTGACAGAGGCCGGCGTTGAGGCTGTACCGCAGACATGGACTGAGCTTATCGATGCAAGCGCAGCGATCACAGCAGCAGGTCACTCTGCATTCGCTCTTAACCTTGGCACAACAAATGCTAACGGCATCCAGAACGTATTCGGCGGCACAGGTTGGGCTTCCGGCATCAACCTTAAAGACGATGCTGGCGCATATACAGTTGCCGGCAGCGAAGGCCTGAAAGAGCTCGCTGAGCTGTTCAAAACTCTTTACGATGCAGGTTCCCTCTATCCGGGCATGAGCACACTTGAAGAGTCCGAAATGACAAGTAACTTTGCAGCAGGCAACGCAGCATTTACAATTGCTTCTGCCGCTACAATGAGCAACTTCACAGACCTCAACTTTGTTGCTACAACAGTACCGACAAAAGATGACTACACAGAAGCAGGCGGCATCTGCTACGCCAGCTGGGCTGTAGGTATCACAGAGGCTTCCCAGTACAAAGCTGAGGCAGCAAACTTCGTTAACTTCCTACTCGGTGGCGCTGACGGCACAGACGGTTCTGCATCCGCAGGTCTTGCAGAGGCTATGACAGCATTCCCGAACAGCACAGTTGCAACACCGGACTACAGCAGCGCACCGCAGCAGTTCCAGGACTACTATGTTGAGTACCAAGAAAACTACGTAATCAACGAGTACATTGGTCTGCCCGAGGCTTCCAGCGTTATGACTTCCATGACAAACGACCTCGTTCTCTACCTTGAGGGTGACCTCGATGTTGACACAATGTTGACAAACTGGCAGGGCTACCTTGACGGCGCAACTGCATAAGAATTTTAGAATTTGATAAAGAGGATCGGCGTAACACCCGGTCCTCTTGTCAAGAAGTCACCAAGGAGGGATTGGTTTGAAAAATTTAGGGGAGAAAACAACTCCTTATAGGTATTTAGCTCCTACAATCATTGTACTTATTGTTTTTATGGTCGTACCGATCATAATGGTCATAGGCTATTCTTTTATGGATAATGCAGTAGTTTCACCAAACCCCGGGTTTGCGGGTCTTGAAAACTACGAGACACTTTTTAGCGATTCCGATTATTTTTCTTCAATAACAAACACCTTAATTTTTGTAGTTATCAGCGTTGTGGCACACCTTTTGATCGGACTACTATTTGCATCACTGCTAAACTCCGACTATTTTTCCACAGGTGTTAAGACACTGGCGCGCGTTGTATATATATTACCGTGGGTTTTTACCGCTTCGGTTGTTGCGATACTATGGAACCTCATGTTGCAACCCTCCGGCGTTATCAACTACATACTGGATTTTCTGCCAAACATATCAAGACAGTCCGAGTGGCTGAGTGATCGTACCCTTGCCCTTTGGGTTGTATGTTTCATAAACATCTGGTGCGGCTATCCATTCTACATGATAAGTATTCTGGCAGGCTTGCAGGGTATCCCCGGCTCGCTGTACGAGAGTGCAACCATCGACGGCGCGGGCGCTACTAAGAGCTTTTTACACATAACCATTCCTCAGCTTCGTCCTATTCTCATCAGCATCGCTATGCTGGACTTTATCTGGACACTGCAATCCTTTAACGTCATTTGGATGTTGACAGGTGGCGGTCCTGTGAACTCAACACAGACGCTCAGCGTTTACATCTACAAACTCGCATTCCAAAGGGTTGATTACAGCCTTGCCTCAGCGGCCGCTGTGGTATTGCTTGTTGCATGTATAATTATAGCTGTCTTTTACGTAAGACAACAACAGAAAGCGAGTGAGTGATTATGGTAGGAAGAAAAAAACTTTCCACAAAAATTATTATGACAATTCTCTTGATTGTAGGCGGCGTCTTTGCGGCGTTCCCCGTATTTTGGATGGTAGTATCATCACTTAAATCCAACTCCGCTATATTTGCATGGCCTCCGCAGATAATTGATGATACTTTTACATTTGATGCATATCTACAGGTGCTGCTGGACAACGAAAAAGTACGCTTTTTCATAAACAGTTACATCGTTTCCGGCGCGGTTGTGCTTTTGACGCTGTTTGTCGGTATTCTTGCTGCATATGCATTCAGCAGGTTCAATTTCCCGGGCAAAAAACTGTTTAGCTCGCTTGTCGTGAGCGTACAGGCGATACCGCCCATCGTTTTGCTTATCCCCTACATGGGTCTTATCGTTGCTCTTGGAATGTTTGACACATACTTTGCACTTATCCTTACGTATCTGGTAACAACACTCCCCTACTGCATTTTGATGATGACGGGTTATTTCAATACCCTGTCGCGTGAGCTTGACGAGGCGGTTATGATTGACGGCGGTTCACGTTGGAAGGTACTGTGGTCGGTGCTTGTTCCGATTTCACTGCCCGGCATGGTGTCGGTCGGCATGTACACATTCATGCTGGCATGGAACGAATACCTCTTCGCACTTACATTAACACAGCGTACATCCATGCGTACCGTGCCTATCGGTATCAACCTGCTCATGGGTCAGCACGGCTTTGACTGGAGCCAGATGATGGCTATGAGTGTGCTCGGTTCTATACCGGTTTTGGTACTGTTCATATTCTTCCAGAAATACTTTATCGCAGGTATGTCCTCCGGTAGTGTTAAAGGTTAAAAAATATTTTAAAAAAATCCAATTATCTCTCCACATTATACCAAAATAATGGTATAATGTGGAGAGGACCTGAAAAACCAAAACGCTAAAATTGTGCATACGGCACAACTTGAATTTATTTAAAAAACAGGAGATTAAAAATGCTTATCAACATGAAACAACTGCTCACCGTTGCAAAGAAAAACAACTTTGCTGTTCCCGCTTTTAACATCAGCGACTACAACATGTTTGTTGGCGTGATGGAGACTGTAGAAGAGCTGAATGCACCGGTTATCATCGCTATACATCCTGACGAGCTTTCCCACATCGGCACTGAGTCGGTAAAAGCTATCGTTGAAAGACTGCACAACAGCTCGGTTCCGGGTGTTGTTCACCTTGACCACGGCAGCACATACGAGCAGGTTGTTACCGCTATCCGTGCAGGTTTCACCTCTGTTATGATCGACGCTTCGCACGCTTCCTTTGAAGAGAACATCGCTTGCTGCAAAAAAATCTGTGAGCTTGCACACCCGGTTAACGTTTCCGTTGAGGGCGAACTTGGCACAATCGGCAACACCGACTCCACCGAGACAACAGCTCCGGACAAAATTCTTTTCACCGATCCCGAGCAGGCAAAGACTTTTGTTGAGCAGTCCGGCATCGACTGCCTTGCTATCGCTATCGGCACCTGCCACGGCATCTACCCCAAGGACATGAAGCCGGAACTGCGCATTGACATCCTTGATGAAATCGTAAAGCTGATGGACACACCGCTTGTACTGCACGGTGGTTCCTCCAACAAAGACAGCGAGATTGCAAAATCCGTTGAGCACGGCGTAAACAAAATCAACATCTCCAGCGACATCAAGGTTGCCTACTACGACAAAATGCGTGAGGTTCTAAAGGACGCTTCCCTGCGTGAGCCGAACATGATACAGCCCCCCTGCGTTGAGGCTATGAGCGTTGTTGTAAAAGACAAAGTTGAGCTGTTCAAAGCAACAGGCAAGGCATCCCTTTATTAATCGGAGTTACACACTTAATGAATACTAAAATTGCAATGGGCTTTCACACCTGCGTGGACTATGAACTAATCTGGGACACAAAGGTTGTTGAGGAGCGGATCAGGGCGTTTGATATTAAAGCCGCCGAGCTGTCGACAGACATAAAAGCTGACAGCGAGCGCGCGGTATGGATTTTAAGCCTTGCTTACCTTAAAGCCGGCATCGGTTGGGAAATAATACCGGAAAACAATTCCATATGCCTTGATTTTGCCGGCAGATTTGATTATAATATTACAATGGGCGGGACGGCTACACGTGCCGCGATAGCGCTGGACAGCATAGGCTACGAGAGCATACTGCAAACCAGTTGTTATAACCGCCACGTCACCGAGCTTATGCCAAAAGGTATCCACGTAGTACCCGGCACCGAGTTTCAGACGGAAAATATATACCCGCATGTCATATTGCAATGCTTAAAGGGTGTTCATATCTGCGCAAACGACATAGATTTTATTGTCCCGCGCGAAAACAGAATTATGATTTCGCGCGATGAGGACAGCCTATACCTGTCGGTGCTGGACAAGGAGTTCGGCGCGCTGATTAAGCAGAGTGAAGTTTTCCTTTTGGGTTCCTACACCCAAATACTGGACTTTGACATACTTGCCGACAGGATTAAAAAGACGCAAAACCTTTTAGAAAACCTCGGCGATGACGCTACCGTTATTATGGAGGACGGCGGTTACATCAATATTGATTACCGCCACTTTGTCCACCGCGAACTTGCGCCCTACATCGACATCCTCAGCATGAACGAGGATGAACTGCAGCATTATGTCGGCAAAAAGATTGACCTTTTGGATGCCGAGCAGGTAGCTGAGGCGATAAAGTTTGTACAGACACAAACCGGTGTAAAAAACGTCATCATCCATACCTCCATGTG
>CAYJFU010000036.1:1661-6312 GCA_964369445.1 uncultured Oscillospiraceae bacterium | reverse complement strand
CGGCGAGGGTGCACAGCGCCTTAAAGCCTCGGTTGAGGGCGGCATATATCTTGCGGCATCGCGCTTTAGGGTCGGTGACGCACTGACCAAGGCGGATTATGAGGTTACCACCACGCTTGACGATAACACAAACGGCGCATTGTTTGCAAAGCAAATCGGCGAGTTGCTCGGCGATAAGGTTGCATGTGTACCGTGTAAAGATCTGTCCGGTGTGGAACATCCGACGGTTGTCGGTCTGGGCGATTACTTTGCCGGCGGTTTATTGCCGGGCTTATTAATATAATAAAAATCGGAAAGGGCAGAATACTATGTATGAAAAGACCCAAAATATACTGAAGATGGCAAAAGAGAGTAACACCTCTGTTATCGGTTTCATTTGTCAGGACTATGTAATGGCGCGCAGTGTTGTTTATGCGGCACAGGCAGCCAACACACCTGCACTTGTCATGCTCTACCCCGAGCACGTGACGGTACAGCACACAACAGGACTTGCTCAATACGCCACAATGGTAAAAGAGCTTGCAAACGAAGTGAACGTGCCTGTCGGTCTGCACATGGACCATGACTACTCCTACGAAGCGGTTATGAAAACAATAAAGGTCGGCGGTTTTGAGTCGGTTATGATCGACGGTTCGATGAACGATCTTGATGCCAACATCGCACTCACAAAGAGCGTTGTGGCAGAGGCTCGCAAACTCGGCGTATGCGTCGAGGCGGAAGTCGGTCACATTGCACTTGCGGTGGAAGCTGATCTTTCTAACACAGACTTTTTCACCAAAGCAGACGATGCGGCTAAGTTTTGCAAAGAAACCGGCGTTGACTCGCTCGCAGTTTCGATAGGTAACGCTCACGGCGACTATCCGCACCCGCCAAAGCTTGACATCGAGCGCTTAAAAGAGATAAGAAATGCTACAAACACCTCGCTTGTACTGCACGGTGGTAGCGGCATACCCGATGACCAGCTCAAAATTGCTTTCTCTGAGGGTGTAAATAAATTCAACCTCGGTACCGACTACCTGCGTCTTTACTTTGAAGCAGTGACAAAGTTCACTGTTGACAACAAAGACAACCCCAACGCGGTTAAAATTATCGACATGCCGGAATACTGCCAGGCGATATTGCAACCTTACGTTGAAGAAAGACTTAAAACTTTGTGTAAATTCTAATGCAACATTTAGCGTTTTAACAGTGTATTTTGGCAATGCAACCATAACGTTTGTGGTTGCATTGCCAAAACTGCTTAAAACTACTGTATGAACAAATTAATGCCATCAGATAAAAAGGAGACACAAATTGCAAGAGACCACCATTTTGGATAAAGAAGTTTTCGATGTGATACACGAAAGGTACAACGACATATTTTCCGCTGAGAAAAAAGTTGCCGACTTCATTTTAAAAAACCCAAATGTCACCGTTGAATTTACGGTGTCCGAGCTTGCAAAAAACAGCGGTGTCAGCGATGCTACCGTTGTGCGTATGTGTCACCATCTTGGGTATAAGGGTTATTATCAGTTTCGCATAACGCTTGCAAGAGATGTGGGAAAAAAGCAATACGGTGAAGCGGCGCCGTCAAAATCTAACAGTCTGATAGAGGATATATTTAACAACTATGCTGACAACATCAGCGCCATAGGTAAAAGCGTTGACAAGGAGACTATCTACAAAAGTGTCAACCTGTTGAAAACCTGCAATACCGTCCATCTTATTGCTATGGGCAACACCATTACGATGACACAGTACGTGCAGTTTCGACTTGGACGACTTGGTATAAGAAGCACTGCCGGTGCCTCAGCGGAATACTATATGAATCATATCAACCTTGCAAACCCCGATGATATTGTGCTTGCGATATCCAAATCCGGTGCGTCAAAGCCGGTTATTTTGGGTCTGGAGTTGGCAAAGGAAAAGGGGTTAAAGAGCATTGCAATAACCTCTTATGATGAATCACCGTCGGCGCACATTGCTGATTTTCCCATCTATGCAAAGGACAAGGATGCCTCTTTCAACTACTATAAAGACTATGCGCACACAAGCATTATGGCAACCATCGACGCGCTACTCGAGCTGTTGACAAGCAACGAGACGATAGAGAGCAAGCACGCCGATGTGCCGGAGCTTTTATTGTCCGAGTATAAACTTTAACCTATAAGCCGCTGTACGGCACATGCCCTGTAGAGATAATAGCACTCCGGCATCTTGGTTAATGAGTAGTTTAACCGCTCGGAGATTTGATGCAAACGGTATTTAACCGTATTTTTATGTAAAAATAGTAGCCCTGCTGTGTCACTCATACTCTGCTGTGTGTCTAAAAGATAGGTGCTGAGTGTGCCGACAGCATCGTAACCGATAAGCTGTTTT
The DNA here is from genome assembly GCA_964369445.1 of uncultured Oscillospiraceae bacterium. GTDB lineage: Bacteria > Bacillota > Clostridia > Oscillospirales > Ruminococcaceae > CAYJBH01. Next base: position 3,954 of record CAYJFU010000036.1, on the reverse strand, counting down.
GAACTGCGCAAAAATTCCAGCACCGACAGTTCCTGCTTGACACTCTGCTCCCCCTGTGCAACTATATCCGAACAACTGTTGGCAAACGTAACCTCATGGAGGGTGAGTATGTCAGCAGTTTTAAATATTGTGGTGGCGGCGACAAGGCCGTTTTGTATGGTAAGATACGCACCTCGCACATCACGCGTTGTCAATAGTCCGGTACAGGTGACAAAATCCATGTCTATTCCGTTTATATCCAGACAGTGTCGAAGTTCATTCGCCATATGCTCGCCGTGTAGCGAAAACGACGTGTTGTCCATAAACAGCACAACATTGTCCTGATATACATCGCTGACAAGCGACGTGCAATAGTGTCCCAGCAGTTCCTTTGCAAGGTTCAACGCCCTTTGCAGGTACACGCTACGCTTTTCCCCATGGTCGCGCGAACAAAGCACCCACATGGTGTTTATCGACGCGACGTCTATCTTGAAAAACTCCGCAAGACGGCGCATGTTTATCGGCTCGTCGTTGAGTATGGCGCGCACAAGCTCGGACAACACAATCTCGGTGTGGTGCTCCGCAAACAGGTTTATACTTATCTTTAACAGCTCTGTCGCCTGTCGTACAAAGTCCTCACGCACCGACAAGCCCTCTTTCAGCAGCACAAGCCGCATCTGTCTACCCTTTTCCGCCGTCAGGGACGTGTCGGATATTTGGTAAGTTTTACCGTTTGCGACATATTCCTTTTCATCGGAGCTTGCAACATGCAAAAGCAAGCTTTCGGTGTCCCACGCTTTACCGCGTGGCCACAGTGCCATGTTTGAAATTTGCCTGTCCTGCGTCATCAGTAGCACGGTACAGTGCAACCTGTCGCTTATCATCTTGACGGTGGTTTCGACGTTGCGCTGATTGGCAGGCAGGCCGGACATGCGGTTTAGTATGTCGCTGAGAAAGTAATCGTCCTCTGCCTCGTTTTTTATTATCGCCTCCATCGCCTCGACTATGACCTCACTATAGCGAAGGTTATAGCGGTTTTCCGGCATGGTTATGAGCACAAAATCCAGCTCGTTTGCAACCTCAATAAGCCTTTTATCAATACAGGGCAAAAATATTCCTACATAGTAAAGAATTATTCCGACTTCACCCACCGCACAAAGCCGCCTTATATTATCGCATTGAGCGTCGACATCATCTTTTATATTAATAAAACCGGTGATGACAAGCTCACTGCCGTAAAACTCGTTGTGCTCGAACAGTCTGTCCTGTAGTGCCTCGACATTCGCATACTCCAGCACAGTGACCGACGTGACGGCTTTTTTAAGTCCACCTGCACCGCCCACCACCTTTGCCTCGCTTAAACATGGAAGTTTAAGTAGTTGCTCTACCGTTAAACTCATGCCGACCTCAACAGTTAAAGTCGTTCATTTGAAAGCACGTATCACCGGCAAACAAAGATGTCTTAACGGTGATATGATCATTTTGGATATTGTTATCAACAAGATCTTTTAGCATGTTAACACTTTTGTCCGCAATTATTTCAACCGGTATATTTACTGTAGTGATAGCCGGATTATAATGCTTAACATACCCTGCCCCACCGAAGCTTATCAGCATAACATCGCTGCCCAGCGCCCTGCCGCTGTCGATAACAGCTTTGGCTATACCTGGTGCCATTATGTCGTTTTGGCATACGATAGAGTTTATGTTTTTATGCATGTCCAGCATGCCCTTGGTGACATTGTAAGCGGTTTCGCAACTGTACTTACCGTCAACGACAAATGAGTTAGAAGAGGCAATATCCCCATCTTCAAGTGCGTGATAGTATCCACGCAGACGCTGCATTGCCGTACCCTCCTCTTCTTGATCGCCGACCACCACCAATACTTGCTTAACATTTTTATGTAATGCCATATTGAGTTGCGAGTATGCGGCGTTATAGTTGTTTATGCCCACCGTTGCAATATACGGGCTTTTTGTATTGGCACCGAGGTTAGCCGCCGCTACAACCATACGATAAGACAACCCGCCCAGAGCTTCCTTTGATATTTCATTAAAGTCACCACCGATGCAAAGGACGCCGCGCAGTCGTTGTTCAATGACAAAGTGACCGATTTTCATCAGGTCCGGGTGGCCGGACTGCTCATGCATGACAAATACATTGTAGTTGCTCTCCTCCGCAATCGCGACAACATTATCCAACAACTCGTCCGCGCGGTCTAAAAATGAGCCAACCACGACAATTCCGATGCTGTCACTAGCGCTGTTGCTGGCAAAGCGCTTTTTGGACATCGGGCGGTAGTTGTACTTCGCT
>CAYJFU010000036.1:0-1651 GCA_964369445.1 uncultured Oscillospiraceae bacterium | reverse complement strand
TGCCTCCATAACCTTATGGCGCGTGGCCGTACTGACATTCGCCTGTTGATTTATAACTCGAGAAACGGTACTTGTGCCAACACCAGCAAGTGTAGCTATTTTTTTAATATTCATCTCATTACCCTGTGATTTGTCGCATATATTATAAAGATAGCGCAACTGTCGCGCAGCATTTGCAGTTGAAGTAATGCTAAAAAAGTGCTAACCAGGTTGTCGGCATTTTGTCTTTTGCTAAAATATAATATCGTATGTAATTATACTATATTCGCACATAGTTTTCAAGTGTTTCTGTTTTGTAAAAGGGCTGAAATGAGTGAAATTTTTTTCGCAATTTCCATGATAGCTTGTACCGTTTTGTTTGCGGTCGGCGCATTGTTATCGATGCAACTTTCTTTTTTGCAAATACGTCGTCCCCTGTTTTGTCTTGGCACCGTTCTTGGTGAAGTACAAAGGAAAAACAGGGACGGTGTTTCCCCGTTTTCCGCTTTTGCCACAGCGATTGGTTCCACCGTGGGGGTGGGCAACATTGCCGGTGTTGGCATTGCTATTGCAATGGGTGGTGCCGGTGCTATTTTTTGGATGTGGGTGTGTGCATTTTTCGGCATGGCGACAAAATATGCCGAAATCGTGCTGAGTGTACACTTTCGTAAAAGTACGGGAGTTGGGGTTTACGGCGGCCCTATGTATTATATAGAATACGCATTTGGTAAAAAATGGGTGGCATCAGTCTTTGCATTTTGTGGTCTTTGCGCTTGCTTTGGCATAGGAAACATGGCGCAATCCGGCGCTATAGCTGCCACTACCGCACAAACTGTGCCCGGCAGTGAGGCTATAACAGGACTTTTGCTGTGCATTGCAACCTACGCGGTTATTATGGGTGGCATAAAGCGCATCTCGACATTGGCGCAGACGATCGTGCCGTTGATGGCGGCACTTTACATACTCGCCGCAATATTCATCTTGTTTCGCAATGCAGATGAAATACCGTCCGCCTTTAGCGACATACTTAATGGGGCATTCAACCTCACTGCCGGGGGCGGTGGTGTTGCCGGCTACGGCATTGCACGTGCGGTACGCTACGGTATCGCAAGGGGCGTATTTTCCAACGAGGCAGGGCTTGGCTCAGCACCGGTGGCGCACGCTGCAAGCGCGGCAAAACATCCCGTCGAGCAGGGTTTTTTTGGAATTTTTGAAGTTTTCATCAGCACCTTTGTACTCTGCACCCTTACAGCGCTTGTCATACTCACAAGTGGGATACAGGTCACACAACAAAATTGTGCCGCTATAACAGCACTTGCTTTTTCTGCAACGCTAGGCAGCGGTGGAGTTGCGTTTTTGTCGGTGGCCATAATACTTTTCGCATTTACATCCATAATTGGCTGGGCATATTACGGCGAACAATTTTTGCGATATCTTGCCGGAGGCGAACGGCTGTTAAGGGCGTATCGGTTTGTGTTTGTCTTTGCAGTCTTTATCGGTGCGGTGTCCAGCCCCGGCATCGTGTTTGAGCTTTCGGACATCTTAAACGCACTTATGGCTCTGCCCAACCTTGCGGCTTTGGCGGTGCTATGTAAAAAGGTAAAACAGCTGACCGCAGAGTATTTTGACGGTAAACACTGATATGACAGAGGAACACCCCCGCCGCGGCAGA
>CAYJFU010000035.1:0-23997 GCA_964369445.1 uncultured Oscillospiraceae bacterium | reverse complement strand
TGTGCAGACTGTGGCAGAAGTATGAAAATCACACGAGATAGTAATGTGCGAAAAGTTCATTATACCAAAAATTATATAGTAGTTTCAAGATATATCAAAATTTATTTTCACTATCCTAATGCAGGTATTAACCGGGGAATCATCGGCATATAGGCTTGCCACACAAAAAAAACATCGTCCCCAAAATGGAGACGATGTTTTTTCTTTATGCTCTTTCAAAAACAAACGTGTTTAGCTCTCGCGTACATCCGGCAAGGCATACACGCCCGTTTGCGGGGAAAGGGGCGTGGTTACACCACCAACTGTGCTCGCCTTGTGCACAATGACGTTGTACACCGAGAAACTGGTGGGGTAGAACTCCACATAGCCGTTATACACGTCCACAGGGCGAATTTCCTCCACAGTTCCGTCGTCTTTGATGTGAAGTACGGTCACTGTGTCTGCTGCTGTAACGCCCGGAACACTGATGCGGATACGTGTGTTGCCGTTTTGCGGTTGCACTTCGCTTCCGGAGGCGTCTTTCATGGTGATATCGGCAAGGAAATGCACCGTGCCGGTAATGTTGTTTTTCTGGGCATAGTTGTGTAGTTTTTCAAAATCCTGCTGTTTTTGTGTTTCACTGCGCTCTGTGACATGCAAGGTGTTGCCGCCGGGCACGGTGGAGTTTCCTAAATCCACGGTTCCGGTGGGATTATACGTCAGAGTCTCTGCGGCTGTGCCCACCACGGTGAACGGCACTTCCAATGTGCCGCTATAGTTGCCCACACCTGTGATGGTGAGCGTGTAACCGCCCACACCGGTTGCGGTGTTGCCGCTCACGGTGTAGTCGGTTCCATCGGCAAGGATTAGGTTACCCAGTGTTATGGAGGCGATACTTTGTGTTTGCAAGGTGCCGTTTGCCACAAGCGGTGCGCCCAAGGTTACCTGTGCGCCCGCCAGCGAAAGCGGCGTGATGCTTGCCGCCGTGGGGAAGGAAAACTCGGCGTTGCTAAAGATGTAGTTGTTTGACGCTGCCGTTCCTGTGAGCTGCACCACGCCGGTTATGGTGAGGTTGTCGCCCACATCGCTGTCTGAGAAGGTGGCGCTTACGGTATAGTCTGTGCCATTGGTGAGGGTTTCGCCGTTTAAAAGGCCGCCAAAACTTACGTCTGCCGTGGCGTTTGTTGTGCCGTCATACGCACGGCTTTGCGCCGTGGCTCCCGTGATGGTAAGGGTGGCTCTTTTGATGGTGTAGGTTTTGGTAACTGTGCCGATATAATTCCCTGCGCCGGTTATGGTGAGGGTGTACTCGCCTGCATTTGTGGCGGTGTTGCCACTGACAGTGTAATCATTGGTTACAGTGAGGGGTGTGCCGCCCAGCGTTACCGAAGTAACAGAAAGGGTTTGCGGTGCGCCGGTGTATACCCCGGGGTCAGCGCCATAGACGATATTGGGTGTTTGCGCCGAGAAAAAGGTTATTTGGGCATATTGATTTATGTGATAATCGCTACTTGGCAAAACGGGAGAGCCGGGTGAAGCATCCCCTGCCAAAATGTCAACTTTTGCCATTTGGTTTTCCGGCACCGGGATGATAGGCTTTGCCGAAAAGGCCTGTGCTCCAGCGCCACCGGTGGACGTTACCGTGCCGCCCGTGATGGTGAGGGGGCCGCTTATGCCAACTCCGCCCACGTCTCCAACGACTAGGGCTGTGCCACCTTTGGCTCCAACAGTGCCACCTGAAATGGCGATGATGCCCTCAATGCCAACACTGCTTCGGCCGCCTATGGCCGTAACCGCGCCGCCCGCAATGTTGATGATGGCACCTGTGCCACCAATGCTCGTGCCGTCACCTCTAACCTCCAGAGTGCCACCGGAGGCCTTTGTGATATTCAGTATGGAGCCGCTTTGCACCTTCAAAGCGACGTCCGGTTGATTGGTTTGCAATATGTTTGCGCCACGCAAAGTGATATTCGCCACGGCGGTGCCCTTTATTTCAAAAGGGCTGATTTGGGAAGTTGTCAACTGTATCTTCAGATCGTTTAAGATAATGTCGTGCATACCACTTAGCACCTGCACATTGTTTGTGGTGGTGGTGCCGGTGAGGGTGATTTCGCCCGTGTAGTTTTGCCAAGAAACCCCCTTGTCATACGAAATTTGTTTATCCGTGCCATTTTCCCGCAAATACACAGGGGTGGCATTCAGATAGACAGTGGGGCTCGGCGTGCCATCAGCCGGTAAAAATTGGCCGGCACCTGTAAGCGTGATTTCACCTGTAATCGTACCATGGCGATAGATGGTGCCATCATTCACAAGCGAGCCGCCACTGCCCGTGATGGTGAGCACTTTGTTCGTGTTGTCCCAGCTATAATTGCTTGCATCACCTGTCACGACAAAGTCACTGCCTGTTAGGCTTGCCAACATCGGTCCGTGCAAAAGCGCCTCGCCCACTTGCACTTTTTGGGCGGGCTGTGCCATTTCATTGGAAATCTCGTAGCCCTCGGGTATGGTCAAAGTGGGCTCGTAGTAGATTTCGGCTTTTTCATCCGTGGCAAAGGCATCACTGCTGTGTGAAGAAAAAGCCAAAGTCCAGCCACTTACGGGCACTTCTAAGCTGTCCTCTTCGCCCTGCACCGTGGCGACTAAGCTTTTGGGGAAGGTGGCAAGCAAGGCTTCTTCGGTGAGTTCCTTGTCAAGTTCAAGCTCCACCACCGCCAGCTCTGCAAAGGCCGTGATGAGTTTGGGCTCTGCGGCGTTTGTCTCAAGAGAGCTACTCGAAGAGCTGTCTGTGTTATTTGTAACGCTTAGGTCTTCGGCCAAAACGCCCAGTGGTATAAGGCCCAGCACCAGCATCAAGCTTAAAAACAGTGCTAAGATTTTTTCGCGGTTTACCCTCATTTTTCTCGTCCCCTTATAAAATTGTTTTGCGATCACACTAAATACATATTACTATGTAACAGTATAGCACAAACAGGAGCAAAAAACAAGCCGGCCTTAAAAAAATGGGCAAAAACTTGTAGGTTTACAATGATGTGTGACAAAGAATAAAAAAGAATAGGAAAATGGATTACAGCCCGTAAATTATTTAAACAAGGAATCAGAATACACAAAGAGTCTGCAAGAATTGTTTGGGAAATCTTATGCCGAAGATGCCATTTCGAAATTTGTAACTAATGATGTTTTTATGCGTTTATCTTTCTCCAAACCATTGCGTGGCACAATTTCTCGCCCGTTCAAAAAGAACGATAACACAAACTGTAAAATGAACAAGGTTGTGCTTGAATTGTATAAATCCGGTAAAAAAATCGACATATATTTTTATGAAACTACAGATTATAAAAATGTTGAACTAAAGTTGTTAAAGAACATAAAAACAAGATACAATAGTAAAGACAATTGATCTAGATTATTTAAAACCTTATTGTCGGATTGCTGAAGATGGTTGTTGCGCAATTCGTGGTGCTGATGATATTGTCAACTGACTATAAAATAGCTCTACACTTCATGACTTATATATAAAAAATCACAGCCTTTATTCAGTTTTATTTAAACTAAAACTATAACGCCTTTTATTATTTATCGCTATTTTGTGTTTTCGTCGTTTGCATTAGTGTAAAACACCCATAAGTGGAGCAATTGCGGGGTCGTATGCCTGTGGATTTCCTGTACCGGTGGATGGGTGTTATCGTTATAAAAAACTCCCCTGTTGCTGTATCTGTCATGCTCACAATGCTAATCGTGTGTCTGCCCACCACCAATATCCGTGTAAACTCGCTGCTTAATTTTACGATTGTGCTACCCCTCACTACCGTCACATATTTAGGATATACCGACCTGTTGTCTCCGTATCCGCCGCCAATTTCGGCAGAATTGCTACCGCCTATCGCCTCAAGAAAGCCATCTCCATCTATTGTGCAGGATGAACTTTCCCTTACCGCAAGCGCATCACGAGCATCGCCACCACTTAACAAATTGCTTATCCTTTAACTAGATTGTTATTTCAAATGCCTGTAAATTTTAGCATCCTTAAGCATTAAAATCAATATTAGAACACTTATAAAACAGTGTGCTTTGTAGAGATTGCTATACATCTTCCTCTTTTTTTGGCGCTTCTAACGGTGTTTAATTGCATATAACATTGATTATATCAATATGCAATCAACAAGTATTGTAAATTCGCAAATTGATACAAGGTGAGCTGTCCGTAATTTTAGACTTGAATAATAACTTTTTTCGTGTTAATATATCGTTGTCAAGTTCTTGAAAGGGATGGTAACAATATGAACAAGCCAATATTCTACCGCCACTTGTCAGCCCTTTAATTATTTTCTTTGTGCGGCAACATATGATGAGGTTTACATCGAGTTATGAACAAGCGTAATATATTTATAGCGCAAACCGTTTTATATCGAACCTCGTATTAAGGGAGATTTTGATGTATTTTTATCTACGGACAGCGGATATGTATTATAAGGTATAAAAAACGGAGAACCCAACATCGCTGTAGTTGAAGGAAAAATTAATACAAATGAGATTCAACGAGGTAATTAATGACTAAAATTGATCACAAGAAAGAAAACACAACCACATTTTTAGGCATAGAATTTGGCTCTACTACAATAAAACTCGTACTCATAGACGAGAAAAATCAACCGATTGCTGTCGGTAAACACGTCTGGGAAAATAAGTTTGTTGATGGTGTGTGGACATATGCACTCGAAGATGTTCACGAGGGGTTAAAACTCGCATATGCCAATCTCAAAAGCAAAACCATCGAAAAGTTTGGCACCGTGCCAACCTCTTTTGGGGCGATGGGTGTCTCGGCGATGATGCACGGGTACATTGCCCTTGATGAAAACGACGACCTACTCGTGCCGTTTCGCACATGGCGCAACACCATGACACAGCAGGCGACCGAGGAATTAAACGAGCTTTTCAAGTTCAACATTCCGCAGAGGTGGAGCGTAGCTCACCTCTATCAAGCGATTTTAAACGGCGAACCGCACACCAAGAAGATAAAAAAGGTCATGACGCTTGCGGCTTACCTGCATTACAAGCTGACGGGTAACTTCGTGCTCGGCGTCGGCGATGCCTCGGGCATGTTCCCTATCGATAGCAAAACCCGTGATTATAATCAAGAGATGGTGGATAAATTCGACGCTTTACTCAAGGAGAAAGGCTATGATTACGGTCTGCGTGATATCTTCCCAAAAGTTGTGATTGCCGGCAAATGTGCAGGGTTTTTGACCGCCGAGGGTGCATCCATGCTCGATAGTGACCTACAGCAGAACATATTATTCTGCCCACCCGAGGGCGATGCCGGCACGGGAATGGTGGCAACGAACAGCATAGAGCTTGCCACCGGCAACGTCTCGGCAGGAACATCTATCTTTGCGATGGTGGTGCTTGAAAAGGCACTTTCTACATATTATAAAGAGCTCGACATCGTGACAACCCCCGAGGGTTTTGACGTGGCGATGGTACACTGCAACAACTGCAGTTCTGACATAGACGCATGGGCAAGAGTTTTCTCGCAGTTTGCAAAAACCATCGGTGTCGAGATAAACCCATATAAGGCACTCGATGCGATGTTTGAGGCGGCTGAAGATGATGTTGATTACAGCGGACTTTTAAACTTCAACTATCTCTCGGGCGAACACATCACGGGGCTGTTGGCGGGCAGACCGATGTTTGTGCGCAAACCCGATGCAGACTTTAGCTTCGCAACACTCTCGAAAGCACAGATTTATTCCACGCTCGCAACGCTTAAAATCGGTTTTGATATCTTGTTCGAAAAAGAGGGTGTGAGGCTAACAAAGTTGATGGGGCACGGAGGGTTTTTCAAGGCAGATTTCGGCTCGGTGGCAATGGCAGCGGCATCTAATGCCTCGGTGTCGGTGATGGAGAGTGCAGGAGAGGGCGGCGCATACGGCATAGCAATACTTGCGGCATACACGGCACAAGGGGATAATAAGACCTTACGTGAATACCTTTGCACAGAGGTTTACAGTGACGCAAAGATGCGAACTGTAAATCCTGATGAAAAAGAGGTCGAAATGTTCGCAAAATTCCTTGGAGGATACAAAAAAAGTATAGATGTACAAAAGTGTGCAGTGGAAAAATTTATTTAATAAGGGGATTATAAAATGTCTAAAAATAGATTAATAGGCTAATACCCGGTAATAGGCATACAACCCGTAATTGACGGGCGCAGAGGTGTGCTTGATGTGCGTGGTAGCCTTGAAGTGCAGACGATGAACATGGCGAAATCTGCCGCTAAACTTTTCGAGGACAATTTGAAATACTCAAACGGCGAGAGCGTAAAAGTGGTAATTGCCGACACAACCATAAGCCGTGTTGCGGAAGCCGCCGCTTGTGCCGATAAATTTAAAGGTGCTGGCGCTGAAATTACCCTTGCAGTTACACCTTGTTGGTGTTATGGCACCGAGGTTATGGACGCAGAAAAAAACCACAATAAAAGGTGTATGGGGTTATAACGCAACAGCACGCTCGGGCGTACTTTATAAATAAGAGCCTTGTAAAAATAGATACGCACAAAATAAATATTTTTTTGGTGACAAGCACTTTGAACTGCCGGAAATTAAACACCTGCTTGATGCATTGTATTCCCCTTAGCTCATAACTTCTAAAAAGAGTGCAAAACTTGCGAAGATTTAGAGTGTAACGTTAGAGATAGCGAGGATTGTATCATTATCAGCCAGCTGAACACGCGTGTCAACACTATTTAGATCATAATTTGCGTTTTGTGCACAAAAGGACTGTTATTTTAATTTTTTGTAGCTTTGTGTTTATTGTGTTGCATTTAGGCGTAAAGTGGTAAAATATAGTATATACTATTTTAAAAATAGGGAGCGCGGATTATGCACAGCAATTCACCGCTTATCGACAAGAGATTTAATGTAAAAAGTTACGACCAATACCTAATAGACCTCAAGGAAAAGCACTATACGAAAATGTGTATGACCGAAGTCCTTAATGCCGACATGATGATAGCAACCTTTGGAGAGGAGCAATATTTTAAGACCTGCACTGAGATACTGCACTCGGGCGATGCCGCCTACGTACAGATGGGGCTTGACCAGGTCATTCATGTCTATAGCAACACCTACAAGCACTTTATGTCTGTTGCCAACGACGATATAAGTGACGAGGATTTTTTAAAGCTGAGCAAGATGTTTCATGAGCAGTATGAGCTTTCCACTGCTCAGCAGACAACGCTTGGTGGTGTGTCACGTTTTGCCGTGGTGTTTGGTGACAACCTTATCGACAAAGCAAAGAGTGCATACTATGCCAATAGTGACCGTCAAAACAATTTTATCGTCGCAACCGACGAGCGTGAGCGCTTGAAGGCAGAGCGTGAAAAAAACCTCATGTTGTTTGAACTGCTCAACTACGCCATAACAAATGATAAGGTCGTACCGTTTTTTCAGGGGATATATAACAACAACGAGCACCGCATAACAAAGTATGAAGCGCTTATGCGAATATATGACCAAAATGGGAACATCTGCCCACCCGGAATGTTTTTGGAGGCGGCAAAAGCGCAAAAGCTGTACCTTCCGCTCAGCAAAATCATGATAGACAAGTCACTCAAATACTTTGAGCAAAAAAAGTGCGATTTGGGTCTTAACATATCTTTGTTTGACATACAATCTGAGGACTTTAAGCACTGGTTTATCGAAAGGATAAAAAAGCATCCGCGCCCGGAGCAGGTCGTGGTGGAGTTTGTCGAAACGGAAAACTATAACAATACCGAAGAGCTGATGGACTTTTTAACCGAGGTGCGCAACATAGGCTGTAAAATTGCCGTCGACGATTTCGGCGTTGGGTATGCAACCTATTCTTCAATTGTGTCACTAAAACCTGACATTATAAAAATAGATGGCGATATAATAAGAAATTTGGCAAAAACAAATGAAAGTAATATTATTTTGGAGTCTATCTGCTATATGGCAAAGCTGATAGGTTCTAAAACAGTCGCTGAATTTGTGGAAAATGCCGATATTCAAAAGGTTGTGGAAAAGCATGAAATCAACTTTTCCCAAGGTTACCATTTTTCAAGGCCGGACAGCATAGATAGGTTATCGCTGGAATAAAGTGTAAATTTTCAGTCAAACCACTTCAAAATCCAAACAGTTCGGCTGTTAAAATTCCGTTTAACTGTGTTGTTGTCAATCGGAATACGACAACTACTTCACTATCCTCCGCCTTGTTAAACAAAATTTTACCGACGCTGTCTTTGTGTAATTTTCCAAGTGGTTCGAGCATAACAGCCAACCCCCTCGCCTTTTGGCGAGGGGGTTTTTGCGTTAACTAACATATCGACAGAAATATTTAAGAATTATTTATCATTACACTATTGACAAAACAATATTATACGTCGTATAATATTGTTACAAAAACATCAAGGGGGAGTCTATGGAATTTAACGTTGCATCAAAATTGCTGGATGCCTGCGTTTTGGGGATAGTTTCGACAGGTGACACTTACGGCTATGACTTGACACAGCGCATAAGTGCGGCGATAGACGTGTCAGAAACAACACTTTATCCTGTACTGCGGCGGCTTTCAAAAGAAGGCCTTTTGTCCACCTATGACAGGGCATATGATGGGCGCAACCGTAAGTATTACACCATCACACCGACCGGCAAAGAGCGGTTGCAGTACTACAAGGACAGTTGGGAAGCGCACAAAATGGTGATTGACAGCATTCTATTAGGGGAGATAAAACATGGATAAGACTAGATATCTTGGAATACTTCATAAAAAGTTAAAGGTTTTACCGCACGATGAATACGAGACGGCCATGGGGTATTATCAGGAGTTTTTTGCCGAGGCAACAACCGAAGAAGAGGCGCTTGCCGCCCTGCCCGACCCAAACAGTGCCGCGGCTAAAATATTGCTGGAGTTTGGCGAAAAGGAGAAAAAGTTCCCGGTAGGTTTGGTGGTGGCGGCTGTTCTCACCTCGCCGATAACCTTTCCTATTGCTATCGCACTTGCTGCTGTTGGGTTTTCGCTTTTTGTGACGGTTATTTCATTGGGTTTTTCACTTTACTTTGTCGCGCTGAGCTTTGCGGTAGGCGGTATCACTTCACTAATTTTAACTGTGCCGGCATTTTTTAGCAGCTTTGCAAACGGTCTTTGTTTTTTGGGCGCGGCGCTTGTGCTGATGCCGCTGTCGTATTTTGTGTTTATATTTTGCAACTTTGTTGTGCGGTCGATATGTTCGCTGGTGCGCAAAGGTATGCTTAAACTTATGAAAAGAGGTGTAAAATGAGTGTTAAAGCAATAGTGCGAATTGCGCTTGGAGGGGTTATCATCGTTGGTGTGATAGTGTGCGCCATCGGCGTTTTTCTCGGCGGCAGTCCCAGTGTTTCCCTGACGTCAAGGGGGCTTCGATTTGCATCACCGTACAATCCGAACGATGTGGAAGTAAAGGTTCAGGAGTTTGCGGCACAGGACATAAAAAATCTTGACATCGACGCCGAATATGCAAGCGAGCTAAACATAACTTTCGGCGACACATTTAAGGTAGAGTATCCATCGCCAAACTTTGAGGCGGTGCAGGACGCTGATACACTGCGCATAAGCTCAAATGAGGAGCTCAACATTTCGTTTATAGGTATAGGCCTTTTTGGGTACAGGTATGACCATTCTGATGAGTTTATTGTAAATATAACGGTTCCACACGGTCATATATTCAGAGATGTTTCAATTGTAAGTGATTTGAGTGCCGTCGAGGTTACGGACATGACCGCCGACTCCATGACAATAGTCGCCAACCTTGGTGCCATCGATATATCAGGTATTACCGCTGATGTTTTGGATGTGACTGCCGACGTGGGTTCGCTTAACCTAAACAACATTACGGCAGGTGAAGCGGTGGCAAATTCCAACCTTGGAAGCGTCATCATAAAAGACAGCGACTTTGACACCTTGACCTCTGTCGTCAACACCGGTGAGTTTGAACTGGACGGCTCTTCACCGGACTATCTAGATGTGGAGTGCAACCTCGGGAACGTGGACATCTCACTGTTCGGCGCGCAGGAGGACTACACTGTCGACGCGATAACCAACCTCGGAACGTTCAGCTTAAACGGCGAGGTCAGAGGAACACCGAACGTCTGGGGAAGCGGTGACAAAGAGGTGTTTATTGTGACAAACACCGGCAGTGCCTATGTGGATTTTGTTGGGTAGGGGCCTCTAAATAACTTAGTTGATAATTACCGACCATCTAAATGGAGCACTTGCATAGTTCTTGTCTAAATTGTGTCAGTCCTATGTTTGAACCGACAAGAAATCCCACATTTGAACAGGATAGTGTTGACAACTAGCAAAATACAAGCCTTTCCACCAACGGCAGAAAGGCTTGTATTTAAATAACAAATTTGCTTGCAGGTTAAAATGTTTGCAGTCTAACCTCTATTACCGCTAAACTGCTCCATTCTTGCTTTTTTGTCACACTCTTCAAAGGTAACGCGCAACTCACGCAGTATAGTCAGTGCATCGTCGACATGCTTGACATCTTTTTTTACGTTTGCCTGTTGCATGGAAAAAAGCACATATTCGTACATGCGGTTTAGCTCTTTTGATATGGCTATATCATTGTTGAGCACGTCGCTTAGGTACTTTACAATACGCTGCGATTTCATCAGGTCATTGTGGGTTTTTTCTATGCTTTTTTCTTCTATATGCACCTTTGCCGCACTGAGGCTTTTTATCGCCTCATCATAAAGCGTCAACAACAACTCACCGGGTGTCATTGTCAGTACGGACTGTTCCTTATAGTTTGCGTAAGGGTTTTTGTTGTACACCGAATATCCCTCCCAACAACAATGCTATTACGAGAATTGGCTTGCAAGCCAAGAGCTTTGACTGTTCATGTCCGCTATAAGCTGTTCCATCGCGTTAAACTCGCTCCAATACCTGTCCGATTCCATCTGGTAGGAGTACTCTAAACGCTCAATAACCTCTTGCATGTCCTCAAGCTCGCGTCCAATGGTGTATTGATCCGTAGCCATGTTGGTAAATCCGGCTATCTGCACAAGTGTGCCGGGGTCAGCGGAGCTTGTCTTTGCCGCGTCATCAAGGATGTTATTCAATCTGTCGCCAAGGCCGAGCTTGTCGGGGTCGTCGTCGGCATTTTCGGGTGTTACAAATAAACTTTCCATTGCACCCGGGTTTTCGGTGAGCATTTTGCGCAACTGCTCTTCATCAACCACAAGTTTACCGTTTTCTGTCCAGTCGGAGCTTGTCTCAATTCCAAACTCATATAGGGCAAACTGTGCACCCTCCGGTGTTTGGTACAGTATGCTACGCATATCACTAAGCACGCTGTTTATCGTATCGTCGTTTCGGAGCAGACCTTCCGCCGCTTTTTCCTCCCACAGCTCTATCTCTCTATCCGTCATCTCACTTTTTTGTTCAGTCGTCAGCGGCGGATATTCTTTATATGTTGTCGGCTCGTTGAGCAGTGCACTAAACTCCTCAACAATCTTGTTGTACTCTTCAACAAACTTCATGACGTTGTCGATGGTTGCATCAAGATCTTGATCCACATCGACATCCATCGGATCTGCACCGGCCTCTGTTACACTGTTAAGTGTTAACTCCAGTCCGTCGATGTTAACGGTGTTAGAGGAACGCTCGGTATGCACGCCATCCAACGACAGTACGGCGTTTTTACCTTCCGTAACATTTCCGGTTGTCGCCTCGGAGGTCATCGTGACCTCGTTTGCACCGAATATCTCATTCATGACTTCAGGAGAACTGCCTGTCACTGTTACAGGCACGGTGCTGACGCCGGTTATAATAAGGCGACCGGTGCTCTCGTCGAAAGACACCTGCGCTTCGGCATCGCCCTCTTCGTGAATCAAGCGCTCAAGTTCCTCCGCAACATCAGACATAGATTTGCCTGCAATGTTGATGGAAATTGGCGGATAGGACGAGCTACTGCTAAAGGTAAATGTAAGTGCAGCATCACTGCCCTCAGCCGCAAGTATGTCGCTCTTTGCTGAGCTTTGCACCGTCGTGGAACTTGAAGTGCCGGAACCGAACAGCGTCGACAAAAGGTTGCCGCCGTCGTCCTGCATAGTTATGTCAAAACCACTACCTGTGGAGGTGCGCTCCATCGTCACCTTGTTAGACAGCGAGTTGTATGTCATCTCAACACCGGCTGCATCATTGCTGTTAACGGCGTTCATGACATCGCGCAAGGAGGCATCGGCATCAAACTCAAAATCCTGACCGTTGATGCTAAACTTGTAGCCGCCACCGGCTGCCTGCTGTAATGCACCGCTTGAAAAGGATATGTCGGACAGATTTGCGTCCAATGACATTTTTGTCGATGCGCCGCTGTATATTCCCAGTGCCTCGGTCGTTTCGTTGTCACCCGAAAGTGTAAATTGACGGCCACTGTCAGAGGTCTCAAAAGTAAGGGTTCCGCCGGAAAGGTTAACCGAAACACCGTTACCGTATGCGTTTGACAGCTGTGAGCTGATGTTATCCGCAAGTGCATTTGCATCGCCTGTAAGGTCAGCAAGTGACAGTGTTATGTTTTTGTTTATACCGTCAAGGGTAGTGTAAAGTGTGTAATTTACATCGTTGTAGTCCGGTGATGCATTTGGGGACAAGGTAATGGAACTTCCCGATGAGGAAAAGCCTGAATAAGCCTTTGCAAGTCCCCCTACGTCGGTCTGACTTACCGTCACACCGTCGGCAAACTCAATAGCGCCGGTATCTTCATTTATTTTTGCTCCTGCATCGCCCGTTGCACTGTTTATGGCACTTACAAGCGATTCGGCAGTCAATCCTACTGCGTTGACAGTGACTTCGGTCTTGACGGAATCGCCACCGGATGTGTTGGGTACGTTTATCGTCAACGTCATGTTTGTGTCAAGCAGTGTGCTTGTGTTAAGCGTTGCTGAAACGCTACCGGTCGTTAGCGCACCTGCGGTGGTAACCGAGGAAGCTGTCGCCAGCTGGCTTATGTAGTCGACGGTTACGCCGCTACCTTTATAACTGTCAAGTGCATTGGCAGTAAAGAACTTTGAGAAATCATCATTTAGCGAGGTTGTGTTCTGCGACCAAAAGGAGCTGGAGCGAATGTTGTTTGATGGGTCGGCAACATCAAAAAAGCTACTTTGAAAATTCTGCAACGTTGTAATGGAATCACGATAAAGCTGTTGCTTTAATTCAAGCGTAGCTATAGCGCTGTTTTGAGATTCGATTTTTGTCTTAGTCGGTGCAAGCATCTGCTCGACAAGAGATTGCGTGTCCATACCCGACGCAAGTCCGGCAAAACCATTGTTTTGTGCTGATAAATAAGAACTTGTAGACGAAATCATTCTATCCTCCCACCCATCTGTTGACGAGTACCTTTAATATGTCTTATAAATACAATCGGCAGGTAAAGTATAAACTTTAGCCTTTTTTTTTAAAAAAAATAATTTTTTTTAAAAAGGCCGACAAACATAGGAGTGTAGATTAAAAATTGCTTTAGTGGTAATTTCGTTTGTGCTATCTCCCCCGGTGGTGGGTGAATATCAACGGATAAGGGCAGCAACACCCAAGCATAACGGAAAGGCGAAAAGACAACACCGTTTATAAGGGTAGGTTTTACAGCAAAATTGAAGATGTACAAACTTTTAACCCCACAATATTAACTTTTCCTTGCAACAACAAAAAAAGTATGATATAATATTGTCCAGGCAAAGCATTACAAATAAATATTTTGTTTGTTGGCCCTTTTTTAAAAATGTCAACACAGCTAAACAAAGCCTCGTCACGCTTAAGATAGCGCGTCAGGGGTTTTTTGTGTGCCATAGTCATCCAACTTAAAAACCACTACATCATCTCAGCGGAAATACCACCTATCTTCGCCCACGTAAATCGGAATACATACAGCTATTCCTCACTTCTCCTCATTGATAGGCAAAATTTCTACACGGCAATTTTGTGGCGTTTTTCAAGCTAAACAACTATATGAGGTAAAAATGGATAGCAAAATGCACAATAAAATGGGAACCGCGCCGGTGTTTCGATTGCTTATGAGTATGTCGATACCCTCTATTATCGCTATGACGGTGCAGGCGCTTTACAACGTCGTCGACAGTATATTTATATCGTTCTACGCGCAGGAGGGGTTGACTGCCGTTACAATCGCGTGGCCGATACAGATAATGATGATTGCCGCGTCGGTCGGTACGGGCATCGGTATAAATTCGCTGATATCACGGCGACTCGGCGAGGGCAACCGCAAGGACGGTGAGAGCGCCGCAACGCACGGCATATATCTTGCAGTTGGGTACACACTGCTGTTTATGGTGTTCGGACTGTTTTTTGCAGAGCCGTTTGCCGCTGCGTTTAGCAATGACTCAACGGTTGTCGCCATGAGCGCCGATTACATGAGTATCGTAACAATATTTTCTTTCGGTCTTATGTTGCAGATAACGGCGGACAAGATAATGCAGGCCACCGGCAACATGTTGCACCCCATGCTAGCTCAGACGATAGGTGCCGTCATTAACATTATACTTGACCCGATATTCATATTTGGTTTTGGTCCCATACCGTCAATGGGTGTTGCCGGTGCGGCGATTGCCACCGTCACAGGACAAGCTGTCGGCATGGCATACATTCTGTTTATATTGTTCTTCCATCAAAAGTCAATAAAAGTCAGACTTTTCGGTGTTCGCCCCAGTGCGCGCATACTGCGTGACATATTTAAAGTCGGTCTGCCGTCAATGGCTATGCAGACGCTTGGCAGTTTGCTTGGAGTTTCGCTAAACGGCATACTTTCCGGTTTCTCCGACGCGGCGGTCAGCGCGTTTGGCGTTTATCTGCGACTTAACAGCTTTTTATTCATGCCACTGTTCGGCATAACGCATGGGCTTTTACCGATTATAGGTTACAACTTCGGCGCGCGCAACAAAGACAGATTGATGAAAGCCTACAAAATAAGCATAATCTGCGGTGTTATACTTATGTTTGTCGGAACGCTAATGTTTTGGATATTTACCGAGAGTCTGCTGGGCATATTTGACGCAGATGCAGAATTGTTGCAGTACGGCGTGCCCGCGCTAAGGTTTATAAGTATCGGCTTTAGTTTTGCGGCGTTTAGCATCATGACAGGTACGATGTTTGACGCTGTGGGACAAAGTGTCGTCAGCCTTTTTATCAGCGTTGCTCGACAGCTGATAGTGTTGATACCGCTTGCATATGTCATGTCGTTTTTCGGTGTTAACTACGTGTGGTTTGCGTTTCCGATTGCGGAGGTTATCTGCTTTTTGCTGTCGATACTATTTGCAAGGCGCGTGTATGATCAGCATATTGCAGGGCTTTAAAAGTCTGTTGCCGAAGAGTTTTTTTGATAAAGAAATAATGTGATTATACTTAGTACACCCTAAATAAAACCCACCTGACACTCTACAAGTTAAGTATCAGGTGGGTTTTAAGTAGTCGTATATGGGTAGGATGTTTAAGTTAGTTAATAAACGCGTCATGCACGGCGGCGACCGCCTTGTTTACACCCTCTTTACTGATAAGCACGGAAATTTTGATTTCGCTTGTCGATATCATGCGGATGTTGATGCCTGCCTCGTACAGTGCCTCAAACATTTTGCTTGCTACGCCGCTGTAGCTCTGCATACCTGCGCCGACAATGGATACCTTTGCCACGTCGTCCGACACAACGATGTTTGTGCCGCCGAAACGTGAGCGATGCTCCTCCAAAAATGTCTTGACATTTTCCGCCTCGTCGCCGGGAACGGTGAAGGTTATGTCCTTTGTGCCGTCACGACCGACGCTTTGCAGGATAATGTCGACATTAATCTTGTGCTGTGCAAGTATCGAGAACAATTTAAAGGAAATACCAGGCTCGTCCTTAACACCGATAACCGATACAACGGCAACGTTAGTGTCCTTTGCGACACCTTTAATAAGCATACCTTCCACTTCGTCTGTCTCCTCTCTAACTATCGTACCGGGTTTGTTTGTGATGCTTGAGAGCACCTCAAGTTCAATGCCGAATTTTTTTGCAAGCTCCACCGAGCGGTTGTTGAGCACCTGTGCACCGAGCGAGGCAAGTTCCAGCATCTCGTCAAATGTAATTTCGTCCAGTTTTTTTGCGTTTGGCACTATGCGCGGATCGCAGGTGAATACACCCTCGACGTCGGTGAATATTTGGCACCTGTCCGCTTTAAGCGCCGCGGCGATGGCAACCGCACTTGTGTCGGAACCGCCGCGTCCGAGTGTCGTCGTGTCGTCGGAGCTGTTAATACCCTGAAAACCTGCGACGATAACGATCTGGTTTTTTGCAAGTTCGTTTTCGATACGCTCACCGTCGACGCGCTTGATGCGTGCGCGTGTGTGGTTTCGGTCGGTGTAAAAGCCTGCCTGTCTGCCGCTGAGCGACAGTGCCGAGTAACCCATTTCAATGAGCGCACATGCCAGCAGTGCCGAGGACATCTGCTCGCCTGCTGCCAAAAGTGAATCTCTCTCGCGCAGAACAGGCTTGTCGGTAACCTCCGACAGTTTTTCAAGCAGGTCGTCTGTTGTGTCACCCTGTGCGGACACGACGACAACTACGCTGTTGCCTGCGTCCTTTGTGGCGGCGACAATCTTCGCGACGCGAAACAGACAATCCCTGTCAGCGACGGAACTTCCGCCAAATTTTTGTACTATTAAAGCCATTCAGTCCGGTCTCCTTACTGTTGGTTTATCGTTGGACGGCGCAAGACGCATTATGCTGTAGTCCGCCGTGTCCTCATGCTGTAATATCCCCTCTTCCGCGTGGGATAAAAAGTCCTTTAGCTTGTCTTTTGCGACGACCGACATGATTGTCGGCCCCGCACCGCTGATGTATACGGTTTTTGCGCCCCATTTCGGGCACATGTCGAACATGCGCTCGCCGCCACGTATGAGCGGAAGTCGGTATTGCTGTTGCACCCTGTCCCCGGTTGCCACTTCCAAAAGGTCGTAACGACCCTCGCAAAATGCGGCGGTTGCAAGTGCACTGCGCCCTATATTATATATTGCATCGCCAAAAGGCAGTTGTTTTGGCAATGCCTCTCGCGCCTTTTTTGTCGACAACTTAAACGGTGGCACAAACGCGATAAAGCTAAGTTCCTCGCTTATGTTTTTGCGGTGGTAGTAAAGTTTTCCGTCATCAAACACGCCGGTGACAAAACCACCGAGCAGTGCCGGTGCTACGTTGTCGGGATGACCCTCTATGGCGGTTGCCCTATCCAGCAGTTCGCTGTCATTAAGTGGATTTCCCATCATGTCGTTTGCAAGTAACAGCGCCGCCACTATGCACGCCGATGACGAACCCAAGCCGCGTGTCGAGGGGACTTTTGGTTGCTCAATGATGCGCAGACCTTTTATCGAGCGTCCGCACTCGTCAAACAGCTTTTTGGCGGTGGAGTAAATCAAGTTGCGCTCGTCACATGCCGCACCGGGCGCGGCGGTTATTTCAAGCTTGTCGTATTCCTCCATCATGACGCGGTTGCGCAGCGACAGCGCAAGCCCTAAGCTGTCAAACCCCGAACCGATATTTGCCGATGTGGCACAAACCTCAACGCTGTACATTAGAGTTTAACTACCTCCGATAGGTGTGAGAGCGGAGCAACAGCCGGTGCGATTTTACCCGCTTCCTGCGGAAGCTCATCGCCCCAGCACAGTGTTTTGTGGATGTCGGTGCCGATGCGCACGCTGTCCAGCACGTCGGCAACGATAGCGCTTGCCGTGGCAAGTCCGCCGGCGCCCTGACCGTAGAACAGCACATCGCCGAGCATGTCGCACTGCGCGACAACAGCATTGTAAACACCGTTAACCGCCGCAAGTACGTGGTCTTTTGGCACAAGCATCGGACTTACGCCACACTTAATATTATTTTCGTCAGCGGCGGCATATGCCACAAGCTTTACGACACAATTCTGCTTTTCCGCCGCTTTTATATCGTCGGCGGTGACGTTTGAGATACCGCATACCGGTATATTTTTGGGAGAAATATAAAACCCAAAGCACAGCGAGGACAGTATGCTTATCTTGCGCAGTGCGTCAATACCCTCGATGTCGGCGGTGGGGTTTGCCTCAGCGAAACCGCTTGCCTGTGCCTGTTTGAGTGCCTCGTCAAAGGACAGACCCGTCTGAGACATCTGTGACAGGATGTAGTTGGTTGTGCCGTTGACGATGCCGTAAACAGCGCCTATGTTGTTGGCGGTCAGGCACTGATGCAGTGGGGTGATAAGCGGTGTGCCGCCGCCGACGCTTGCCTCAAACAAAAAGCAGACACCCTGCTGTTTTGCTATGCGAATAAGCTCGGTCCCGTGGGTGGCGACAAGCTCCTTGTTGGAGGTGACAACGGATTTTTTTGCCTCGAGAGCCGACTTTACGTAGTAGTAAGCCGGATCAAGACCGCCTATCGTCTCGACAACAACACTGATGCTGTCATCGGTGAGGATGTCATCAATGCTTGCCGTGAACAGCTCAGCGGCAGGGTGCGCGCTGAAGTCACGTATGTCAAGTATCTTTTTCACGTTGACAGGGCGCTCCAGTTTGGCGGCAACTGTTGCGGAATTTTGTTTTAACAGGTCATAAACACCGCCGCCGACGATGCCAAAACCCAATATGGCAATATCTATCATTATAACTCCCATGTATATATTTTACACAAATCCTTATGTGATGTAGCGGATATTGTCGATGGCAATATCAACAGTTTAAAGCAAGAAAATATTATTTCGTTTACCTAAGTTGTTCGCATTGGTTTCGTTGAGATCTACTTTACTATTGTACCCTCGTTGCAACCACCGGCGGCGTTTGCCTCGTCGGTGTCGATATGTGCTGCTGTGGCAAATGACGGACTGACACGTACAACTACGTCGTCAAATATTAGCTTACGTCCTTCGCCACCACAAGAAAGTTTAATAATCTCTTTGTCGGATATGCCGAATTTTTCAGCATCTTCAGGTGTGCAGTGCAGATGGCGTTTTGCCACAATAACACCCTCGTCGATGGTGACTTCGCCACAGGGGCCTTTCAGTGTGCACCCTGCAGAACCGGCGGTGTCACCGGACTCGCGAACAGGTGCGGCAAGACCAATGCTACGTGCGTCGGTCAGCGACAGCTCTACCTGTGTGGCAGGTCTTGTGGGGCCGAGAATGGATACACCGGCGAGCTCTTTTTTGGGGCCAACAACCGTCACACGCTCCTCACAGGCATATTGCCCGGGTTGTGATAACATTTTTTTAACCTTTAATTCATATCCGGGGCCAAAAAGGGTTTCCAAATCTTTTTGACATACATGTATGTGGCGAGCGGATGTTTCTAATAGAACGTTCATTTTTAACTCCTTTATTAATGTAACCGATCGCGTGAAAACCACGCGTGTAAAACCTATAAATCGTATGTTCGGATAGTCACGGGCAAGAATGTCCCGCCGCGTGACTATATTATATGTCTATAAACTTTTGCGGGCAAAACAACAGTAATAAGGTTAAGATAGCGCATGTTGTTTTACTGTAATGGTATATTTAACGCAATCTATGCCGACATGGTGTGCCGGTTTTCAGTTTGATTGACTGATAAAAAACCTATTTTGCAAACTCCGTTGCCCTGCTCTCGCGGATGACGTTTACCTTTATTTGGCCGGGATATGTCAACTCGTCCTCGACCTTTTTGGCTATATCGCGCGCCAGAATGGTTATCTCGTCGTCGGTAACGCTGTCGGGTTTAACCATTATGCGCACCTCACGACCTGCCTGCAATGCAAAACAGGTATCCACACCTTTAAAGGATTTGCCAATCTCCTCAAGGCTTTCAAGACGTTTGATATAACTTTCAAGATTTTCACGGCGGGCGCCCGGGCGCGCCGCACTGATGGCATCCGCCGCCATGACGATAAACGCAAGCGGTGTTGTCGCCTGTACATCACCGTGGTGCGCCTCAATAGCGTGGATAATTGCCTGATGCTCTTTGTATTTTTTGGCGATATCGACACCGATCGAGATATGTGTGCCCTCTGTCTCGTGGTCAAGCGCCTTGCCTATGTCATGCAAAAGACCGGCACGCTTTGCCTGATTGACGTTAATGCCAAGCTCTGAGGCCAGCAGACCGCATATAAACGACACTTCCAGTGAGTGCTTAAGCACATTTTGTCCGTAGCTTGTACGGTATTTCAGGCGACCGATAAGGCGCACGATGTCGGGGTGCAGTCCGTTGACGCACGCGTCCATGACTGCCTTTTCACCCTCGCGCTTCATTGTCTGATCGACCTCTTTGCGACATTTTTCCACCATCTCTTCTATGCGTGCAGGGTGTATGCGACCGTCCAGTACAAGCTTTTCAATAGTCTGACGTGCTACCTCGCGGCGCACCGGATCAAAACTGGATATAGTTATCGCTTCCGGCGTGTCGTCGATGATAAGTTCTACACCGGTTGCTGTTTCAAGTGCGCGAATGTTGCGTCCCTCACGGCCGATAAGGCGGCCTTTAATGTCGTCATTTGCAATGGGTATAACCGACACCGTCATCTCACTTGTGTGATCAGCGGCGCAACGCGATATAGCCGCTGCGATGTGTTCGCGTGCAAGCCTGTCTGCGTCCTCTTTTGTCTGCATCTCAAAAGCCGATATTTTAACCGCCTTTTCATGCGTAAGTTTTTCGTCCAGCTGCTGTAAAAGCAGTTGCTTTGCGGTTTCGGTGCTCATGCCGGCAACCTGCTCCAGCTTTGCAAGCTCGCGCTCCTTTATTTGGTCGATTTCCATAAGGCGCGCATCAAGTAGCTGTTTGCGCTGCTTTTGATCCTCTTCTTTTTTGTCCATCGTCTCTAGACGCTTGTCTAAAGAGGATTCCTTTTGGTCAAGACGGCGCTCGCCACGCTGAAGTTCACTGCGGCGCTCTTTAAATTCTTTCTCCGCGTCGCTTTTCAGCTTGAAAATTTCGTCTTTTGTCTCGACAAGCAACTCTTTACGCTTATGCTCCGCTTGCTTTATAGCGTCGTTAAGCATCTTTGTCGCCTGCTCTTTGGCACTTCCCAGTGCCTGTTCATCGCCCTTTTTGCGGTAGACTGTTCCGACGATAAAAGCCGCAACTATCAACACCACCGCAATTATAATCACGATGATCAGTACAATTCCTTCCATAAATTTTAACTCCGTTTTGTTCTTTCAATCTGTATAGACCGCACGGAATATCCTTTTAAAGTATATGGCAACTTTTAAGACGCACAAAGACACATAAAAATGGCATAAAGCCGCAATAGCACAAAAGTCGCGGCAACTCTTCATTTAATCTATATTAAATACAAGATATATCCGACCGGATAGTATAAAAACACCGGCACTGCTGTCAATATCGGCATGGTACAAATATCCTGCTCATGTCGATACAATTTTATACACTCTAATGATACCAAAGCACATTGTGCATTGTCAACACAATTCTAACAAAAAAATGTTTTTTTAGCGTTTTTTAGATAAATAATCAAGGATATTTAATTTTATGACACAAACGACAGCCTATATAGATAAAGGATGCCTTTTGCAACCCTGTAAATTTTTTTTCAAAAAAGCCTAAACTTTTCTCACACCCCTCCGATGTTATAGATAAGAGACGGGGAAACCCTCTCAGAGTAAGCAACATTCGCCTTTAAGCGGACGCAGGAAGCGACCGTGCGGATGTAGTATAATAAACTAAGGAGTTTGAAAATGGTTATTCAGCATAACATTATGGCATTAAACGCCAACCGCAACCTCGGTGTAAACAACAGCATGGTTGCAAAGAACCTCGAGAAACTGTCCTCCGGTTACAAGATCAACCGCGCCGGCGACGACGCCGCAGGTCTTGCTATATCCGAGAAAATGAGAGCACAGATCACAGGTCTTGATACAGCGGCAACCAACGCACAGGATGCTATATCCTTTATACAGACCACTGAGGGCGCAATGGCAGAAGTGCACTCCATGCTAAACCGTATGGTAGAGCTTGCAACAAAATCAGCCAACGGTACATACAGTGACACTAACAGAGGCGAGCTGCAAAAAGAGATGGAGGCTCTTAACAAAGAGATCGACAGAATTGCCGGCAACATGACTTTTAACGGCATAACACTGTTCAATGTAGGCGGCACCAACACATTCCAGGTGGGTGACACAGCTGCTCAGACGATAACGGTCGGTGTGCCGTCGATGAACCAAGTCAGTGCAACCGTCGACTCGCTTGTAAATGCGCAGAATGCAATAGCGCTTATCAATGCATCTATCGACACACTGTCCAGCGCACGCGCAGACCTCGGTGCGGCACAAAACCGCTTAGAGCATACAATTAACAACCTCGGCGTCAACGTCGAGAACCTGACAGCGGCAGAAAGCCGTATCCGTGACACCGACATGGCAGAAGAGATGATGGCATTTACAAAGAACAACGTTCTTGTACAGGCCGCACAGTCCATGCTCGCACAGGCTAACATGCAGCCGCAGTCGGTACTGCAGTTACTGCAATAAACAGCCGATTAACCTTGTAAAACGTATGCGGCGGTACGCCGCCGCATAGTTTTAAGACAGCACTCGCGATGACATCCTTGTTTGGAAGTCCTGCGGGATGGCTGTGATACGGGCGGCTTTGCCGTCCACACAGACTGACGGGAGTCCTTTTCTCCTTGGGACTTCTGAGCACAAGTTGAGTACAGCTTTTTTGACATTTCCGTTGTCGCGACCGGCGGTGGATAAAGGGCGGTACAAGACGTAGGATGCGGGTGTCTGTCGATAAATTTTGTAGGGATGCGCATGATGCGCGTTCGAAATAATAGTTTAAGGAGAAACTTATGGTTATTCAACACAACATTATGGCGTTAAACGCCAATCGTAACCTTGGTGTCAACAACAGCATGGTTGCAAAGAACCTCGAGAAACTGTCCAGCGGTTACAAAATCAACCGTGCAGGCGACGATGCCGCAGGTCTTGCTATTTCCGAGAAGATGAGAGCACAGATCACAGGTCTTGAGACAGCACAGACAAATGCTCAGGATGCTATTTCCTTTATACAGACAACTGAAGGTGCAATGGCAGAAGTTCACTCCATGCTCAATCGTATGGTAGAACTTGCAACAAAGGCCGCTAACGGTACTTACAGTGACGAGAACAGAGCCGAACTTCAAAAGGAAGTCGAAGCTCTTGACAAGGAAATCAGCAGAATTGCAAGCAACATGACCTTTAACGGCATTACGCTGTTTGGAACAGGTAGCACCAACACATTCCAGGTAGGTGACACAGCGGCACAGACTATCACAATCGGCGCACCTACATTGTCTCAGGCCGGTGTTGACATCGGCAGCCTTGCCGGCGCACAGGGTGCGATAGCTACTATCAATGCATCTATCGACACACTGTCCAGCGCACGTGCAGACCTTGGTGCTGTACAAAACCGCTTAGAGCACACCATCAACAACCTCGGCGTAAACGTCGAGAACCTGACAGCTGCTGAGAGCCGTATCCGTGACACCGATATGGCAGAAGAGATGATGGCATACACAAAGAACAATGTCCTCATCCAGGCCGCACAGTCCATGCTTGCTCAGGCAAACATGCAGCCACAGTCGGTACTGCAGTTACTGCAATAGTCTTCCCAACGCTAATTAAGCGGCGGTTCGCCGCCGCTTAATTTCCGATAAGGGCAAAAGCCCTGTCGGAGGTTGTCGGCAATGACAGCCTTAATGACAGCATTCGCATTGACATCCGTGTCCGGAGGTCCTTGCGGGGAGGCTGTGGCTTATCACAGACTACATGAGGTCCTTTTCTCCTTAGGGCTTCACAGCGTTCGTTTGGAGTAATCCCTGTGCGGCTTTCCCGTCGCGACCGAGAGAGCCGGTAAAGGGAGTACGTCAGTCGGACGGATGCGAGTGTCTGTCACAAAACTATTGGCGTGCAAGATGCATGTCAAAAAATGTTTAAGGAGAAACTTATGGTTATTCAACACAACATTATGGCGTTAAACGCCAAT
>CAYJFU010000034.1:7598-24204 GCA_964369445.1 uncultured Oscillospiraceae bacterium | reverse complement strand
CATTAACCACCGCCTTAAATGTCTGCAATTCATTGTTCTGGCGAAAAAAGTTAATAGAGCTGGCGAGGCTGTTTAAATCGTAGATGTCCTCCATCTCAAAATCCATTAACTCTAATGTTGGAACAATGCTTTCAAATTTGTAGCAATTTAGACTATCAAGGTCATCCACCTCAAATACATACATCATCTTTTCGATATTGCTCATATCGGTCGGGAGGGGGATGGTCATTCGACTGCCGTCGTCTGATTCATCCTTGTACCCGACCTCTAATTTAAAGACGTGATTATTTGGAGATAGTCTGGGGTAATCGCCACTGTACAACTTTTCAAGCTCACCCACAACAACAAAAGCTTGCCCCGCAAACACACCGCCTGTTTTCTGCCGAATATTTTCACCTACCTTTTCATAATCCAGGTGTTCAAGCACCCAAGAGTTTGAATCTTTTTGTAGGTTCGCAATCTCGGGGATCATGGCGAATTCGATATATGTTTCGGCAAGTTCGGCAACATTCGCCGCCGGATATGCCTCAATGTTACCCTCCTTAATGTTTTCGACAATGTTTATTAGTTCACCGGCAGAAAGATTGGTTTCACGAAATTTTAAAACCGCACCCTGCATTTCAAACGCTTCTACAAGGTCAAAGTTTTGTATCCTCTCGGCAAGATGATTTAGCTCGAAAAGATCAACATTTGCAAGCTCTATTGACTCTACATACACGCCAAAATCAAACGCAATGTCACAATCAGCATTGATGTTTTCTCTTGTGCCGAGCTTGTCAAAAACGTCCTCGATGTGTTCATAGCTTGCCGGTAGCTCGATCTTTACGCTTCTCAATCTGGTTTTATCAAAGATACGAATATTTATATTGTTCATTTCACTCCTTTCATAACTGCATCTCCATCTCAAATCCTTTCTCAGGTTCGTCAAAACCCATCTCCTCGGCGGTTCTGATATACCAATTATCACCCTGCCAAAGGTGGACATATATGTCTCGTTGTCCAAGATTGAACTCCCTTTGCTCTATCCCTTCACCAACGCCGTCCGCAACCTGACCGATTATCAGCCCTTTTAATTCATCGAGTTCTTCTTGCCCGAGCGGCGCATTTAATTCACAGACCGCAACACCATAAAGCGTACTATCAACACGTTCGATCTCAAGGTGATAGCTTTTAACCTTGGCGTTGATGCTACCCGGGTGATCGTAATAATCCATGAGTTCACGCTCACTGCCAATTTCCGGCTGTTGGTCTTTGATGAAGTCGTTTAGTTCGTCTTCATAGTCATCCAATTCGTAACTTGACAGCGTTCCCTCATATTCGGTTTGTCTAAATCGCCCGTACTCATCCTCCTCATAATATGTGGTGAATTCGAGTGGCATATATAGCCTTAAGGTTTGCGTGTTCGGCTCAACATCAAGGTTCATACCGAGGTTTTTATTTAGGATATTGCACATATCTTGGTTGTAGCCGAGGTAGTGTATATACCCTTTTTCGGTATACATACTGTCATTCATCGAATTTCGCTCTCTGCCATATCGCTCAAAATCAATATATTCTTCCAGGTTTTCATCATAGTCAAATCGACCACTCTCGGCAATCATATGATATCCGTACTGATAATCGTGATAAATATTAGGCAAGACCTCAAACTCGAACATACAGCTCGACAGCACTTCAAGTTCTTCGGTTGCAGTAATTTTTGTAAACTCTGCAAGCTGTGATAAATGTCCATGCACATGTTTCCCGACTTCATCCAAAGTTTTAGCGATGGAATTCAGTTTTTCAAAATCGGTTAAATCGGCAAGGACGATATCGGCGATGTTTTTTGGCAGGTCATAATCGTCAACTTCAAGGCCGACATCAGACAGTGAGTTGGCATTTAATCTTTCCAAAGCCTTATTCACCTCCGAGCGTTCGCAGGGGAGGTAGAGGAAATCTCTGTCAAGCTTAGTGTTTAAGCACAAGGTTATTGGCTTATTCGTATCCAAACTCGGAAAGCATTTTCCGTTATACACCTTTTTCTCAAAGTTATTATTCTGATAGATGATTCCTTGTGAAGTGATGAGTGGCGGATTATGTTCCATTATGCCCATGATAAATGCCTCACCGTTAAACCGTGCGAGTTCCTGCTCGGGTTTCATTCCAACTTCGTTGAGGTATATTTTCTTGCCAATGGCATCAAGGTCGCTGAAATCGTCTACAAGTCCGTAACAATCTGTATTACAACAGAGGTTGATGAAGTTAAATAGCGTGTCGTATTTCTTGGCTTCAACGACAGCAAAAAAGATATCTTTTTCATATTTGTTAAGTGCGTCATACACCGTGGCAAACAGATTTAATTCACTGATGTTGTATTCTCTTTCTGTAAGTAGACCTGTAAGCCTACGATCCGGTATGATCTCCAGGACTACAACCTTAGATTTCATATCGTTTGCAATGCCGAGATTGTCACAGCATGACTGCAATTCTTTTTCTCTTGTAGGGAAGAACACTGCTTGACTTTTATCAGAAACAGCTGACTTTACTATATATTGGCTCATAGGTTACCCTCCTCGATGTATCGTAAAACTTCAACCCTATATATTAAGATGAGTGAGGAGTGGATAATCAGCTTGAAAACCTCGTCCGAGGTAATCTCACAATCCACAATCTCGCTCATCCTAATTTTAGTAACACCATCGTAAATCGACCTTGCCGTCTGGTACAAAACATAGCTGTCGGTGTCCATGCTATTTAGTTTTACCTTGTTAAAAAATATCTTATCGTCTACAACTCCTTTCTCGACGATTTTCCAAAGTTCGTTTGTTGATGTTAGCAGATAAAGTGCGGCGAACATTTTTTGTTCAACATCGTCTTTTCGTAATCGCTGAAGCAAAAGCATAAATCGGTGACGGTGGTTCCTGTTCATAAATACAGCACCGTCAAAGGTTTTAATGAGATTCGAGAGCCTACCTTTCATCTGTGGGGTAACTTTCAACTGGTTATATGTTTCGGTGATCAGTTCTTTGTATCCGATGCTCCCCATTAAAAACCTTTCCAAAGTGTATTGGCATTTATTATGGGTGCAACCGACTCGGTCTTTTCTATCGGCACAGTAGATACATTGCCCGGCGGCTTTGTCTTTCATATTCTGATAGATATGTCTACCGGAGTATCGAGGTTCGTGATTGGGGATGCTTTGCATAAGTAGTTCAAGTTCTCGCAAGGGGAGGGTGTTTGTTATTGGCATTTTTTCTTTCCTTTCGCTTTAAAATAAAAAAAGACCGAAAGTTTCGGGGTCGAAACTCTCGGTCTTACGGGTACAAATTATTAAATTTTTATGAATACAAGGTTCGAATCCCCCGGGATAGTCAAAATCACCAAATGACAGCTCGAATTACGTTAACTGAAAACGCTGTTTTTTAGGCACAAAAAAACGGTCAAAATGGCTTGTCTGCTTGACTTTTAGTCAATGACAGCTATTTTGACCGTTAAAGGTGGTCGGAGTGTGGAGATTCGAACTCCAGGCCTCTGCGTCCCGAACGCAGCGCTCTACCAAACTGAGCCACACCCCGATATTAAGTTTTTGATCTGTTCTGCAAACCGCAGAAACGACAACATAGGTATTATACCAAACATAGCGGTTGATGTCAATACAAAATAAGTAGTTTTAAAGGCGTTTTTATCGAGAATAAAGAATTTGATAATTATATCTGTTAGATAGTGTCAAAAAAATGTGTTCAAATTTAAAAATTATTAAAAAGTTGTGCCAAAGTGTTGACATTTGCGAAATAATGAATATAATAGAATTAGCACTCTAAGAGTGAGAGTGCTAAAAAGAAGGGAGCACATGTGTCGCTTGATGATAGAAAAAAGCGCATACTGCGCGAGATAGTCTATTTATATGAGGAGATGGGAGAACCGGTTGGTTCCTCAATACTCTCACAGCACATAGACATACGCGTGTCCACTGCGACACTGCGCGCCGAGATGGCGGCGCTTACACGTCTTGGCTTTTTGGCGCAGCCGCATACCTCTGCGGGGCGTGTGCCATCCACAGCCGGTTACAGGTACTACCTTGAAAATCTGATGGACAGCAAACGCACACTGAAAACAGCGGTGCAGGAGCAGGTGGATAAGCAGTTGCACTCACTTGACCGCCAAACCGACAGATTTATGCAGGGCACAGCGGCAATGTTATCGGCAACGCTCGGATTGCCTGCGTTTACCGTTTCACCGACGTGTGACAGCATGACCATAGCCCATTATCGCCTTTTGCAAATCGGCAAAGCCTCGGTACTTATCGTCGCTGTGGGCGCAGAGGGCACGGCATATACGCATGTGGTACGCACCGGTTACACCGTCTCACAGCGCGAGCAGGACGTGGTAGCGGAGTTTTTAAACAGACACTTTTGTTTTGTGTCGGCACAGGATATAGACCTGAATTTAGTGGAAATACTATTGTCACAGCATATTGACATACACCTTTTGCAGGTGACTGTACCGAGTGTGCTGAGCATCCTAAACAATCTCGTGCGTCCGCAACTTTACTTTGAGGGACTTAAGAACCTATCATTTGTCGCGCGAAACGGAGTAAGTTTAGATAAACTGCTTAAAATAGTAAGCGACAAAGCGTTTTTTTGCACCTTAGCACAGACAACGCAGGAGGCAGGCGGCGTACTGCTCTGCGACGATGACAGCATCGCGACAAGCGGACTTGCGGTAATGTGTGAGCGTTACCATTCCGGAGGCGGCATGATAGGTTATGTCGGGGTGCTCGGTCCCGAGAGGATGTCCTACGCAACAGCCGTGCCGACGGTGCGATACTTTGCACGTCGCATAAGTGAAATATTAACCACCTAGTGTACAGAAAGGAATATACATTGAAAAAAGGCAAACAGACAGAAACGGATACACAACTTCCAAATGTGGAGCAGGAGGTTACCGCGGCACAAACAGCGCCGGAACCGGAGATGATTGAAGAACCGACATCGCCGACAGACGCCCTGCAAAAGGAACTGGAGGAGGTAAAAGCTCAACTTTTGCGCTCGCTCGCAGAGTATGACAACTATCGTAAGCGCTCCACGAAAGAAAAGGAGACGGCCTTCACAAACGGCATGTGCTATGCTGTGGAAAAAATTCTTCCGGTATTTGACACGCTGGCAATGGCCGAAGCGGCACCCTGCACCGATGAGGAGTTTAAAAAGGGTATCACCATGACACAGCAAAAGGTCGGTGTAGCGCTCGAGGGGCTTGGCATAACCGAAATAAAAGCGCAGGACGAGCCGTTTGACCCCGAGTTGCACGCAGCTGTTATGCAGGAGCCGGGTGAAAAGTCCGGCATTGTGATGAGGGTACTGCAACCCGGCTACATGCTGGGGGACAGGGTACTGCGCCACAGCACCGTCAGCGTGAGTGAGTAGTTGGATATAACCGCTAAAGCGGATTATATATATTGGGGGATGTTGAAAAAGTCGGCTTTACAAAAGCCGTCGGCAAAAATTCCGTCATATGCCACAAAAATCCTCGTTAATACACAGAGTATTGCCTGCGGTTTTTGTTTAATCTGATGAAAATTTAGCTCTAACTTTTGCAAACCCTTTGTTTTTCAATACACCCATATAACATTAAAAAAATTGCATATATGAAAAGGAGATAAAATTATGGCAAAGGTAATAGGTATTGACCTTGGCACAACAAACAGCTGTGTCTCAGTTATCGAAGGTGGCGAGCCGGTCGTCATCGCAAATGCAGAGGGCGCACGTACCACACCGTCGGTTGTTGCGTTTTCAAACACAGGCGAGCGTATGGTGGGTCAGGTGGCAAAGCGCCAATCCATAACCAACCCCACACGCACAATTTCCTCCATCAAGCGCGAGATGGGCACCGACTTTAAGGTGGACGTCGACGGCAAGGGCTACACGCCGCAAGAGATAAGCGCAATGATACTGACAAAACTCAAATCCGATGCTGAGGCTTACCTCGGTGAAAAGGTAACAGAGGCGGTTATCACCGTACCGGCTTACTTTAACGACAGCCAACGTCAGGCGACAAAGGACGCCGGAACAATTGCCGGTCTCGATGTAAAGCGCATCATCAATGAGCCTACAGCCGCGGCGCTTGCATACGGCATTGACAAGGAAAATGACCAGAAAATTATGGTTTATGACCTCGGCGGCGGCACGTTCGACGTGTCGGTTATCGAGATGGGCGATGGTGTGCAGGAGGTTCTTGCAACCGCCGGTAACAACCGTCTGGGTGGCGATGATTTTGACAAACGTGTCATAGACTTTTTAGCTGAGGAGTTTAAAAAGGAAAACGGCATCGACCTGCGTGACGATAAGATGGCGGCACAGCGCTTGAAAGAGGCTGCTGAAAAAGCTAAAATCGAGCTGTCCGGTGTTGCGTCCACCGCTATAAACCTACCGTTTATCACAGCGGATGCCTCTGGCCCTAAACATCTTGACACCACCCTTACACGCGCAAAGTTCAACGAGTTGACAGCCGACCTCGTCGAGGCAACGATGAAACCGACACGTCAGGCACTGTCCGATGCCGGCCTGAAACCGGGCGACCTGCATAAGGTTCTGCTTGTGGGCGGCTCGACCCGTATTCCTGCAGTACAGGATGCTGTAAAAGGCTTCCTCGGCAAGGAGGCGTTCAAAGGCATAAACCCCGATGAGTGCGTTGCTATGGGCGCGGCGATACAAGCTGGCGTTCTGGGCGGTGATGTAAAAGGTATGTTGCTGCTTGACGTGACACCGCTCTCACTCGGCATCGAGACAATGGGTGGCGTAACCACTAAGATTATTGAGCGCAACACAACTATACCGACCAAAAAGAGCCAGGTGTTCTCCACGGCCGCGGACAATCAGCCGTCGGTTGAAGTCAATGTTTTGCAAGGTGAGCGTGAGATGGCAAGGGACAACAAGTCGCTGGGTATGTTCCACCTTGACGGTATCCCCCCGGCACCGCGTGGTGTTCCGCAGATTGAAGTAACGTTTGACATCGACGCTAACGGTATTGTGCACGTGTCCGCAAAGGATCTCGGCACAAGCAAAGAACAATCCATCACTATAACAAGCTCAACCAATATGAGCAAAGACGATATCGAAAAGGCAGTAAAAGATGCGGAGCAGTTTGCAAGCGAAGACAAGAAAAAGCGTGAGGCAGTAGACGCACGCAACAATGCCGACCAGATGGTTTTTGCGGCGGATAAGCTGATAAAAGACATGGGCGACAAGCTGACCGACGAGGAAAAAGCGAGCATCGAAGAGAAGAAAAACGCGCTTAAAACAGCACTTGATGCAGACAATCAGGACGGCATGAAGACAGCAGGTGATGAGTTGCAGGCGGTTTTGCATGAGATAACACAAAAAGTTTATCAGCAACAGGCACAGGAACAACAGGCCACCGGTGCTGAGCAACAACAGCCCCAAAACGATGACGGTGTAGTGGACGCGGATTTTAAAGAGGTCTAAGCGGCATATTTTACCGGAGGGGGTCAGTGCACTTTCTCGGATTCTTTCCCCCGCCGACGGTGGGGGAGCGAATCCGAATTATCCTGTGTGACAACATCCACCTATATGCTATTACATTATTAAAGAAGGAAATTATGGCTGATAAGCGTGATTATTATGAAGTGCTCGGTGTGCCCAAAGGTGCTAACGAATCGGAATTGAAGTCTGCGTACCGAAAACTTGCAAAGAAATACCATCCGGACATGAATCCGGACAACAAAGAGGCCGAGGCAAAGTTTAAAGAGGCGAGCGAGGCCTATTCTGTGTTGTCAGATACCGACAAGCGCTCGCGTTACGACCAGTTTGGACATGCCGGTGTCGATCCCAACTACGGTGCAGGCGGCGGCGGTTACGGTGGTTTTACCGGCGGAATTGACCTTGAAGATATATTGGGCAGCTTTTTCGGTGGCGGTTTTGGAGGCTTCGGCGGCAGTGCTCGCCAGAATCCCGATGCACCGCGGCGCGGTGCAGACCTGCGTGTACGCCTGTCGCTCAAATTTATGGAGGCGGCGAAGGGTTGCACTAAGACAATACAGATCAACAAACAAGAGACCTGCTCTGAGTGTTCCGGCTCGGGTGCGGCAAAAGGCACTACGCCGGAAACCTGTAATGAGTGTAACGGCCGTGGTGTGGTTATGCAACAACAGCGCACACCGTTTGGCGTTATACAAAACCAAAGACCCTGCCCCTCCTGCGGCGGTAAGGGTAAAACCATCAAAACACCTTGCAGTAACTGTAGCGGCTCAGGTCGCGTAAGCCGACCGAAAAAGCTTGAGGTAAACATACCCGAGGGCATAAACGACGACCAAAGTTTTGCACTGCGTGGCATGGGTGATGCCGGTATCAACGGCGGCCCGGCAGGTGATGTTATCGTTGTTGTGTCGGTTGCCGCGGATAAGCTGTTCGAGCGCGACAACTACGACGTGTGGGTGACTATACCCGTCACCTTCTCGCAAGCGGTCACCGGATGTGAACTGGTCGTTCCGTCCATAGAGGGTAAGTTGCAGTACAACATGCCGGCAGGCACCCAAAGCGGCAATGTTTTCCGTATGCGCGGCAAGGGTGTGAAATATCTCAACGGACGCGGCCACGGTGACCAGTATGTCAAGGTTATAGTCGAGGTGCCCAAAAGGTTGACAAAGGATCAGCGCGCGGCACTTCAAGCCTTTGAAGATACCTTGAAAGAGGATAACTATGAGCAAAGGAAAGGGTTTTTTAAGAATTTAAAAGATTTTTTCTCATAATTTAAGTTAATATGTAGGGATGCCTTCTTTCGCTGTGGCAGGGGAAGTTATCCAAAACAAAACAAGAATCTGTCTATAGGGGTCTGTGCACTAAGCGGTGCATACAAAATCAAAGAATTATATCCGCTAACATTGGTGAAATTGACGTTCTTTTAGAGGACATACAATGTAATAAAGTAGTTGTTATGCATAATCACATAAATTGTTACAAAGTGTTTACAAAATGTTGACAAAATACGCAAAATGCATTATAATTACTACTATATTCATTTTTGCAATCCGCTATTTTACACGGGATTAATTTAATGAAGATATCGCAAACCGTTATCCAACAGGCAAAGGACGGCGACCAAACCGCACAGGAACTTATCGTTGCCGCTAACATTGCCACTATACACAGACTTGCGACGGAGTATGCCGGCATCGGCATCGAAGCGGAGGATTTGCGTCAGGAAGGTCTTATTGGTCTTTTTGCGGCTGTGACGGGATACAGAGCGGAATGCAAAACACAATTTACTACATTTGCTTATCGTTGCATCGTCAACAGTATGTTGACAGCTGTTAAAAAGGCACAGAGGAAAAAACATGAGCCTTTAAACAGAGCTAAACCACTTTCGGAAAACGAGCAGACCATTAGCACGGAGCAGCTGGCGCTGTATAACGAACAGTTCAGGCTGCTTAACGGTAGGATCAATACCGAACTCACCGTTCTTGAGCGCAAAGTTTTGTTCGCATACATCGACGGGGTGGACTATACGACTATTGCACTAAAATGTAACATATCCACAAAATCCGTTGACAATGCGCTATATCGTGTGCGCAAAAAGCTCAAAGCACGGAATAAGACGTGACGTGCGTCTGTTCATAGAAGTCCGAATGCCAAAATCCGAAAGCCGGTGCAGCCTGTCGGGCAAAAACCCAAACAAAGGAGAAACTCATGTTCCAAGACAAAACCCTCGTATGCAAAGATTGCAACTCAGAATTCGTATTTACATCCGGCGAGCAGGAATTTTACGCAAGCCGTGGCTTCGAGAACGAGCCGCAGCGTTGCAAACCGTGCCGCGACTCCCGCAAAAACGCCAGCCGCGAGCAACGTGAAATGTTTGTAGCAAGCTGTGCAAGCTGTGGTCAAGACGCAAAGGTTCCGTTCAAACCGCGCGAAGACCGTCCGGTTTACTGCAGTGAGTGCTTTGCAAAAATGAAAGAAGAAGAGCAACGCCACTAAGCTTTAGGGCTATCTCTAAACAATTTACACCGCCTATCGGTTTTGTCGATAGGCGGTGTTTTTTGCAATATTTTACAGGTGAGTTAAAAATGCACTTGCGATTAACTGCTAAAGGCTAATGTTGAAAGACTTATGTTGTTCCCTACTAAAACAATTTGTTTTATATGTAAAAATATCAAGTTATTGTGCAGTAAATTAAGTAGTTTTTTACTTTGTACAAAACCTATTATGTTACAAATTTTTGCCCCTGCCTACGGCTGGGGCAATACTTTAAAAGAAAATAAAAATTGTGCAGTTTTACCTTATTTCGCTACATCTTCTCCGGCGCACACACCGCTAAAATGTCCAGTACAGTTGCAAGCACATTTTTTGTGGCGGCGGCAAGTGCCAGCCTGTTTTGAGCCAGCTTTTGCTCCTCGCCCTTGATACGGCAGTCGGTGTAGAATTTATGAAACCCTGCGGCAACGCCCAGAGCATATTTCGGTAGCAGTGATACATCCAACGATAGTGCCGCATTTTCGATAAGTTGTGGCAGTGTACCTATCTGCAACAGCAGTGCGCGCTCGCTTGGGTGGCATAGTAGACTGCAATCAATCTGATCCGCGCTTGGCAATGTGACGTCGTTTTCCGCCAGCGTCAACAGCATGTTGCATATGCGCGCGTGTGCGTACTGCACGTAGTAGACGGGGTTTTCACTGTTGGTCTGCACCGCAAGGTCAAGGTCAAAGTCAAGGTGCGTGCCGCTCTCGCGCATGTTGAAGAAAAAGCGCGCCGCGTCGATAGGCACCTCCTGCAACAGTGTTTTGAGGGTAATGGTCTTGCCACTGCGCTTGCTCATCTTGACGACCTCTTTGCCGGACATAAGGCGCACAAGCTGAACCAGTATGACTTCAAGACGTTCGCCGTCGCACCCTGCCGCGGTAAGTGCCGCTTTAAGGCGCGCTATATGTCCGTGGTGGTCGGCACCCCATATGTCGATGGCGCGCTCAAACCCACGCGTTTCGAGCTTGTTGAGGTGATATGCAATATCAGCGGCAAAATAGGTGGGTATGCCGTTTTGACGGATAAGCACTTCGTCCTTTTCGCCACCGCACTTTGTAAAGTTGAAAAACAGCGTGCCGTCCTGCTCGTAAGTGTACCCGTTATCTCTCAGGCGGTCAAGTGCCGCTTGCACAGCACCCTCGTCATAAAGCGACTGCTCCGAGAACCATATGTCAAATTCAATGCGGTATGAGGCGAGTGTCTCCTTTATATCCGCAACGTTTTTGGGCATGGCAAAGGCGACAAGCACATCACGCCGTGCCTGCTCGTCTGCGTTTTTCAATATGTCGCCGTTTTTGTCGGCAAACTCGTATGCAAGCACCTTGATGTCCTGCCCTTGATAGCCGTCCTCGGGGAATGGGTGGTTGTCATCAAATAGTTGTAGATACCTTGCCGACAGTGAGGCACCGAACTTTGCAATCTGGTTGCCGGCATCGTTTATGTAAAATTCACGGCTGGTGTTATAGCCTGCCTTTTCAAGCAATGCATAAAGACTTGCCCCGAGCGCTCCACCGCGCGCGTTGCCCATGTGCATAGGACCTGTGGGGTTTGCGGACACAAATTCAACGTTGACACGTTGCTCGTTGCCAACATTACTGCAACCAAAATTTTCCTCGCACAGGGCGACGGTCAACAGCTCGGTGAAAAACGTGTCGGCGAAAAAGAAGTTTAAAAATCCGGGTCCCGCAATTTCACAGTGTGAAAAATAGCTGCCTGCAAGCTGTATGTTACCGCTTATCGCCTCTGCGATGGCGCGTGGCGCGACCTTAAAAGCTTTGGCACCGCAAAGCGCAATGTTGCAGGAAATGTCGCCGTTTTTTGCATCGACAGGCCGCTCGATGGCATAGTTTGGCAGTTCACATTCTTTAAGAGTACCCGCCTGCGTTGCCGTCTGCACAGCCTGTTCTATCAACTGTTTTAATTGTGTACATGCATTTTCGTAGGGGTTTTTTATTCCTGTATACTTCAATTTTTCCTCCACTTTATGTCGATTTAACCGTTATATCAACGGTGTTTTCGGAAATTATGCCGGAATTTATATCAAGCTCGTATGTGAACTTAAGCCTGCCGCCGTCGATGTCAAGTGAGTTGAGAATGTCGTTTGCGCTTATGCCCAGTGACAGCGCGCCAAAACCCGTCTCGTAGTGGCAGACATGGCGCTTACCCGCTTCTATCGTGAGGTGGGATGGTTTGTTGCCAAGGCGTATCATGGAAATTTTGCCGTTTCTGTCAACCTTGACGGTGGTCGTGCAGCCCTCATAGCCGGTAGTCTCGGTCTCTTTATAAGAGATATAATATGTTCCGTTTTTGCGAACAAAATTGCCTTTTGTCATCAAAGTGACGGTGTGTTCGTCGTCC
This sequence comes from uncultured Oscillospiraceae bacterium, assembly GCA_964369445.1. Lineage (GTDB taxonomy): Bacteria > Bacillota > Clostridia > Oscillospirales > Ruminococcaceae > CAYJBH01. Next base: position 11,836 of record CAYJFU010000034.1, on the reverse strand, counting down.
GGCGTCTTTTGTGTGCCGTTTATTTTTATCAGGTAGTTTTCTTTCATGTGTAATCCTTTATCTCTATAGAGGTTGCCTTGATGCTGTGCCCCATAAAAAGCTCCGCAGTCTCGTTGAACATCTGTGGCAGGTCGCTGACAAGAAACGTCGTTTTGCCAACCGTTTTGCTGTCTGTTTCAAGACGGTGCTTTGTTATGTATTGAGCAGTATAAGCCGCGGCGGCGGCACCACTGTCTATTAAGGTTATGCGCTCGCCCAGAACCTGCCCGATAATCGGCGCAAGTAGCGGGTAATGCGTGCAACCCAGTATAAGTGTGTCGATGCCTTTTTGTTTTAGCGGAAGTAGATATTCCTCCGCCACAAGTGTTGATACCGCGTTGCCCTTTTCGATGTATCCGCTCTCGACAAGCGGTACAAACAGCGGACAACTTTTTTCATGGACAGCAAAGGAACGTTTACCGATTTGCTCACGATAGACACCGCTGTTGATGGTAGCGGCGGTTGCCGCCACGCCTATGATGCCTCTTTTTGTAGCGGATATCGCCGCCGAAACCGCCGGCTCGATAACACCGGTGCAGGGGAGATCACCGCAAAGGGCGGCTATGTCGACGTTGGAGGATACGGTGCCGCACGCCGCAAGTATAAATTTGACATTGTATTCGGCAAGCACCGCCACGTCGGAGCGCGCATACTGCGTTATCGTCTGTTTGCTTCTGTTGCCGTAGGGCACTCGACCGGTGTCGCCGAAATAAACAATGTCCTCGTTTGGCAGTAGCTTTCGGAGTGCACGCACGGCGGAAAGCCCGCCAAGACCGCTGTCAAACACACCTATGGGACGGTTATTCATCACGGTGCTCCAGTGCAAGCTCTATCAGTCTATCCAGCAGTTTGTCATACGGCAGACCCGTCGCCGCCATAAGGCGCGGAAACATGCTGATATCGGTAAAGCCTGGTATTGTGTTGATTTCGTTGATGTATATGTCATTTTGCTCGGTGACAAAAAAGTCCACCCTGGCATAGCCCTCGCAACCTAAAACGGTAAAAGCCTTTGCTGCAAGGTCACGCACCTTGCGCGTGGTGTCCTCGTCGATGCGTGCCGGAACATAAAGGCCGCCCTGACCGCTTTTGTACTTTGCATTGTAGTCGTAAAAATCCGCCTGCGGTTCAATTTCGCCCGGAACGGACACAAAAGGAGGGTATGTGCCCAAAACCGCACACTCTATCTCCTTGCCCTTTACCGCCTCTTCTATCAGTATCTTTCCGTCATGCGCGGCGGCGGTCAGCAGTGCAGGGAACAGTGCTTCGGCGCTATCCACCTTTGTTATACCGACGGAGGAGCCGGCGTTGGCCGGTTTGACAAATATCGGAAGTCCAAATTCCTTAACAATCTCGTCGGTGCGTTTAGCGTAGCGTTCCAACTCACCGACCGACACGACCTCGTACTTGCAGTGTGGTAGACCGCGCTGAACAAGCAGGCTGTTTGTAAACTCTTTGTCCATGCAAATGGCGCTTGCGGCGACGTCACATCCGACAAACGGAATACCGGCAAGGCGCAGTAAACCCTGCACGGTGCCGTCCTCGCCATTTTTGCCATGCAAAACGGGGAAAACCACGTCAATCTTTTGAAAACTGAATTCCTCTATATCCTGCTTGAATATACCGCTCAGAATTCTGTCCGGAGCTATAAAAGCAGACACGGTATCGGGACTGCGCTCCCACGTGCCGTCGCGCATCATATCGGTACTGCCGGGATGGTAAAGCCAGCGTCCTTTTTTTGAAATGCCGATTTTTATAATATCGTATTTGTCGACATTCAAACTGTCCACCACCGAGGCGGCGCTGACACAAGACACCTCGTGCTCACTGGAAACACCACCGAAGAGTATAAGTACCTTTAATTTAGACATTTTACACCTTTAGTTTTGCAAATAACTTAACGCTTAATAAATATTATATTCTTAAAGTTAAACAGATAGACCCGTCGGGAAAGCGAACATAAACACGGAAAGAAGTAGGGCAAGCACCGCTGCAATGATGGTGCTAAGGAGTGTTTTACTGCGGTCAAAAAACGCATAACACAGTAGCATGACAACAACTGCAAGCATGATACGTGCCGTCAAACGAAACACCGAGACGGTCTGTCGCGCAAACAAAAATAAATCGAATAATTCCTGCCAGTCCATAACTGTTATTCCACCGGTTGTATTTTACAGTCAGTTAAATTGAAACCCAGCACGTAAAGAGAGTCTTGTGCCGATTTTTATGTTAATTGACGGTATCGGACGAGGGGGTAGGTTGCGTGGTAGCACTGTCGCTTGCTGAAGCATCTGTCGATGCCGATGCACTTTCGGTAGGTGCGGAGGAAGCGGGAACGCTCTCGGTCGCTGCTGTTGAGACAGCTTCACTTGAAGACTCCGTTTCCGGCGGTGCTGTCGAGGGGTTTTCAATGCTATAGTACGGCGAACCTTCAACATATTCGTTATCAATGGCATGTGCAGTGTGTGTCAGTAGATATTCACGAACAACCTCATAGCCGCCCTTGGTCAAATGGTAGCCGTCGCTTGCTGCCAAATCCTCTTTGAGGTTGCCAAGGTCATCGGCGAGAACCTCGTGTAGGTTGATGTAATAGAGGTTGCGCTCGGTTGCCATGGCGGCAAGTTGATCGTTAAGCTTACGGATATACTCGTTGCTAAAGCGTTCGTCCTGCGCCTTTTCCGCTGTGGTTGGCGTCAATCCCATAAGGTAGATTTTAACCCCCGGCAGTTGTTGCCCAAACATGTCAAGCATAGCGGCAAATGACGTTACCATCATCTCTTCACTCATCCAGGTGAGACCGTTTGTACCCATCAAAATGTAAAGCTTTTCAGGGTTCAGACTTCTTATCCAGTCGACAGCAGTTATGTTTTCACCGTCAGGACCGGGTATCAGGCCCGTAATCTTATCGGGTGACATGCCCTTGACCGTAACACTGCCCGAAGCTGGAAATATGTCATACGCTTCCACAAAACCTTGCGCCAATGAATCGCCCAAAAACACGGCGGTGTTAAAGTAAGCCATATCGACACGGCCGTTTTCCGGCAGGGCAAGCATCTCGGCCGCCGGCGCGAGCATAGGCCCTGTGTTTATCGAACGTGTGACATCCTCAGGAACTTGAAACAGCTGTATTTCATCAGTGTAGCTCTCGGTGCTAGGCGCAGAGGAGGACGGTGTGGTAGGCTGGGTGCCTTGAGAAATGTCTGCGCCATCGATGTCAACAAATAGACCGGCATTTATATAAGCTACCATACCGGTGGTCAAAACGGCGGTCAAAACGACAAAGTAAACTGTCAATCTTATACGATATATAATGGCGCGTCGACGCTTTTGTGTGCGAGGACGATTCACCCCGACGGTGTGCGTCTGAGCATGGTAATGCGGTTTACTATTGTTCGTCGGTGTTTTGCGCATCATCTTTTCCTTTGATAAACGCCTTCTCGATTGTCGCCCAAACATTCATGTTTATGATGACTGCAGACCATGAAAAATGAATAAGTACAAGCGGTATGACTAAAAGAGGTATAAAACTTATAGGTATAAACAGTATCGAAACAAGTATCGGCAGTACGCCGGTTAACAGCAACATTGCCGAGCGCGGCAAAAAGGCTATCGTCATCAATACGCTGTTTTTGAGCTGGGCTTTAAGGCTGACATCAACAATGCCTAAACAGGTATAAAGATACATGGACGCTACATATACTATTATAAACACTAAAACCGTTATACAAAACAGTATAAAATAAATCGTTCCGCCTGCCGCAAAATAGCTTGAGCCGTAAAAGAAAGTTGCAAATCCGACTGTACCAAGTACAAAAAAGTGTACAAGCCCGGCAAGTATACCTTCTTTAAGGTTTGCCTTAAATGCCTGCTTGTATTCGTGAAAAACGTAACATGGGATGTTGCGCACCCTTTTGAGCACGACAGCGTTGAGCGCACACAACGCAGGGCCTATCGTTATAATAGGTATGCAACTTATAATAAACACCACGTTAAGAATTAGCAGGTCGGTAAAGTCACGTGTTATTATTTCAAAAAAGCGCAGTACACCTTTTTTTTGCGGTTCGTCCTTGCGGACACCGCGCCCTTCTTTAAGCCATCCCGGTGTAAATAGTCCCATATTTCAACTCCTTTTAGTGACAAAGTGTAATTGTTGTAGCGATTACTGTCTTTTTGCCTTGAACGCGCTGATGGCATCACGAAGA
>CAYJFU010000034.1:0-7588 GCA_964369445.1 uncultured Oscillospiraceae bacterium | reverse complement strand
GTACAGGTAGCACCATATTATAACACATATAAAAGAAATTGTAAATTTAATCAGGTAATTATTTGTGAAAATTGTTCCCAATATTGCGAGCAAAACCACCAAAAACAGCGCAAAAGCGGTCTTTTTCGGGCGCTGTATCATCCTGTAAAATTTATGTGAAATAACGGTGCGGAACACAAACATAACGATGCCGGCAAGCGCAAGCCCCAAAGCCGTGCCCTGTAAACCGAAATAAGGGGTGAGTAGGTAAGCGAAAAGCACCGAGCAACTGAGCGATATTAAAAATCCGATGGTGTCGTATATCGGCAGACGTTTTATAGAGATACCGTACACCGTTGTCTCGCTGATTATCAAAAACAGCGGAAGCAGTGACAACAGCAAAAACACCTGCATACCGTCGCGATACTGCGCGCCCAGTATGAAAAACAGTATGTCCTCAAATGCGACGATGGCGGCAAAAAACAGGCAGGTCAAAAACGTCACGTAGTCGTGCACCTGCATTATCTGCTGTTGATTTTGCTTGTAGTTTGCGTAGATGTACGCCGACCAAAATGTCGCAAATCCCGCCTGGATGACCGCTATAACGTTGGACAGTGTCAGTGCCATCGAAAAAACACCCTGCGTTGTTTCGCCGAACTCGTGCCCGACATACACACGTGAAAACAGGTTTGTTACCCATATTATAATAGTCGCAGGTGCTACGGCAATGCCAAACGGCAGGATGTATGAAAGCGCTTCGCGGCTGAGGTCTTTGCGGCGCGGCAGTAGCCTGTCACGGCGCACCAGTGCAAATATGACGACGAACACAAAAAGACCGCCGGTGTAAAACAACACTATCGTCAAAAAATCGGGGCGAACAAATGCGCCGACGATAAAAAACAGTCGCGAGAAAAATTGCAGACCGATGGCGACAAGCGAGTAAAGTTTTATGGCACCCTGCATACGGTAGGTGATGTTGTAGTACCGCGCAAGTATCAAAAACAGTGCGTTTAAAAACAGAAGCGGCGTGACATAATCGGGCAGCGGCTCGGTGAAAAACAGGCTCTGCATCGGCTGTGAAAAAAACACGCTTACCACAGCGCCGAGAACCACCACCGTCGATCCGGATAAAAACACACAAAGCGTAAAAAGATTTTGTTTGCCGATGCCGCCGGGCGGTTCGTGAAAAAACCTTGTGTAAGCTTGATCAAGTCCCATGGCACAGACGCTCATTATCAGCGTTGAGGTGGAGATGAACACATCAACCGGCCCAAAAACCTGTGGCGGTATAAAATAGGTAGCCAGTATGATGGACAGTCCGTATATCAAAAAATTAACCCACGTCGCCACCGAGTAGGAAAACACGGATTTTATAAAACCGCCGACTGAAAATTCCTGCTTCACGCTCTGTCCTCCCTGCTTGGCAGAAACTTTGCAATGCGTGCCTGCCACTCGCGACTTTGGCACTTTGAGACGTACCCCTTGTCAACATAGCCGTAAATGCGCCCTGCAAAATCCGCAAAGCCGGGCGCTACACCTTTGAGCCGTGTCGGATTAAACCTAAAGGCATGGAACACATGCACCCCGATAAGCGCAAAGTATTTCAGCGTGTTAAAGCGCGGCTTGTACCCCTCGGAAAAAGGGAGGGCGCGCGGTGGGTTATTCAGTATATCACATAGCAAATCCGCCATGCGAACATATGCCGGCGTGTCGGTGACGCTGTAAAAACCGCACAGCATGTCCACATCAAACGGGTAACCGTCCGACGGATGCTCAACGTCCTTTAAAAACTCATCCTGTGTCGTTATAAAGGTAGCATTTTCGTATGTCACAGGGTCGTACTCTTGCTCAACGGGGTAGGGGCGAAGTATACCACAGCTTTTGCCGGCAAAGTAAACCTCCGCAAGCGATGTGCTCAGCCAGGTGTATATCCTGTCACAGGCAAGCACCCACTGCTTGACCGAGTAGTCGGTTATCACATGAAAGTTTTTGTGTTTTTTCATCGCTTCAAGGCGCTCACATCCCCACTCGCTCGGGTGCGGACGGTATACGATGCTTCTGCTTGGGTGCTTGACAAGTGCCGCCTCAAACCAGTCCAGCGTCTCGTCCATCGAGCGCTTGTTTGTGTCGCGAAAGCCCACAAACGACAGCCCTGCCATGTTGCTCAACTCCTCGACCTCGGCATCGCTCATGTTTGCATATCCAAAAGAGGAGATGTACAGCAGTAGCTCGTTTTGCTTTTTTATGCCGAACTGCTCGCACAGTTGCTCCTTTGTGAAATAGTAAGAGGAAAACTGCTCGCGTAAAAAGTCCAGCTGAAGCGCGCCGGTAACGACAAGGTTTTGTTCCGGCACACCCTGTGCAAGCAGACGCTCCTTTGTCGCCTCGCCCCAACATGTCTGCACCGCAAATCGAGCATTTTGTCCACAGTTAAACCAAGGACTTTGCTCCTGCTCACGCGAGAGTATCTGCTCCCAGTGCAGGTTGACAACCTTTTGCACCTTGCCGCAGTTGTTGTAGACGTGGCTGTTGAGGGACTCGTTGTCGTACATGCAATGAGTGACGACGACACGCGGTTTTTTCCACGTAAAATAACGAAGCTGCTTGCGGTCAAGCAGCTGTCGTATGGCAACGGTGTGTCCGCGTGCCTCAAGCTCGGCTTTAAGTAATAGCAGACACTCGTACTCGCGCACAACATGTTCGTAAAGTATTAAAAAGTCTAAAGCCATAGTGTACTCCAAGCGATTTTAATTTTCGCCCACTACAGGGGCAGCATGCGCACCCCTCTCCTGCCACCGGGGAAAGGATGCAGTTTAACTAAATAGTGTTGCCACAAGTTGAAACGAGCAGGTATTGAGTGATTTTTTCGTCAGGAAAGGTGGAAAAACGATACACTCCTTTGTAGAATGTAAGTTTTGACAACGAAACTGGGTGGAAGAGTCGCCAAAACGGCCGGCTGAACACTCGTGACGAAACTATCTTATCGTAACAATATCCTCGGTGAACAATGTTGTCGTAAACTGTGGCAAACCTGTCACCGGATCGAGGTGAAAACCGTCGTAGTACATGTCATCAGGGTATTCCACCGCCTTATTTTGCTCATAGTCGATATAGGTAATGCCCTCGGCGCTCAGCCTTTCGAGTACAGGCACCATGAGTTTGTCGATGCCGCGCTCTTCAACGACATACTCCGTTATGGAGGCGTGCGCCGGAGGTAGCACCACCGTAAAGTTTATGCCGCGCTCACGGCAGTCGTGCGCCACCTCGACAATACGGTCGAGATACTGATCGTTTATCGTGTATCCCTCCGTTGCATTGTAGATAGTCTCACTCGCGTAATCTATCAGGTTTTGGCGGTAGGGTAGGGGGTTACCGTCTTGATCGACAAAGCACTCGTCCCCCCAAATGCCCTGTTCGGTGGTGGGGGCACTGCGCTCGCCCTGCAACAACATTCGCACCTCGTTGAGCATTTCGATGTTGTAGTCAAAGTTGGTCATGTAGGCCAGCGGATTTTCCACCACAAGCTCAATGTGCTCCGTCCTGTCTTTAAAGTAGCTCGTATTAAGCGTGTAAAAAGACAGTGCCATCACGACGTTTTTAAGATCGGGGTTTTGCTCCAGTGCATACTCGTATAAATCCATCGCCTCGGTCAGCGACGCGCCGCCAAAGCTGAGGTTGCTGTACCGCTCGCCGGTAAGTTGCTCGACAAGCTCCATATCCATATGCGCAAGGCGCGAGTCACCCACAAGTATACTGTCGGTCGGGTTTTGAATGTACGCTCTTGTACGATAAATAACGCTGTTGGTGTTGGCGTAGGATTTTATACCGAAGTAGTTGTAAGGCTCGAAGATAAAAAACGCCACAAAGTACAGCACAAAAGGTGCAAGTATTAAAAAGCATTTAAGTATTGTTTTTCTCATATCCTAAAACCCACCGTATATAAAGTTTGCCGTACTGCCAAAGCCGCCGTTTTGCATTAAAAAGCCAAAGAACACAAAACCCATAAACACGTAGTAAACAACGTAACGCTTGGCGGTGGGGATATTCAGGAACAGCTCATACTCCTCACAGTTGTTCTTAAAACACAACCTGTCAAAGGAGAACGCAACAAAGGTGCACACCACACAGAACACCAAAAATGCCGAGGCGAGCAAGGGGGTTGCGTTAAAGCCGGACAGTGCCGCCGAGTAGACTGCAGAGGGTATGCCAAAATCAATGGCGGTAAACATCTGCGCAAATCGGTGCAAAGCCGTGCCGATATCGGGCGCGGCAAAAAACACATGACTGGCGGAAAATAGCAAAAACACAACTGTTCTTTTAAGGAAAAGGCGCGTGTTTGACTGCTTTTTCGGGGGTTTGCGGTAATATTTGTGCAAAAGCTCCTCGCCGATGCGGAACGCGGCCTGTAAAATGCCCCACACCAAAAACGTGAGACCGGCGCCGTGCCACACACCCGAGATGACGAACAGAATAAATATAGAGCTGAAAAGCGGCAACCCCGGCATAAAGCGGCCTAATAACGGCAGTTTTGACAGTGGACGGTTCCAGACAAGCGGTGTAAAGATGTAGTCCTGAAGCCACTTTGACAGCGAGATGTGCCAACGTTGCCAAAAACCGGAAAAGTTTGTGCTGTAAAAGGGTTGTTTAAAGTTGGGTGCTAATTTCAATCCGAAAATGCGTGCCGTACCGCGCACTATGTCGGTGTAGCCGCTAAAGTCGAAGTAATGGTGCACCGTGTACAGAATGGCGGTAAAAATCATGACCGCACCACTGCCATCGGTCGCAAAAAGCTCCATCGTGACAATGCCCAGCGGCACCGACACACACAGCTTTTTAAAATAGCCAAACATTGCGGTTATCAAACCGCCGGTGATGTTGTCTTTTTCAAACTTTATCGGCTGTGACAGCTGCGGCAACAGCGTATCGGTGCGCGGAATGGGGCCCGCGACAAGCTGAGCAAAAAAGCCGATAAAAAGGCTGTAGCGCAAAAAGTTTTTTTCCGGCTTTGCGGCACCGGTGTAAACATCGACAAGGTAGCCTATTGTGGAGAAGGTGAAATAACTTATGCCGACCGGCATGACAAGCGACATACCGGATAACATGCCGCCGTATTTGTAAAAGCACAGCACCCCTGCCGCAACAAACAAAAACAAAAAGAGCATAAAGGCTCTTTTGTTCTTTTCGATTAGTACACCGCCGATGTAGCCGAGCAGAATATAAAACGGCAACACAAAAAGCAATCGGATTTCAAACGCAATGTAAAACCCGATGCTCACAGCGGATAGATAAGCAATCCTAAACCGTACCGGAAGTATGTAGTACAGCGCGGCGCACAGCGGCAGGAATATTAAAAACGTTAGTGAAGTAAATTCCATTGTTTCCTTTATAGCAATGTTACTTTTTATGGCAAATATAACGTCGAGATAAAATTCTGTTTTGCAAGACAAAGATTCGGATGCTACACGTTGTAGCGAAAACAATCCATCGGAGCGCTAAGTCTGCCGCTGGAAAAAGCGAAACTTAACTTGTGTATTCCGGTTACGGATAACGCTTTAAAGCAGAATTTTAGCCGTTAGGACATCGTCAATTGAATGTGTAATAGATTTATACGTCGTTGCGGCGAAGTCGTTCGTTTAATGCAAGTATGGCAAAGACGGTTTTACCGTCTACGATGTCACCTTTTAACACGGCGTCTACCGCCTCGGTCAGCGGCATGGTGAATATCGAGACAATCTCGTCCTCGTCAAGGTTTTGCGCCACATGGGAGAGCCCTGTAGCCCCGTACACATATATGACCTCGTTGCAGTAGCCGCATGTCGGTATTATGTCACCGAGATGTATTATGTTTTCGGCCCTTATACCGGCCTCCTCTTCAAGTTCGCGCACGGCGGCAACTTTTGGGTCCTCGCCGGCATCAAGTTTTCCGGCCGGTATCTCGATAAGTTCCTTGCCCACTGCGTAGCGAAACTGCTTTATAAGGTATATTTCACCCTTGTCGTTCAGAGCTATGACACCGGCACCGCCGCCGTGGTGAACAACATCGCGCCCTGCGGTGCGACCGCTGGGAGTTTTCACCTCGTCCTGCGTGACCGTTATAACTCCGCCTTCGTACACGGTGCGAGAGCTAATCTTTATCTCCATGTTCATCTTCCTTAATTACAGTGCAAAATACGCTTTTGATACGGCGCTCGTCGACGTCACGCACGACAAACTTAACATCACCGTAGTCCAGCTCGACAGGCTCGTCGCTTGCCGGTATGTGCCCGAGCTTTTCTATCAAAAGGCCGGACACCGTCTCAAAGTCATCGTCGTCCTCTGCCTGCGGCATAGGTAAATCCAGATACTCAAACAACTGTTCAAGTGATGCGCCGCCGTCACACAATACGCCGTTGTCGGTTGGTATAAAATCCTCATCTTCATTATCGTACTCATCAAAAATGTTACCGACAATCTGCTCTAGAATGTCCTCCATCGTCACAAGCCCCGATGTGCCGCCGTACTCGTCGACAACGATGGCAACATGGGTGTGCTTTTCACGCAGCGCTATGAGCAGTTGCCGTGCCTTAGCGGATTCCGGCACAAATATAGCAGTGCGCATAAAGTCCGACACATGTTTTTGTGCCTCCTCGGACTTTCCGAACGTCGTCAGTAAGTCTTTAATGTAAAGTATACCGACAATGTTATCCAGCGATTTTGAATAGACCGGCAGTCGAGAAAAACCCTCGCTGACCGAGAGGTTGATAGCTTCTTCAACGCTCTGTTCGGAATCGATGGCGGCAAACTCGGTGCGGTGCGTCATAATTTGAAACGCAGTGACGTCCGACAGCTCAAAGATGTTGTCTATCATCTCAAGTTGTTCCGCGTCTATAACATCGTTTTCACCGGCGGACTGCACCATCTGCTTTACGTCCTCTTCGGTGACCTCGACTTTCTTTTTGACGTGAAATTTATACCACAAAAGTCCTGCAATAGCTAAAAGAAAAAATGCCGCAGCAAAGCCGGCGGCAAATATAATAAAACTGTCGGGATCCATTCGGTTCTCCTGTTATAGCGTTAGAAAGTCAGTTAACTTAACAACTAATACGTCTTACCGGCACAAATTCTAACTATCTTCGTTGTCGTCCATTGGAATACATCGAGTATTCCTCACGCTTTCTCTGTTAATAGGTAAAATTTCTATTCGGCACTTCTGTGTCACTTTTAAGATAATTGACTATAATATAATATACACTAAATCTTATAAAATGTCAAATGCAAAATTTGGCATCCGGACTGTATGGTTTTGGTGGCTTTGGCTATAAAGTCAAAGCCATAAAAGATATTGACAGTTTATACTATCCCACGCCGAGGACGGGGATAGTATAATTAAGTTGTTTGTGGGCGTGCAGTATCGCATTATTGTAATAACCCCGGATGTAGCCCCACCCGCTTTTTCTACTCATACCTGAGCGCTTCAATCGGGTCAAGCTTTGCGGCTTTGTTAGCCGGGTAGTAGCCGAAGAACACACCAATTGCAAACGAGAAACCGACGGCGATAGTAATGCTTAAAAGGTCCGGCGTGGCGGGGAACTGCAATAGCGTAGACGCCAATGAACCGAGTGCAACACCG
>CAYJFU010000033.1:6060-24940 GCA_964369445.1 uncultured Oscillospiraceae bacterium | reverse complement strand
GCGTAGGATACACACTGTTCCTTTTAAAAGCCAACATAAGCTTTTTGCATTTTGAATATAAAACCCCAATGAATAGTGCAAATCAATACCCCCGCCGGTGGCGGGGGTATTGATTTAAATAAACAACCTTACTCTAAATGAATCAAACGACTATTACACCACCACCGAGCACAAACATGTCCTCCCCCTTTTTTAGGTAAAGAACTGCCGACTGACCGGGACAGGACGCAAAGACATCGCTATCAAACGTGAGGGTATACAGCTCGTCTGAAGTTTTACTTATTGTGCAGGGAGTCGGAGCAGAGCTGCTCCTTATTTTCGCGTAAAGTTTTTGCTCGTCTGTCAGCGGCAGGTGAAACACCGTGTCGGTTATGCTGATACTGCGGCACAAAACCTTTGACTTGTCGCTGAGCACGACATCGCCGTTTTGTGACAAGTCGCTGACATAAAGGGGGTGTGCGTAGGACACGCCGAGGTGCTTTCGCTGCCCTATTGTGTAGTGATACTGCCCTTTGTGAGGGATGGTTCTGCCATCGGGTAACACAAAACAGCCGCGTTTTGCGCTGACATTGCGGCTTTGCAAAAAGTCCGCATAGTCATCACAAAAGCAAAGTTCCTGCGAATCCGGCTTTTCAGAGTTTGGAAGTCCTGCCTCGCGCGTTATGCGGCGAGTGTCCTGTTTATCATAGCTTTCAAGCGGAAATAACAGCCGCTCGATTATATCCTGTGGCAGACGGTAGAGCATGTAACTCTGATCTTTTTTGGAGGTAGAGGCTACTAGCAACCTTTTGCCGTCCATCTCCCCTACCCTTGCGTAGTGACCTGTTGCGATGTATTTTGCGCCGCGGCTGTCCGCAAGCTGTCGCAACATGTGAAATTTAACAAGCGGATTGCACATGATACATGGGTTTGGCGTCATGCCGTCACTGTATGTGTCGCAAAAATAACGGAGCACCAACTCCTCAAAACGCTGTGTAGCATCGAGGGTGTGGTGCTCTGTTTTAAGTTGTTTTGCCAGCTTTTGCGCATCAAAAACAGCCTCGGTGTGTGCCGGGGAAAAATTTATGGCGGCGGTTATGACGTTATAGCCTGCCCTTTGTAACAGCAAAACAGCTGCCGCCGAGTCGACGCCGCCGGACAATCCTACAACAACGCTAGTGATGTGCACACCCTGCGGAGTGGCTGTCGGTAATTTTGCCGACAATCGGCTCAGGGTCGACGCCCATGTCCTTGTAGTAGTTGGACAGTGCTGTCTTTATCGCCTCTTCCGCTAAAACGCTACAGTGCACCTTGGCCGGCGGAAGTCCGTCCAGTGCGTTCATGACCTCTTTGTTAGTGAGCCTTATCGCGTTTTCTATAGGCTTGCCCTTTAGAATTTCCGTTGCCATCGAGCTGGTAGCCACAGCCGCACCACAGCCGAACGTTTTAAACTTTATGTCCTCGATGATGCCGTTTTTTATCATCATAGATATCTTCATTATATCGCCGCACTTTTCGTTGCCTACTGTGCCGACGGCGTTTGCGTTCTCCACCTCGCCTATGTTACGTGGGTTGGTGAAATGATCCATTACCTTTTCGCTGTACATTTTTTCCTCTTTTTCTTTTTTGTGTTTTGCCTTTTATTAATTTTGTATCTATTCCTCCCAGATGGGTGACATCATACGCAATCGTGACACTATGCCTTTAAGTGCTGCAACTGTTTTATCCACCTCATCTTGGTTGTTGGTATGTGAAAGTGACAATCTTATCGTGCCCTGTGCCATGCCGTGGCTCATGCCGAGCGCCATAATTACATGGCTCGGATCCAGCGAGCCGGATGCGCACGCCGATCCGGAAGAAGCCGCGATTCCCTGCATGTCCAGCATCAACAGGATACCCTCACCCTCAATACCCTCAAAAGATACATTCAGTATGCCCGGCAAGCGTGAGTTTTCGTTGCCGTTGACCTTTATTTTCGGTATGTCCTTTAACAGTTGCGCCTGCAAACTGTCGCGCAATGATGCCGTGTAGCTGTAATTTTGCTCAAGATTTTGCGTGGCTATTGTCAGTGCCTTGGCAAGACCAATAATACCTGCCACATTTTCCGTACCGGCACGCTTGCCGCGCTCCTGTGCGCCACCCTCGATAAGGCCGCTTATCGGTGTGCCTTTTTTAGCATAGAGTACGCCCATACCTTTAGGTCCGAAAAATTTATGTGCCGACAGCGACAACATATCTACTGAAAGCTGTTCCACATCAACCGGCACGCTACCAACTGCTTGTACCGCATCGGTGTGAAAATACGCGCCTACCTCATGTGCGGCATCCGCGAGCTTTTTTATATCCTGTATTGTGCCTATCTCGTTGTTCGCCATTATAATACTACAAATCGCCGTGGTATCATCAAGCTCCGATTTATAGACATCAAAATCAATGTTGCCATAGCCGTCCACCGGCAGTTGTTTAACGATATAACCCTGCTTTTCCAGCGACTGTGCCGTGTGTAGTACTGCGTGGTGCTCGATACTGCTTATCAGTATCTTGTTGCGCCCTTTGCGTTCACGCATATAGGCGGCTGTGCTTTTTAGCGCCCAGTTGTCTGACTCGGTGCCGCTACCTGTAAAGTAAATTTCCTTTACACTAGCACCAAGCACATTAGCAACATCTTCACGCGCCTGTTCCACACTTGCACGGGTTTTTAGTGCCTCGCCGTACAGCGCGGACGGATTGTAATATGTCTGTTTCATATAGGGGAGCATCGCCTGCAACACTTCCTCTTTCAGCGGAGTTGTTGCTGCATTGTCAAAATAAATCATTTATGTTAGCATCCTAAAGTGTAAAATCCTTTTCAGAAAATTCCTGCAACTTAGGTGCCGGTTTCGGTACACGTTTAAGCGGCGAGTATACAAACCGTTTACACCGATAATACGGTGCGGTGATACCGCGTCGGTCACAAATTATCATTATGTTATCGGAAGCCGAAATGCCGTGTTCACAATAGGCGCAAGCCGGCTCTATCCTACCGCCGAACAACTTTGACTTTTTTAATAACGACATGATTTTATCAAAACCTTAATCTTTCGCTTCACCGTTCCGCCGACCTATTGGCAGAATACTTTTCTTACTACTATGATACTAATATTATATAACAAAAGTTAGCTATTGTAAACACTTTCTTTTGCAAAATTCATTATGTTTGTGTAGGGTTGCCCAATATGGGTAATGAATCCAAAATTTGTTGTTTTTTGTTTTGAAAGCTCCGTAAAAAACGCCACGACCGTTAGCAAGGCAAACACCGACATTTCAATACCGAACTTTGTCAGAACCACCGGTGTTGATCCACTCATATAAACGGCGGTGACGGTACGTGGAAACAGTGTCATGAGCAGTTTTACGACAACCAACATAATGGGTAGGTGGAAAAATCTGCTGAGTAATGCGCGTTCCGTCGATAAACATCCACCCATTATAACCTCGACTTGAAAAAAAGCACAAAGTCCGCAAAAGCTCAGCGCGGTGGCAGTGGCGTATATGTTACCGGCTTTGGCAGTTGCGGCACAGGCGGTAGAAAATTCAAACAGTACCGAGCTGTACAGCGCCAATGTCTCCGGTAGCAATACGCTTATAAGCTGCGAAAGTATCCCGAAAATTATTACAAAACCACATATGTACAACATGCTCTGACTACTGTCACGCACCGAGCTTACTATGTGTCGCGATAGCGGCGGCGCTGTGCTTTCGCGGCGGGTGTTCGGCTCGGTTTTTGCGCCGACTGAAAAAAGTGCACCTACCGCAAGTGTAGCGGCAATAACAGCGCCACAGAGTATAATACCGAGCGTGTAACTTTCGTACAACATCCCACCCACGACGACATATATAAACGGCACCGAAGGCATCATGATGACCGGCATAAGACGCTGTGCCTCTTTTTGCGAGATTTCGCCATCTGCCACAACATTTTTTAGCGCGACCGCCCCGGCGGCAAAACCGCCTATCATTGCAAGCGTGATAACGGCGCCGGCTGTGTAGCTATGGATTTTAAGCACGTACCTTGTGTAGAGATAAAACGGCAGGCCGAGCACCGTCATAAATCTCCCTTTGCTGAGCAGTGCGGCTATAACAATAAACGGAAACAACGACGGCAACACCGTCTGCACAGCGTAGTTAAGGGAATTTAGTGCGGCAACTGTTGTAAATTGCGGCAGGAAAAACGTGAAAATCGTCACCATACAACACAACAAAAACACTATCGTTTGCGACACAGCGATTAATATACGCATAATAACCTCATTTGCACTCTATATATTAGTATATGCAGCGGTATACCTTTGCATATCGGCAATGTTTTATACATATGAATGCTTTGATAATTTGACATGAAAAAACATCAAGAAATGCAGTTGTGTTTTCAAGCTTGTTATAATATTTCAGTCATTTTACGTCTTTATTAACAACGCTCAGACGAATATTCGGAGGATATGATGGGAGTACTGAAAAGAGTGCTATCGGTTTTTGATCGTATGCCATTTGTGGGTTATACAGGTGAATGCCACAAGTTTTTAATTGTCGACACTTCGGGTAGGATAATACTTGAAGACTGCGACAGCATAAAAAGTTTTACCGAAAGTCTGCTTGTTATCGGTCAGGGTAACCTGTTGATAACCGTCATCGGCACGGGGCTTAGACTACACAACATATCACAGCACAGCGCCGAGCTTGTCGGTAGTGTCAGGACAATTAACATGGAAAAAAGTGGTGTTAAGTAGATAGCCAAGCCGATACACTTCTTTATGGAATATGAGTTTTGATGACGTAGTAGAGCGGAAAAATATACCGGCTTAACACTTGCTTGTGCACTATCTAAATAGGTAGCACACGTTATAAATCAATTTTGTATTATTACTTGTAACGGGGGTAGGTGATGAAGTTTACATCACTGTTCTTTAATTTTGCAGTCGTATCGATTGAGGGCGGCGACTATGAAAGACTTATCACGAGACTTTTGTCGACCGGAATAAGCCCGGGCAACATTGTGCCACGACCGACCGGTGCCGTGTTGACGATGCCGGCGCGACACTATCGGCAGGTGCGTACGTTGCGCAAGGGAACCGGATGTAGTGTGTGTGTCATGAGTAAAAGCGGTCCATATTTTGCAACCAAACGCTTTGTGCACCGACCGTCGCTGTTATTATCACTGATACTTTTTATTGTAGCGGTGCAGTTTTTGTCCGGTGTTATATTTCGCATTGATGTTTCAAGTCTGTCGCCACAGGAAGCGGAATATGTCAAGGCTTTTCTGCACACTGAGGGCATCTACCCGGGCGCTTACGCAAGCAGTGAGCGCTTAAAACAGGCGGAGCAAAATTTCTTACTGGTAAGTGACAGATATTCCTACATAAAGTTTAACTTTTTCGACGGTAGGATATTTGTCACAAGCAGTCCGTACATACCACCCGAATCGCTCGGCTCTAACAGCGATGCACTTGTGGCGGATTTTAGCGGCATTATATACGAGATGAATGTCTATGACGGCAACAGCCTTGTCACCGTCAACCAGTCGGTCACCGAGGGTCAGACGTTGGTGAGCAGTATTAGGTTTACCTACAAAAATGAGATTGTGCTCTCGGATGTATTTGCGGATATTGTGGGTTACGGCGAGGTGACATATGAGTATGTACAGCCGTTTTCCTACACCGAAACACTGCCGACAGGTGTGCAAAAAAGCAGAACCGCACTCGAATTTTTAGGTTTGAGGGTTCCGCTGTATCTCGATGCCGAATACGATAATGGTTACAGGCGACAGACTCACATAAAACCTCTGTCTATACTGGGATTCAAACTACCGCTGTCGGTAGAGACAACGACACTTTTTGAAACCGCCAAGCACGACGTACATCTCAACCGCGAACAGGCGCTGCAAAATGCCGAGCTTGCCATACATCAAAAGTTTCTGTCCGACTTTAACGAGCCACAGGTGCTTGTGCGACTTGTCAGCAGCCAAGACACCGAAAACGGCATACATGTCACGGTAAGTTACGAATTTTTAGCGGATATTGTAAAAAACAGTCAAAAACGATAAAAACCGTTAAAAAGTAACAAAAAGCACTTTACATAACAGGCAATTATGTGTTAAAATGGATATATCAAAGCAATATCATCAACTTAGGCGAACATTTTTCTTTACTTCCTTCCGTATAACAGTGAGCGGAAAGAAACGAAAAAACATCAGTCACTTAAGTTACTGACATTGTATATTAGTCAAAGTTGACAACTTAGGAGACAACATAAAAAAATTGTGACTGCCATATACGAGGCAGATATTGATATAAAAACCACAGGAGCTTATGGAAGAAATTAATCTGGAATTTGAAACACAACAGCAACTGATGTCGGTAATGGGTCCTAACGACGCACTGCTCTCACTGTTAAAAACCGAGCTTGATGTCACGGCGGTCATGCGTGACGGCTCACTCAAACTTATAGGCAGTCGGTGCGACGTGGCACAAAAGGCAATTTCCTCGGCGCTTATGCTTGCCGACCAAGGGCGAGTTATCGACGAGCAGACGATGCGCTATTGCATCGGTCTTGCCAAGGGCGGCAAAAGCGAGGAGTTATCCGAACTATCCTGCGAACTTGTGACGGTGACAATAAAAGGACGACCGGTCTACCCCAAAACACTCGGTCAAAAAACATACCTAAAGGCGATAAAAAGTTCCACAATAACCTTTGGTATCGGGCCTGCCGGCACGGGTAAAACGTATCTTGCCGTAGCAATGGCGGTGAAGGCGCTGAAATCTCACGAGGTGCACCGTATTATACTGACACGTCCGGCGGTCGAAGCAGGCGAAAAGCTCGGATTTTTGCCGGGTGACCTGCAAAACAAGGTCGACCCGTATCTGCGACCTTTATACGATGGACTTTTTGACATGCTCGGTGCCGAGGCGTTTGCAAGGATGCTGGAAAAGGGCACCATTGAGGTGGCGCCGCTCGCCTACATGCGCGGCAGAACACTGGATGACAGTTTTATCATACTCGACGAAGCACAAAACGCAACACCTGCTCAGATGAAGATGTTTTTGACACGTTTGGGCAACGGTTCCAAAATGATTGTTACAGGAGACATAACTCAAATTGACCTACCCTCTAAGCAGTCCAGCGGCCTTGTGGAGGCATCAAAAATTACCGACGGTATAATCGGCATAACAACCGTCAAACTTACAAAAAAAGACGTTGTGCGGCACAGCATTGTTGAAGCGATAGTCGCCGCATACGAAAAGCATGACAACAAACAGGTCAAAAGGAGGGTAAAAAATGATATACAAAGTGTATATAACCGATAAGCAAAATGACATAAAAATTCCGTCCGGGACAAGGATATTGATAAGACGTTGCTGTCGCGCAGTGCTCAAAAACGAGGAGTTTGCCGGCAACGCTGAGATAGGTGTGACGCTCGTCGATAACGAGGAGATAACACGTCTTAATGCAGAGTTTCGCGGTAAAAACGAAAAGACCGACGTACTGTCTTTCCCCTTGGGTGAGGACGGTAAGTACGATATAAACAAGGACACCGATGCCGCAATGCTTGGCGACATCGTCATATCCTTGCCGCGCGCAAACGAGCAAGCACAGATGTATGACCACACCTTACAGCGCGAAATTGCATTTTTGACGGTGCACGGCATGTATCATCTTCTCGGGTACGACCACGAGCAGGGCGGTCTTGCCGCCACCAACATGCGCGAAAAAGAGGAGTTCACCCTCACACAACTGGGTTTGCCGCGCACAACGGCTTTCCAGACAGAACTGTAACCATTTAAAGGATGTTTAATGCGAAGTGTTTTTGTGTCCGTTATAGGACAAACCAATGCGGGTAAATCCTCGCTTGTCAACCTGTTTATCGGTGAAAAGGTTGCCATCGTTACGCCAAAACCGCAAACGACACGCAGTCGTATCACCGGCATTGTCACGGTGGATGATTTGCAGTGCGTGTTTTTTGACACACCCGGACTACACAACGTGCGCACAAAACTCGGCGAGCGCATGACAGGTTACGCGACACGCTCGCTTACCGATGTCGACGTGGTGCTGGTGCTTTTTGCGCCCGCAAACCGCTTTAAGCCGTTTGAAGAGGAGCTTATAGAAAAAATAAAGTCGAAAAAAATCAATGCCATTGCCGCACTAAACAAATGCGACCTTTTGACAACACAGCAGATAGAAGAACAGTCCGCGCGTATTGCGAAAAGCGGTGCTTTTAAGGATGTCTACTGCATCAGTGTACTGGAAAAACGCGGCACTGATATACTGTTTGATGCCATCGCCTCCTTTTCCAAGCAGGATGCGCACTACTACGATGCCGAAAGTTTTACCGACATGCCACAGACAGCGTTTGTCAGCGAGATTATCCGAGAAAAACTGCTCATGAACCTGCAACAGGAGATACCGCACGGCGTGGCGGTTATTTGTGAAAAGTTTACAAGACGCAAAAACGGATTGATAGACATTCAGGCGGACATCGTGTGTGAAAAAAAGACACACAAGGGCATTGTTATCGGCAAAGGCGGACAGACGTTAAAGCTAATAGCTACGGCGGCGCGCCTTGATATGGAGCAGTTGTTTGATGCAAAGGTCAACCTACAGTGCTTTGTCAAGATAAGAGAGGGTTGGCGCGACAGCGAGGTTCAACTTAAAAATTTCGGATACAGGAAAGAAACACAGTAGTATGGAATTTGTCACAAAAGGTATAGTTCTCGCCGAGCACACGCTTGTCGATGCTCAGCGTATGCTTTTTTTGTACACCGAACAGCGCGGTGTGGTGACAGCCTTTGTCAAATCGGCAAGGGGCAATAAAAATCGCTTTTATGCAGGTCTGCAACTTTTTAATTACAGCGAGTTTACACTGCTTGAAAAGAGCAACATGACCTATATCATCAAAGATGTTGAGGTTGTCGTCTCCTTTTTCGCCATCTCCTCCGATGTTGAAAAGTTTGCGCTTGCAACATACTGTGCGGATATTGTGCGCTCCCTCTCCCCTACCGCCGAGGATGCAAAGATGCATCTTCCGTTTTTTTTGAACACGCTACACCTTATCTGCAAGGGTGAGCGTGATTTTAAACTGTTAAAATTGATATTTGAGTTGAGGACAATGAGCCTTAACGGCTATATGCCGGATCTTGTTGCGTGCGCTGAATGTGCTGAGTACAAAGAGGAACAGCACTATTTTGACAAAAACGACGGCTACATCGTCTGTTACGATTGTGCCGCCTTGATAGGCAAAAGCACAAACATTTCAGCAGGTGGAGTCGCACTGTTGCGTCATATTGTTTTTTCGGACGAAAAGAGTGTGTTTAACTGCAAATTCACCTCGACACATGATGGTATATTTCGTCTGGTTGAAAACTTCGCACTGTGGAATATCGACAGATACCCCTCATCACTGGATGCGTTTAACAAGCTTATGTTAGACAAGTACAGTCAATTAACTTAAAATCACCACGATTTGTCGGTGAAATCTCCCCCATTTGCTCCCATTTTAATCGGAACACACAAAATGTTTCGATTTTTCCATCGGCAAAATTAACAATTCGGCGCATTGTTAAAGAAACAGCGCGTGCGCCCATATCTCACACCTAGATAGGCGAAATCTCAATTCGACAATACAGAGTCGTTTTTCAATTTAATAGATTAATTATTTCACAAACAAAGGAACAGATGAACAGAAACTTTAAACTTCTTGAATTTGATAAGGTTATAGCGATGGCGGCAGAGCACGCCGTGTGTGAGTGCACCGCCGAAAAACTGACCACTATGAAACCGGCTCAAAACGCTTATGACATGCGCCGCGACATGCAAAAGACCGATGCGGTGGTTGTCATGTGTCAGGCGCAGAGCATGCCCTCGCTTTTCACGCTGAGCGACAACATACCCGATATTGTCAAAAGGGCAAAACTGCAAGGTGTACTGTCGATGGCGGAGCTACTTTATATATGCTCCTGCCTTAAAAACGGCGACCGGCTTAACCGTTTTCGCGACAGCTGTGAAAGCTTCCCCGAGATACTGGAGGAGGACTTTTTCTTTGTGTATGCGAACAGGGATTTCGCCTCGGAACTGGAGATGTGCATACTGTCCGAAACCGAAATGTCCGACGGCGCAAGTGCGGAGCTTAAACGGATACGTCGCGAAATACAAAACACCGAAAGCTCTATAAAGGATAAGCTGGAAAAGACGATAAAAGGCGGTGATACCGGCAAATTTTTGCAGGACACCGTCATAACGATGCGCAATAACCGCTACGTTGTGCCGGTTAAATCGGAGCACCGAAGTGAGTTCGGCGGTGTTATCCACGATGTGTCCTCCTCCGGTTCGACGGTGTTTATCGAACCTGCCGCTGTTGTCGAAGCAAACGCGAAGATACTGCGCTTAAAAAGCGAGGAGCAGGACGAGATACTGCGAATACTGACTGCTTTTTCAGTGCGTGTCGCCTCACTTGCCGACAGGATAGTTAACGGATACAACGCTATAATAGACATAGAGGTTTTGCTATGCAAAGCGCGCCTTGCTATCACGCAAAACGCCGTCATGCCGACCTTTTCCGACAAAGCACAGCTGAGCTTTATAAAAGCGCGCCACCCACTGATACCAAAACAGGAGGTCGTGCCGATAGATGTACATGTCGGGCAGGAGTTTAATACGCTCGTCATAACAGGCCCCAACACAGGCGGCAAAACCGTCACACTTAAGACGGTCGGACTGCTGCTTGCGATGGCAAAGCACGGTTTTTTACTGCCGGTGCTGGAAAAGAGCACGGTGGGTTACTTTGAGGACATTTTTGTCGATATTGGCGATGAACAAAGTATCGAACAGAGCCTGTCGACCTTCTCTGGACATGTAAAAAACTTAAAAGTCATACTGGAACAGGCTAGCAGTGGCTGCCTTGTATTGCTTGATGAACTGGGTGCCGGCACCGACCCTGCCGAGGGCGCAGCGCTTGCAACGGCGATAATTGAGCAATTAATGGGCAGAGGTGCTGTCACGATAGCCACTACACACTATGCTGAGCTTAAGCTGTTTGCACTTGAAACGCTGGGCGTGCAAAATGCAAGTTGTGAGTTTGATGTCGCGACATTGCGCCCAACATACAAGATTATATTCGGTGTGCCGGGTCGTTCAAACGCATTTTTAATAGGCCAGCGTCTGGGACTGTCAGCAGAACTAATAGCCTCTGCATCACAGCACCTGACCGCCGAGAGCAAGCGCTTTGAGGACGTGCTGTCACAACTGGACGAGCTGAAACAGCAACTCCGCGACGGCAGTGATGAGGTGGAAAGACTGAAAGCACAGGCGCAGGAGGAACTGGAGCGCGCCAAAGAACAGAGGAAAAAAGCCCAGTCCGATGCGGATAGCATCATAAACTCGGCACAGCAAAAGGCGAAAAATACGCTGAGCGCCGTAGAAAAAGAAGCTTACGACATCACCATGCAGTTGCGCGCCGTGCAAAAGCAGAGTGTACTTTCGATGGCGGAAAAAAACGCTAAAGTGCGTGAGCTGCAACGCCGCTCGGAGCAGGCGGCAAGCGGCATTTCCTCCGGTACGGTGGACAGCACACATGCTCCCATTAAAGATTGCAACGTCGGCGACGAGGTTTACATAGTTGACTTAAAGCGAAACGGAAGTATTTTTTCCGTTGATAAAAAGAAAAAGACCGCGGTCGTCGTGGCGGGAAACTTTAAGTCAACGCTGGCATTTTCACGACTTGCCGAGGCAAAAAAGTCTGAAAACATAAAAAAAACGCGTCCCCGCACAAAACATAACGTACAGTCAAGGGCGGACAGACAGGTGCGAACAGAGCTTATGCTTCTCGGCAAAAACGTCGATGAGGCTTGCATGGAAGCTGATAACTTTATAGACGGTGCGGTGCTATCGGGTTTAAAAATTGTATACCTTGTGCACGGGAAGGGCACGGGTGTGCTGAGAAAAGGACTGCACGCACACCTCAAAACACACAGAAGTGTAAAAAAATACCGTCTTGGCCTTTACGGTGAGGGTGAGGACGGTGTGACAGTGGTGGAGTTAAAATAGGTAAAAGAAAAAGTCGTAAAAAGAACAAATGCATTTCGCACTTACAGTAGCTGATTGCTATTGTAAAATGTCCTTTTTACGACCTTTTGTGTGCCAACGCATAAGCGTAGCACATACCGAACATGTCGTCATTTAATTTAAAAAAAGACTACGGCATCTGTAAATCAGTTTTGCCGTTCAATACAAATTGTTATGGCCTGATACCTTTTTAACATATAGGGTTGTTGAAAAAGTCGGTCTTGCTACAAGGTTTGGTAAAATTTCCGTCACCTGCCACAAACTGCTCATTAATACACAAAGTATTACATTCGCTTTTTGTTAAAGCTGACAAAAACTTTGCTCTTGTTTTAGCAATTACTTTGTTTTTCAATATCCCTTTTTGCATTGCTGTCCGGTAAAATGTATTGTGCACACTTAACTAAATAATATTCATAATATGTAAAAACATATTTGAAAACTGCAAAATTTACAATTTTACTTGAAAAATTAAGAAAACACGGTATAATAAAAACATACGAGCAACAATGTCGGAGCATAATTATGTCACAGGTGGATTATGTACAGCAGTTTGAGGAGATGACAAGTAAATATAAAGAGATTTTTTTTAAGCACCTAAATAATGGTGTTGTTTTTTTGTCAGAAAGCGGTGTATTACTCGAAGAGGATGTTGAAATTGCTCCCGGCGCTACGATTATGCCAAACACCATTCTCAGAGGTAAAACCGTCATAGGTGCAGGGTCGGTAATAGGGCCAAACAGTCTGTTGGACGGCTGCACTGTCGGAGAGAATAGTGTTTTTAATGCCTCACAAGGCTATGACAGCACCATCGGCAACAATGTTAAAATCGGACCTTACTGTCACATAAGACCCGGCAGCAGTATATCCGATAGTGTTAAGATTGGTGATTTTGTTGAGGTTAAAAACTCCTCGGTCGGCACCGGAAGTAGTATTGCCAATCTTACCTATATAGGCGATACTGATATGGGAGCTCACTGTAACATCGGTTGCGGGGTTGTCACTGTCAACTACGACGGCGAGAATAAGGCGCGCACGACAATCGACGACTACTGTTTTGTGGGGTGTAATACCAACCTTATCGCACCGGTAAAACTGGGATACGGCGCATACACAGCCGCCGGCTCTACCATAACAAAAGACATCGCATCAGGTGAGCTTGCTATTGCGCGTGTTCAACAGACCAACAAACCGGGCTGGGCGGAATCTAAACTAGAAAAGTATAAAAACAAGCATAAATAGGGGGACGTATATGAACTTGCACGGAAAAGATATCAAAATTTTCTCCGGTAACTCAAACAAATTGCTTGCACAGAGTATAGCGCAACACCTTGGTTTGCCACTCGGTAAAAGCGAGGTCGGCACCTTTTCCGACGGTGAGATATCCGTCTACATAAAGGAAAGCGTCAGGGGCAGTGATGTCTTTTTGGTTCAAAGCACCGCCGCGCCCGTCAACCGCAACCTGATGGAAATGCTCATTATGATTGACGCGTTCCGCAGGGCATCTGCCGGCAGAATCACGGCTGTTATCCCCTATTATGGGTATGCACGACAGGACAGGAAAAATCGTGCGCGTGATCCCATCTCCGCAAAACTTGTTGCGGATTTGATATCCAAAGCCGGCGCAGATAGGGTGCTTACAATGGATCTGCACGCACCGCAGATTCAAGGTTTTTTTGAAGTTCCGCTTGACCATATGCTTGGTATGCCCATTTTGGTGGAATACTACGAAAAGGTTATTGCTCAGACAAACAAGGATTTTGTTGTCATGTCCCCCGACCTTGGCAGCGTAAATCGTGCACGTAAGTTTGCCGAGCGTCTTGAACTTCCGCTTGCTATAGTTGATAAACGCAGATCTCGCGCAAATGTGTCAGAGGTCATGAACATTATAGGTGATGTCGAGGGCAAGGATGTCCTGATACTTGATGATATCATCGATACGGCGGGCACATTATGTAATGCCGCAAACGCCATAAAGGAACGCGGTGCCAAAAGTGTAAATGCATGTGCAACTCATGGTGTTCTGTCAGGTCCTGCTATACAGCGCATTTGCGACAGTGCTATTGAGGAACTTGTTTTCCTTGATACCATCGACATTAATGAAAAGCTAACCGGTTGCAGTAAGTTAAAGTTATTGACCGTCGCGACTGTTTTTGCCGAGGCTATTGCTCGTATTTACAGTGATAAACCGATATCTTCACTTTTTGTATAAAGGGAATTTTTTCACTCTTTTCGGTTTTTATTATTTTTCGCCATATACCAAAATAATCTCGCGACCTGAAATCGCGCTTAAACATTTAAAGGTTGCCTAATTTTAATGATATTTTTCAAAAATAAGCATACTATATCTGCAGTGGTTGTCGGTCTTGGAAACCCCGGCAACAGTTACAAAAACAACCGCCATAATGTTGGATTTATGGCGGTAGATGTTCTTGCCCAAAAGTACGGTGAGACGGTAAAAAAGCGAAAATTTGATGCGCTTACCGCCGAGATAAATGTCAGTGGACACAAGGTTTTACTGCTAAAACCACAGACTTTCATGAACAATTCCGGTATCAGCGTTGCAAAGGTGCTGAAATTTTACAAGCTTCCGCCACAGCGCGTCGTTGTTATCTACGACGATATAGCGCTACCCTCCGGCAGGTTGAGGGTGCGGCAAAAAGGGTCTGCCGGCGGCCATAACGGCATAAAAAGCCTTATAGCACACTGCACCGAGCACTTTTGCCGTCTGCGCATAGGTGTCGGCGCGCCAAAGCAGGAACTTGTGCACCATGTGTTGTCCGACCTGTCAAAGCAGGAGCAAAAACAACTGAGCGAGCGCATGGACGATATCTGTAATTTTTGCGAACTGTTTGCCGTCGGAGAGGTCGAAAAGGGTATGAACCTTTACAGTAAATGATATAAGAACCTCTAAAAATTAATTCACACTTTCCGGTTCTTGTCTTTTTTCGTCAGATTGTCCCAAACTACTACGAGTGCACAATGTATTTGCTCCGTTTTTTGAACAATCTGACAATTAATCTCGCGACCTGAAATCGCGTCCCAATATTTAGAGGTTGCATATGACATTGCCGTTAAACACTACAGTTGAGACAATAGTACAAAGCACTGCACTGCAAGAGCTTTTGCATCAAGTTGAGCAAGGTAAGACGTGCAGTATTTTCGGTCTGCCAAAATGCGGCAGGGCGGTTTATTATTCCGCGCTGTGGCAGAAAAAACAGTCGCCGCTCACCATAGTTGTGCCAAACGACGCCGAGGCCTCCAAACTCAGTTTTGACCTATACCAACTCTGCGGCGCGCGGGTTGTAATACTTTTCGGGCGCGATCTTGTGCTAGGGCACATCGACGGTCAGAACCACAGCCACGAACACCGTCGCATCGAGGCGCTTGGCAAAATGGTCGGCAAGCGTTGTGATATCCTCCTTGTAACAGCGGAGACATTTTTACAGCCACTACTGCCCAAGGACGTTTTTTGTGAGTTTACAACGACGTTGACTGTCGGCGCGGACATACCTCTTAAGCAGTTGATGCACAAGCTTATCGTGTCCGGATATGTACGCCGTGATAACGTCGAGGCACCCGGTCAATTTGCATTGCGCGGTGGTATATTCGACGTCTACTCCCCCGACCTTGAAAAACCTTTGCGATGTGAGTTTTGGGGCGATACTCTTGAGCAGATGTCTACATTTGATGTCGTGTCACAGCGCCGCGAGGATAAGGTTAAAAAGGCGCATATCTCCCCTGCCCGCGAGGTGCTTTTTGACGACACTGCCTCAGCACTAGACTATTTTGAGCGCCACAGCAATACCATAAACGACAGCAGTGCACTCAAAAGCGCCTTTTCAAAGGAACTGCACGAACTTGCAAGCGGCATAATGCCCGCCTCCACCGATAAATTTTACCCAATAAGATATCCAAAGCCCGGTACAGTGTTTGACTACATGCCGGACAGCCTGTTGTGCTGTGATGATTTTGCCGCTCTTGTTGAGTCTTGCAAAACTGCCGCTGAGCGTAACACGGCGCAGATAACGTCGCTTGCGGGCATCGGGGAAATTTCCGATGAACTCTTGTATTACAAAAGCAAAAAGCACTTTACCGATACCGTCACAAAGAGGGCAAATATATTTTTTGAGAGCTTTGAGCGCACGTTGAACGGTGTTGAAACGCAGTACAGTTGCAACATAAAGTGCCACCAACTGCCGCTATGGGCAGGAAGCATCGCCAGCCTTGAAGAGGAGGTCGGCAGCTTTTTGGCGAAAGGTTACCATGTAAGGGTGCTCGCCGGTACAAGGCGTGCGGCAAACGCTATTGAAAAAGAGCTTAACTTCCGCGGCATATCCGCCACTGCAAACGCGCGTGCCGACTATCGCGGCAACCTTGTCGTCGTTCAGGCAGGCAATCTGTCCGGCGGTGCGGAGTTTGTGTCGGAAAAGTACTGTGTCATAAGCGGTCGGCGCAGTGATGTCATCTCCAAGCCGAAAAAGCGTCCCAAAGGTCTCGCTTCACTGTCGGACATCTCCCCCGGCGACTATGTTGTGCACCAAAATCACGGCATAGGACGTTATGTCGGCATAGAAAATATGGAGCTACACGGTGTCGTCAAGGACTACATCAAACTGGATTACGCAAAGGGTGACAACCTCTACATTCCGGTCACACAGCTGGATTTGCTGTCACGTTTTACCGCCAAAGACGAGGGCGATAACGTAAAATTGTCGCGCCTTGGCGGTGCTGACTGGAATAGGACAAAAAGCAAGGTGCGTACCGCTACGGCCGAGATGGCAAAAGAGCTTATCGAACTGTATGCCAAACGGCTTAAAACACCGGGTTTTGCATTTGCGCCGGACGAAGACTGGCAGGCGGACTTTGAGGAGCGCTTTGCCTACGAGGAAACGGACGACCAACTCAGGGCCATCCGTGAGATTAAGCGCGACATGCATGCCGCCCACTGTATGGACAGGTTACTGTGCGGTGATGTTGGTGTCGGTAAGACGGAGGTCGCCCTGCGTGCCGCCTTTAAATGCATTATGAACGGCAAGCAGGTAGC
Organism: uncultured Oscillospiraceae bacterium; assembly: GCA_964369445.1. Classification (GTDB taxonomy): domain Bacteria; phylum Bacillota; class Clostridia; order Oscillospirales; family Ruminococcaceae; genus CAYJBH01. Next base: position 7,824 of record CAYJFU010000033.1, on the reverse strand, counting down.
ACTGCTCTGCCCCACCACCATACTTGCCATGCAACACTTTAACACCGTGTGTGAGCGCATGGAGACATTTTCCGTCAAACCTTCGCTTATGTCACGTTTTAACAGCACCAAGGTCAATAATAACATACTCAAAGGTCTGTCAAACGGCAGTATTGATATAGTTGTCGGCACACACAAGCTACTGCAAAAAAGCGTAAAATTTAAGCAACTGGGTCTGCTCATCGTCGATGAGGAACAGCGCTTTGGGGTCACCCACAAGGAGCGTTTAAAGGAGATGTTTGTCGGTGTCGATGTGCTCACCATGTCCGCAACACCGATACCGCGCACGCTCAACATGGCGCTGTCGGGTATACGCGACCTCTCCTCCATCGACGAGCCACCCGGCGAGCGTCTGCCCATCGAGACATACGTGATGGAGTACGACGAGCGCCAGGTTGTGACCGCCATTGAGCGCGAGCTTTCACGTGGAGGTCAGGTGTACTACCTGCACAACCGCATCGACACCATCGACGGCTGTGCCGAGCGACTTTCGCGGCTACTGCCCGGCGCTACCATCGAGACGGCACATGGACGCATGGACGAAAAACAGCTTTCCGCCGTGTGGGGACGGTTGTTGTCGGGCGAGCTGGACGTGCTTGTCTGTACCACTATCATCGAGACGGGTGTTGACGTGCGCAACTGTAACACGCTTATCATTGAGGATGCCGACAGGTTAGGGCTTTCACAGCTGTACCAGATGCGCGGACGTGTCGGACGAAGCAGTCGCAAAGCGTATGCCTACTTTACGTTCCGCGCCAACAAGATAGTGAACGAGGTGGCGGAAAAACGTCTGTCTGCGATCCGCGAGTTTACAAGTTTCGGCAGTGGTTTTAGGATAGCTATGCGCGACCTTCAAATAAGGGGCGCAGGCAACCTACTCGGCAAAAGCCAGAGCGGTCACCTTTCAAGTGTCGGCTATGAGATGTATATGAAGCTGTTGAATCAGGCGATTGCTCTGCAAAAGGGTGAAGAGCCGCAAAGTGACAAGTCAGAGTGTTTAATTGACATCTCATCCGATGCTTTTATCCCGAAAAACTATATACCCGACTCCCCGTCACGCATCGAGATATACCGTCGCATAGCTGCCATCGAGACACAGAGCGATGCCGATGAAATTATGGAGGAACTTAAAGACCGTTACGGTGCAGTGCCCAAAAGCGCCGAGGGGCTGTGTGACATATCGCTGTTGCGCGTCCAGGCGGCAAAACTGCATTTTTACGAGATTAATCAAAAGGGCGACAGCATCATCTGCTACACCGATCGCTATGCCGCAAAGGAATTGCGCTCGCTTTTTAATCTTTTGCCGAAAAAGGTCGGATTTACCGCCGGATCCAAGCCGTATATATGGCTTCGCCCCGATAAAAATGAAGATGCGACATCTATTTTAAAGGTAGCACTTGCACATTTGGAAAGTTTAGTGTATAATAATAACACCGCGTCGCAGATTGAGTAGACCGGAGTGTGGAAACATAGCGCAGGTTATCGCTAATCAATTCTCTATGTCCACTTCCGTCGACTGCAAGTGATAAACTGCGCCGGACAAAACAACACTGCCCGTATAAAGGGTGGGGTACATGGGAACTGCGCGATGGACGTTTGTGAACCATGTCAGGCGGGGAACCGAGCAGCATTAAGCAGATTGTTTCATGCGCCGCAGCCCTTCCATGTCACCCACCGTTTATACGAGCGGTTTGCGGTTTAATGGTGTCAAGCAATAGGACGTAA
>CAYJFU010000033.1:5090-6050 GCA_964369445.1 uncultured Oscillospiraceae bacterium | reverse complement strand
CGATGTTATCGGACAGCCGCACATCGTTGCCGCGCTAAAAAATCAAATAGCCGCAAGCAAGATAGGTCATGCCTATCTGTTTTGTGGTGTCAGAGGCACAGGGAAAACTACATGCGCACGCATATTTGCAAGGGCGGTCTGCTGTGAGCAGAACGAGGCCGGCGATGTATGCGGTTTATGCGATGCCTGCAAACGTTCGCTGAGCGGTCAGAATTTTGACACGCAGGATATTGATGCCGCTTCTAACAACGGCGTTGATTTTATAAGGGAACTGCGTGAAGAAACGGCTTTTGCTCCGGCAAATTCCCGATATAAAATATACATTATCGACGAAGTGCACATGCTGTCGACAGCCGCTTTTAACGCACTGCTTAAAATTATGGAAGAGCCGCCGCCACACGTGATCTTTTTGCTTGCCACAACCGAGATACACAAAATACCGGCAACGATATTATCGCGCTGTCAGCGTTACGACTTCAAAAGGATATCAGTAGAGGATATAACGGCGCGCCTCAACTTTGTGGCACAGCAGGAGGGTATTAAACTTGAAAGTGACGCCGCTGAGCTCATCGCCGTGCTTGCCGACGGTGGCATGAGGGATGCACTTTCACTGCTCGACACCATCTCCGGCTCGGATAATCACGTCACAAAACAACTTGCCCTAAAGGTAACCGGCACAGCGGACGACTCCGGTCTTGCACAGGTGTATCAGCACATAGCCCTCGGTGACAGCGCCGCCGCACTACAGACGGTAACCGAACTGCGCACCGGCATCTCCGACGAGCGCCACCTTTTAAAAGAGCTGTTTGGCTTTTATGTCGGGGTCATGCGCGCAAGCCTTGACCCACAGCTTTCACAGTCGCTTTTAAAGGTACAGCCGTCCTTTTTAGAGCAATACCCACTGCCGCTGAGTGTGCTGTTACAGCACTGTGACATACTGTCAAAGGCGATGGACAGGGT
>CAYJFU010000033.1:0-5080 GCA_964369445.1 uncultured Oscillospiraceae bacterium | reverse complement strand
TGCGGCAGGCGGTAACGCACAGGCGCTTTTAAACGTGGCGGTTGTTAATATGGCCTGCAACAACACCGAGGTTGCAAAGCAAGCGCCTGTTGCGAGCGCGCAACCTGCGGTAACCGCGCAACAGGTCACTCAACCTGCCAATCCCCCACCACAGGCAACACCTGCAAAGCAGGCAGAACCAATCCAGATGCAGTCTGCCCCGATAAATAAGGCGCCACCAAAACCACCGACAAACGACACGGCGGGCGAACCATCACCGTTTGGCAGTTGGGATAAGGTGCTGACGCATCTCAGCACAAAACACGAGCTCGCCTATGCAAGCCTGCGCAACACAAAAGCCTATCTTGACGACAAAAACGGCAGGGTGCTTATATCCGGCGGTGAGTTATTTTTGGAATTTATGCGCAAAGACAAACAGGCAAATAGCATTGTACGTGAGGCGATAGCCGCGGTGTGCGGTTACAACTACGCCATCGGTCCTTATGCCGAGGCAAGCGACAACGCAGAAACTGCCGACGCGACACTTAAACATTTAGAGTCGCTGGGCGTTCCGATACAATATGAATAAAAGAGGAGTTTAACATGAAAGCAAATGTACCAAAGGGTCTTGGTTCACCGGCAAATATGAACCAACTTATGCAACAGGCACAAAAAATGCAGGAAAAACTTGAAGAAGTCAACGCAAAGTTGGACGAGACAGTGCACGAAATTTCCGGTGGTGGCGGTCTTGTCACCCTTAAAATTAACGGCAAGTACGAGGTCAGCGACCTGTCCATTGACAGCAGTGCCGTCGACCCCGACGATATTGAACTGCTATGCGATCTCATCACCGAGACGGTCAATAAGGCAAACGTCCACGTCACCGAGTATGGCGAGCAGGAGCGTGAAAAATTGGGAGTTAACCTTTGAGCAACGGATACAACGCCGCACCGCTTGAAAATCTCATAACACAGTTTTCAAAGCTACCCGGTATCGGTCGCAAAGGCGCAACGCGTCTTGCATACCAAATATTAAAGATGGACAAAAAGCAGGCTCTCGAGTTTGCCGGTGCTATCGAGCAGTTGCACAATTCTATCAGGCGCTGTGATGTCTGCCAAAACTTTACCGACAGCACCGTCTGTGAGGTGTGCGACAACGAAAAGCGCGACAGGACAACCATATGCGTTGTCGAAAGCCCCAAAGACATATCTATGTTTGAAAAGACAAGGGAGTATGAGGGTGTCTACCACGTTTTGCACGGCCTTATATCCCCTATGGATGGTATAGATGTCGACAAACTTTGCGTCAAAGAGCTGCTTGCACGTATTGAGCCGCAACAGGTGCAGGAGGTCATTATGGCGACCAACCCCACCGTTCAGGGCGAGACGACGGCGCTGTATCTTGCAAGACTTTTAAAACCGCTCGGTGTTAAGGTTACACGTTTAGCTTATGGGTTGCCGGTGGGCGGTCAGCTGGAGTACGCGGATTCGGTAACACTTGCACGTGCTCTTGGAGGTCGTGGAGAAATTTAACGGTTAATGCCAGACATTGACATCACCAATTAAAGCAATCAGTCTTAGTTTTTTCGTAAGACAAAGCAGAGAAATAGCCAAAAGCGGACGGCCGAACACTCACCACTACATCAACCAATAACACTACACTTTTTTATGAGGATTTTGAGATGCCCGGGACAAAGCAGATAACACAAAACAAAAAGGCATACCACGAATATTTCGTGATAGAGCGATTTGAAGCCGGCATTGAGCTGTGCGGTACCGAAGTAAAAAGCATACGTAATGGCGCTGTCAACCTAAAAGAATCATGGGTTGAGGTTGTGAAGCAGGAAATATTTGTCAATGCTATGCACATTTCCCCCTACGAAAAAGGCAATATCTTTAACCGTGACCCCTTTAGAGTGCGCAAACTGTTAATGCACAAAAAGGAAATTCAAAAACTTGAAGATAAGGTCAAACAGGATGGATTAGCACTCATTCCGCTATCCCTTTACTTTAAGAACAGCAAGGTGAAGTTGGAATTGGGGTTGTGTAAAGGTAAAAAGCTTTACGACAAACGCGCCACTGTTGCAAAGCGTGATGCGACACGCGATATCGAGCGCGCACTTAAATCCGACGTAAGAAATCGTTCATAAGCTGCTAAAAAATTAACCTTATAAAAACATTTATACTTTGTTTTGCGCAGAGGCGAAACGGTCGGATTAAAAAATGGCGAAAAATTTTTGCAATATATCACAAAAGTGGTCGTAACATACAAAGTGTTTTCCGCGATTTTTATTTAATTTGAAAAACATTATATTCTTATTTTTGTAAATAATTTGTTTTTTTACACTCCCTCTTGACAAAACAACATTGCGGTTATATAATATTATAAAGTGAACAAAGGCGTTCATTGAGGTTCGGTGCACAAAGCACTCGTCGGACTTCAATGGACGCTTTTTTTGCAAGCCGGTCACACACATTTCTGTTTATCTTTCTATAACATTACAGATGCTCGGTATTGATATACCACGAAATAAATGGTATAATTTAGACTACGTATAACCTTTAAAGGACAAATAGTTTTATGGTATCAAATGAAAAGCTAAAAGAAGAATGTGCTGTGTTTGGTGTAAGTACCCGCTCAAGCGATGCTGCCGGCATCACCTACAACGGTTTGTTGGCGCTACAGCACCGCGGTCAAGAGAGTAGCGGCATCGCCGTTGCCGGTGACAACAAAATTTTGTACCACAAAAACACCGGCCTTGTCAGTGAGGTTTTTACCGGCGAAGTTCTTCAGCGCCTCCCCAAGAGCAGTGTCGCCGTAGGGCACAACAGATACTCCACAACCGGCGGTAACATAAGGGAAAATGCAGGGCCGTTTATAACGGAATTTTTGACGGGACGTATTGCGGTGGCGCACAATGGTAACGTCACAAATGCAAAGGAGCTTAAAACTATGCTCTGCGGCTACGGCCTACGCTTTAATTCCACCAGTGACAGCGAGGTTGTATCGGCACTTATAGCCTACCGTGCAATGCGTGAGGGCGACATTTTAAAGGGCGTCATACAGGCGGTAAAGGAGCTGAAAGGGGCTTTTTCGCTTGTGATACTGTGCAACGACAAAAAGCTCATCGCAGTAAGGGATGGCGGTGGATACCGCCCGCTATGTCTCGGTGAAAATGCACAGGGTATGGTGGTTGCCTCCGAGAGTTGCGCTCTCGACAGCTGTGACTTTAAACTTATCGGTGATGTGCTTCCCGGTGAGGTGGTAGCCATAGAGGAAGGCGCTATAACCTATCGTCAAAAGCATATACTAAACGACAACAGTAACAGTGGCGCATGCATATTTGAGTATGTTTACTTTGCACGTCCCGATAGTATCCTTGACAACCTGAGCGTCTACAAAGCGCGCTATAACATGGGTGCAATACTCTCAAAGGAGCACCCCGTTGACGCTGATGTAGTGTGCGGTGTGCCGGACAGCGGTCTTGAGGCCGCCATAGGTTACAGTGCGGCAAGCGGTATACCACTTGTATCGGGCTTTGTCAAAAATCGTTACATCGGACGCAGTTTTATCTATCCCACACAGGCACAGCGCGAGGGTGCTGTCAAGTTAAAGTTAAACCCTCTCACCGCAAATGTCACAGGCAAGAGGGTTGTACTGGTGGATGACTCCATCGTGCGCGGAACAACCATTAAAAAGATTGTCAAAAGCCTGCGCAACGTCGGTGTTAAGGAGGTTCACCTACGCATATCCTCTCCCCCATTTAAATATACCTGCCATTATGGCACCGACATAGATGATGAGAACAAGCTTATCGCCAACAATATGAGCATTGCCCAGATTTGTGAGAGCATAGGTGCTGATAGCTTAGGCTACATTAGTGTTCAGGGAATAAAGCAATCATGTGAGGGTTGTGCTCTGCCATTTTGCACCAACTGCTTTACCGGCAACAACAACGAAAGTGATGTTAATAAACAGTCATTGGAGTAAACGGAGGTTAAAATGTCAAAAACGACATATCTTATATTGGAAAACGGCATGATATTTGAGGGTAAAGGCTTTGGCGCTACCGGTGAGGTGGTCGGTGAAGTGGTGTTCACGACCGGCATGACCGGCTACCTTGAAACGCTTACCGACCCCAGTTACCACGGGCAGATAGTGCTCCAGACCTTTCCGCTCATCGGTAACTACGGTGTGATACCCTCCGACTTTGAAAGCGCAAGGGTAGGTGCCGCCGCCTATATTGTCAAGCATAGGTGTCAGACCCCCTCCAACTTTCGCAGTGAGGGCGATCTTGACACCTTTTTGAAAGAACAAAACATCATAGGGCTTTATGATATCGACACAAGGGCACTTACTAGGGTTTTGCGCAGTAAAGGTGTAATGAACGGCATCATAACAGATAAAGCACCGAGCAGTGTCGACACATCAAAGCTGAAAAGCTATCGCATAAACCAAGCTGTGACAAGTGTAGCGGTATCACAGCGTGAATTTCATGCTGCCCAAAACGCAAAGTTTGATGTCGTGTTGCTAGACTTTGGCTTAAAACTAAACATTGTTAAGGAGCTGACAAAGCGCGGGTGCAATGTGCACGTACTCCCCCCCACCGCTACCGCAAAGGATATAAAACAGCTTGCCCCAAGTGGCATAATGCTGTCAAACGGCCCTGGCGACCCTGCCGACAACACTGATATAATAGCCAATCTGAAAGAGATAACCGCCCTTGATATTCCGATATTCGGCATATGTCTTGGCCATCAGCTTTTAGCACTTTCTATGGGCTTTAGTACAAGCAAGTTGACCTTTGGTCACCGCGGCGCGAATCAGCCGGTAAAGGATCTGCAAACCGGTCGCGTTTATATTTCCTCTCAAAACCACGGATACGCGGTTTGCTCCGACAGCATCGACGAAAAGGTTGCAAAACAGTGGTTTGTCAATGTTAACGACAACACCTGCGAGGGTATCATTTATAACGGCATACCTGCAAAAACGGTACAGTTTCACCCCGAGGCATGTGGTGGACCACTTGATACCGGATTTTTATTTGACCGCTTTTTAAAGGATATGGAGGGGCACCGTGCCGCTGAATAATAACATAAAA
>CAYJFU010000032.1:0-25004 GCA_964369445.1 uncultured Oscillospiraceae bacterium | reverse complement strand
CAAACATATCGGTGAGCGACAGTCTTTTATCGCCATGTTTGCCGGCAAGCATAGCGCCGCCCGACACAACGATGGAGGGTATGTTAAGGCGTGCCGCGGCCATCATCATGCCGGGCACCACCTTATCACAGTTGGGGATGAGCACAAGTCCGTCAAACTTGTGCGCGTTTGCAAGCGTCTCGACGCTGTCGGCGATAAGCTCGCGTGATACGAGAGAGTAATGCATACCGCTGTGACCCATTGCAATGCCGTCGCAAACCGCAATTGCCGGCACCATAATAGGCAGACCACCTGCCTGCAACACGCCCTCTTTGACCGCTTGCGCGATGGTGTCGAGGTGTAGGTGTCCGGGTACGACTTCGCTTTTTGCGTTGACGATACCTATTATAGGCCTGTTTAACTGCTCGGCGTCGTAGCCAAGGGCATAGAACAGACTGCGGTGCGGTGCCTTGTCGGGACCGGTTTTTACTGCATCACTTCTCATTTTTATTCCTTGTGTTTTGTTTTTATGTGCTTTTTTTGTGCTTGCTTTACACTCAGCTATGAAACATCGCAAATTGCTAGTTTATAGTGCTCGCTATTTTCGATAATATGAAGCGTAAAACAGAGATAACTGTCTTGTCATGATTTTGCTTGTCAAAGAAAAATCATGACAAGCAAAATCAGCGGACAAATACAGCCGAATTCTTTTTCTACTTTTTTAGTATTTTTTGCCGTAGTTGTTGCTCCAACCCATCTTCTCGCGCAGCTCTGCGCCGACGGTTTCAAGCTGAGAGCCTTGCTCTTCCTTGCGGATGTTGTCAAAACTCGGGCGACCGTCCTCGTTTTCCTTTATCCAGTTGCGTGCAAATGTGCCGTCCTGAATTTCGCCGAGAACCTTTTTCATCTCCTTTTTGGTTTCGTCGGTGATGATTCGGTTACCTATCATGTAGTCACCGTACTCTGCTGTATCGGAAACGGAATAGCGCATAAAGTCAAGACCGCCGGCGTTTACAAGGTCGATGATAAGCTTCATCTCGTGAACGCACTCAAAGTAGGCGCTCTCCGGCTGATAACCTGCCTCGACAAGTGTCTCAAAACCGGCTTTCATCAGTGCGGAAACACCACCGCAAAGTACAGCCTGCTCACCGAACAGATCCGTCTCGGTTTCCTCTTTAAATGTTGTCTCAAGTATGCCGCCTCTGCCGCCGCCTACACCGCTTGCGTATGCGAGAGCAAGATCTTTTGCCTTGCCGGTAGCGTCCTGATAAACAGCGATAAGGCAGGGCACGCCGCGACCCTCGACAAACTGACTGCGAACGGTGTGTCCGGGGCCTTTGGGTGCGCACATCCATACGTCGATGTCAGCAGGGGGGACAATAGCCTTAAAGTGAATGTTAAAGCCATGTGCAAACACAAGCGATTTGCCGGCTGTCATTTTGCTTGCGAGCTTTTCGTTGTAGAGTTTGCCTTGTTTTTCGTCGTTTATGAGCAACATGACAACGTCTGCTTTCTCGGCGGCCTCGGGTGCGTCGTAGACTTTAAAGCCGTCTTTTTCCGCAACAGGCCAGCTCTTGCTACCCTCATAAAGACCGATGATAACGTTGACACCGTTGTCTTTGAGGTTCTTTGCGTGAGCATGTCCCTGGCTGCCGTAGCCGATGATGGCCACGGTTTTTGCCTTAAGCAGGGATAGATCACAGTCCTTGTCATAGTACATCTTTGCCATTTTAAAAATCTCCTTTTATATATTAATTTATTTGCTTACTATAATTGACGGAGCGCTAATGTTCCCAGTTGTCAAAAAATTTACCATAGATGTCGGGATATGTTTGTTTAAAACAAAATGGACGATACGCACAGTTCGATTAACAATTTGCTTAATTGTTAATTTTGCCAAAGGCAAAATCGAAACACGCTTTGTTCATAGCGATTGCCGCGGATGAAGTATTGTGTAAAACAGCTGACATGTATGTAAAGTTTTGGGCGACACAAAGGTCCTATCCTCTTGGAAGTGCCGATACGCCACTGCGCACGACCTGTATAATCTCAAAGGGTTTCATCAGCTCGATAAATGCGTCCACCTTGCCACTGTCGCCGGTAAGCTCAAACATGAGAGTGTGGTCCGATACGTCGGTGACCTTTGCACGGAATATATCGCCGGTGCAGATAACCTCTTGGCGCTTTTTCGTCTCACAGCGCACCTTGACCAGAACATATTCTCTTATGACAGCGCACTTTTCGTCGAGAAAATCGACATAGCGCACGTCCTGTTGTTTTGCAAGCTGTTTTTCTATTTGTTCTACAGCTTCAGGTTCGCCGGTGACGGTTATCGTCATGCGCGAAATCTCAGGGTTTTCCGTCGCGGCGACGGTCAAACTGTCTATGTTGTAGTCACGTCTTGTAAACAGACCGGATATGCGCGACAAAACGCCGGGGTGGTTGTCCACAAGAGCGGAGAGTACATAACTTTTAAGCATAAAACCTCCTAATTATCTATGTGAAGCAGTTGGTCGCTTATACTGTTGCCGGGGGGGACCATCGGCAGTACGTTGACATCTTTATCAATTTCGACATTGACAAGTGTTGTGCCGTTTTTGTTTATGGCGGTGCACAGCGTCGTCATAACTTCGTCTTTTGTCGTGACCTTGTAACCATCGGCACCGAACGCCTCGGCAAGCTTGACAAAGTCGGTCTGACGCTCAAGTGTCGTTGAACTGTAACGCTTGTTAAACAATGCTTTCTGCCACTGACGCACCATGCCCAAAACGCCGTTATTCAGCAGTACAATTGTTATGTTGAGGTTGTGTTTTGTACAGGTTGCAAGCTCGTTCAGGTTCATGGCAAAACTGCCGTCACCGGTAAACAGTACGATTTTTTTGTCGGGGTGTGCCATAGCGCAACCCATAGCCGCACCAAGACCAAAGCCCATTGTGCCAAGACCACCGGAGGATATAAATGTACGTGGCAGGCGCACGGGATATGTCTGCGCCGTCCATATCTGGTGCTGACCGACATCGGTGACAACGATATCGTCCTCGTTTATCAGTTTGCTGACACATTCGATAACGTATTGAGGTGAACATTTCTCCTCTTCCATCTCTATCTTGACAGATTTCTTTTTCCACAGCGCAATCTGTTCCAGCCAGCCGTCGTTGGACTTAAACGGAACCAGTTCACACAGGCGCGCCAGTGCGAGCTTTACATCCGCTTCAACACATGCGTGGGAAGCAATATTTTTGTTTATCTCACTTCTGTCGATGTCAATGTGCAGAACCTTCGCGTCCTTTGCAAAGGTTTTAGGGTTGCAGATAACCCTGTCGGAAAAACGCGCACCGATAGCTATAACAAGGTCTGCGGCACTGACGGCAAGCGATGAAGTGCGTGTGCCGTGCATACCGACCATGCCGGTATACTCCGGCTCGTCGGCGGGATACGCGCCAAGACCCATAAGCGACAGCGTGATGGGTGCGGATATGCGCTTGACAAGAGTGTAAAGTTCCGGCGCCGCACCGGAGGATATAACACCGCCGCCGGCATATATCATCGGCTTGTCCGCTTTTGCTATCATCTCCGCAGCAATGCGCAGCTGTTCTTCAAAAGCAGGGCCTTGATAACGAGCAGGCTCTTGTGGCGTCTGAGCTGTAAATTCCGTCTTTGCGGCAAACACATCCTTTAATACGTCTATCAAAACAGGCCCTTGTCTGCCGGTTGTCGCAATTTTAAATGCCTTGCGCAGTACGGTGGGCAGTTCGGATATGTCCTTTACTATAAAATTGTGCTTTGTTATCGGCATGGTAACACCGAAAATGTCCACCTCTTGAAAAGTATCCTTGCCAAGTTGAGGACGTGTAACATTGCCGGTTATCGCTACCATTGGAATGGAATCCATAAATGCCGTGGCAATACCGGTGACAAGGTTGGTCGCACCGGGGCCGGATGTAGCAAAACATACACCCACTTTACCTGTCGAACGTGCATAGCCGTCTGCGGCATGGGATGCACCCTGCTCATGTGCTGTTAAAACGTGGTTTATTTTGCCTGTGTAATCATAAAGTGCGTCGTAAAGCGTGATAACATTACCGCCCGGATAACCGAAAACAGTGTCCACCGAATGTTCGAGCAGACATTCGCACACGATTTTTGCGCCGGATAATTCTGCCATAAATATACCTCTTTTTGGTTAAGAGTATTGCGAACAATCACAACACTCATGCTTTAATTGTAGTTGCTATTAAATAAGGATACCATATATGTCAATTCTATTCAAGTATTTACGACAAAAATCACAAAAAAACTGTCTTGTAACCTATAAATAATTATCTGTTTAAGTTGATGACCTCACACATTGAATGTAACACAATGCAAATTACAGACATAATATATAAAAACGCATTTAAAAGGAGAGGTAATATGCAATATACAGACTTTTTTCTCGGTGCAGGCTCTCCGACGGGTTTTGTGGGTTATTTCAACCAGTTGACAAAACCTGAGCTTGATCTTGATGTGACATTGATAAAAGCAGGGCCTGGATGTGGAAAATCGACGTTTATGAGAAGTATAGCCGACCACCTTGCTATGCAGGGTCACAGCGTCGAGCTTATACATTGCAGCTCGGATAGTGATTCGCTTGACGGGGTTATCTGCACCGAAAAAGGTTTTGCCATTATCGACGCAACAGCACCGCATGTTGTGGAGCCGGAATATCCCGGCGCTGTCGAAAAGGTAGTATCATTTTTTGACTTTTTAGACAATGATAAGTTGCGCGTCTCGCGTGAGCAGATTGTGGAACTTTTCAAACGCAACAAGTGCTTTCATGACCGCGCAACACGTTACATAACGGCGGCAGGATCGCTTGTACAGGACAGTATGCGTGTAGCAGGTTTTTGCACTGACACACAAAAACTAGAAGGTTTTTGCCGCCGCTTTTGTGCTAAAAGAATCAAGCCAAACGACGACAAGGGGCAGGGCAGAGAGCACATGCGCTTGCTGGGTGCCATCACACCGAAAGGCTTTGTGTTTTACGGCGACACAGTACTGAGCATGGCACAAGACGTTGTTGTCATCGACGACAGGTATGGTTTTATCTCGAAAAAAATACTGTCGGTGGTGCGCGATGATGCCATAAGTAAAGGACTTGACGTTTACACCTGCTACTGTGCCATGTCACCCTATGAAAAGATAGAGCATATCATCATACCGTCGCTGTCGCTGGCCATTGTGACACGTAACGAGTTTACCGGTTTTGAGTTTGGCAATGTCGAGGTAATAAAAAGTAGCCGCTTTTTGATCCCCGAGCAACTAAGGGGACGTAAAAAGCGACTTAAATTCAACAGAACCACAACCGTAGAACTGTTAAGCCAAGCACAACTTATGTTGTCACAGGCAAAATCCGTTCACGATGATATAGAAAAATATTATGTAGATGCGATGGATTTCGGCGCACTAAAGGCAGTGTTTGAGCAGGTCACAAGCAAGCTCTAACGGTAGGAACGGCTATTGGCGTTAATTAGCATATCCGCCCCCGCCGTATGTAGGGGCGGATATAGTTGTACCTCTATAACTACTGCGTTCCCACACCGGTAACCGTCAGTTTCCGCAGGTGCGGTGTGAGTTGACAAAAGCTATCGAGCGCGTCAAAGCACCGTAGACATCGGCTTTGTATTGCACCTGAAGATTTGCGTATTCCGCAAAAACTTCACCGCGCTTACTGGTGACATAAAAAGGTCTGAGTTGATTTAATGCTCTGGCGGTGATATCCTCACGGCACTTGTCACAACCGCACACATCATGTGTCTTGTCTGCTACCGCTAAAACTTCGTCAAAGTAGAGTTCTACAAGATGCTCCATGTAATTCTTAACCATGTCCTGTCTCCTGATGAAATTGAGATTCTGCTAATTTAAAACGAATAAAACATCATCACACCCTCAAAAATACAACTGTTTTTCTTTTTGTTCTTTTCTCCTTGCCTAGGCGATAGAAAAGACGGGCGAACGGCATTTCTTCATATTAAGTTAACAAAGCTAATATATGCATTACAAATATATTATAACGCAAAATATGTCAATGTCAATAACTTAAGTGACGAATATTTTTTCGTTTGCTTCCCCCGCTGTCGGTGAGGGGAAGTAGTGCTTAAAATTTAACAAAAATCATGAAAATTGCTTACCTGCGCCGCATACCGGCCAACAACGTGCGCTGTGCGGATTTTTCCGACGGTGTGCGCGCTATGAAAATCGGTTTTTTCGTCTTACTGCACAGCCCAGAATAAAACATTGCGGTGGACACTGTGCCCGGCGTGGGGTAAAAATCCTGCACCTGTTCGGGGTGTAGCCGGTGCTTTGTGAGATATGCGCACAGATTTCTTGCATGCTTAACTGTGCACCCCGGGTGGCTGCTCATAAGATAAGGGACGAGGTATTGTTTTTTACCGGCCTTTTTTGAAAGCGCCATGTAAAGCGATTTAAAATCGTCAAAAACCTTTACCGACGGTTTACCCATGTAGTAAAGCGGTGAAGCCTCACTGTGCTCCGGCGCGACCTTAAGTTGTCCGCTGACATGGTTGCTCACAAGTTGCTTTAAAAATGTTCTGTCCTTGTCCGCCATTATATAGTCATAGCGTATGCCACTGCGCACAAACACCTTTTTTACCTTGGGCAGAGCCGCAAGTTTACGTAGCAGGCTAGCGTAATCGCTGTGGTCGACGATAAGCTCGGGGCAGGGGGAGGGGAACAGGCACTGCCTGTGTCGGCAAACACCTTTTGTAAGTTGCTTTTTGCAGGCAGGGCCACGGAAGTTTGCCGTGGGGCCGCCGACATCATGAATATATCCCTTAAAGTTCGGCATGTCGATTATAAGCTTTGCTTCGCGCAGTACGCTGTCGTGACTGCGCGCCGTGACCGTCCTGCCCTGATGCATGGTAAGGGCGCAAAAGTTGCATCCGCCGTAACATCCACGGTTGTGTATTATGGAAAACTGCACCTCTTCGATGGATTTAACTCCTCCCATGCTGTCATAGCACGGGTGCGGTGCCCTTTTATAAGGTAGGTCGTACACGGCATCGAGAGCCTCGCCGCCAAGTGGTGCGGCAGGTGGGTTTTGCACGACGTAAATGTCTTGTTGCTTTTGATACAGCACATCGGCGGTTATGCTGTCGGTGTGCTGTTGCTGTGTCATTGTGCACTCAAGGTGAGCTGTCTTGTCGACGGTGACCTTGCGCAGGCTAGGCAGCTTTAAAGCTTTGCTTGGGAGCTGTTCCTCGCTGTCGACGGCATAACAACAGCCGGCGATATCGGTCATGTCACCTACCGTTTTGCGCTCTTTAAATCTTTTGGCTATCTCGGTTATGGTGCGCTCTCCCATGCCGTATACAAGCAGGTCAGCTCTTGTCCTTTCCATTATCGATGGCATGACGCTGTCCGACCAGTAGTCATAGTGGGCAAAGCGGCGCAAACTAGCCTCCAGACCGCCCAGTATGACCGGCACATCGGGATATGCCTTTTTTGCAAGCTGTGCGTAGACCGTCGCCGCCCTGTCGGGGCGCAGATTGCCACGCCCGCCGGGGGAGTAATCGTCGATCTTGCGTCTTTTTTTGGCAACGCTGTAGTGTGCCACCATGCTGTCGATGTTACCGCCGGTCACCAAAAACGCGTAGCGCGGACGGCGAAACCGTTTAAAGTCCTGCTCGTTGTCAAAGCGCGGCTGAGCGAGCACTGCAACGCTAAACCCCTGACTTTCCAGCAAACGACCGATGACAGCGGCACCGAAACTCGGGTGGTCGACATACGCATCGCCCGTTACAAGCACAAAGTCAGCATAAGGACGACCGCCCTGCGCCAGCTCTTTGTATGTTATCGGTAAAAACCCCTCACTCAATTTGCGACCTTTCGTTCCATTAGCTGTTGTCTTGTCATCATGACACTGCGCGGTTTTGCGCCCTCGTACTTGCCGATGATTCCGGCAGCTTCAAGCTCGTCCATGATGCGTGCGGCGCGCGCATAACCCAGTTTAAGGCGGCGCTGTAACAGTGATGTCGATGCCATGCCGGCGTCGATAACCACCTCTGCCGCATCCCAAAACATGCTGTCCCTGTCCGCGCTGTCGCCATCGGCGGCGGCACCCGCACCACCTTTGCCTCCTTTTGCCGGAGGGGCGGCGGCTATTTTTTCGGCACTTTCGATAAGCTCTTCATCGTAGTCCGCTTTTTGCTGTTTTTTAACAAAATTCAGCACGTTTGTTATCTCGCTGTCCTTGACAAAGTTTCCCTGTATGCGAAGCGGCTTGCCGGCGCCTACAGGCATATAAAGCATATCGCCGCGCCCAAGCAGTTTTTCCGCACCGCCACCGTCAAGTATGGTTCGGCTGTCCACCTGACTTGACACCGCAAACGCTATGCGTGAGGGGATGTTCGCCTTGATAAGACCGGTGATAACATCGACGGAGGGGCGCTGTGTAGCCACGATAAGGTGCATGCCCGCCGCGCGCGCCTTTTGTGCTATGCGGCAGATGTAGTCTTCAACCTCCTTGCCGGACACCATCATAAGGTCGGCAAGCTCGTCGATGATGATAGCTATAAACGGCATCGGCTCGTGCTCTTCACTGCGTGCTGCAAGCTTGTTGTAGCTATTTATATCCCTTACATTGTTAGCGGCAAACTCATGGTAACGGCGTTCCATCTCGGCAACGGCGGCACCCAGAGCCCCTGCTGCTTTACGCGGTTCGGTGACAACCGGCATGAGCAGATGGGGTATGCCGTTGTAGTCGGAGAGTTCAACGACTTTGGGGTCGATAAGTATTAAACGAAGTTTTTCCGGTGTAGCCTTGCACAAAAAGCTGATGATACAGCTGTTGATACACACCGACTTACCGCTACCGGTGGAACCGGCTATCAGCAGGTGAGGCATACGCGTGAGATCCGCTATCTGCACCTGTCCTGCGATATCCTGCCCGAGCGCTATCGTCAGCGGCGAGGTATTTTGGTTAAACTCACGGCTTTCCAGCACGCTACGTATGCCCACGGCGACCGAGGTCTTGTTGGGCACTTCGATACCGACCGCAGCCTTGTTGGGGATAGGTGCTTCAATACGCACACCGGCGGTGGCGAGGTTGAGCGCGATGTCGTCGGCAAGCGCCGTTATCTTGCTTATTTTAACGCCGGCAAGTGGTTGCAGTTCGTATCGCGTAATCGTGGGGCCGCGGCTTATGTCCATCATTCTCGTCTGTACGCTAAAACTTTTCAACGTGTTGACAAGCAGATCGGCGGTTTGACGCATCTCTTCGTGAGCCCCTGCCTCCGACACCGTGCGCTGTTGCTCGAAAAAGTCAAGGCTTGGCAGTTCGTATCCGTATAACTCGGGTACCGGCGCGGCAAAATAATCTTGTTCCTCCAGTTTTTTGGAAACAGCCTTCTCAATTAACCTTTCGATACCGGGCGAGTTTTCGGTGCCCTGCTTTTCTTCAATCTTCTTGTTGCTCTCAAGGATGTACTTGGTGGACTTTTCAAAGCCCTCTTCCGCCTGCATGACCTGCTGTGTCTCTTCATCGCTCAGCTCGACAGTGCTTTTCGATGGCGCGGACAGCGCTGATGAACGCTCAAAACCGTTTTCCGTGACACCGGCTGTCGGCACAAACGGCGACGATTCCACCACTTCGGTTTTTGCATCGTCACCCAGTGGAATGTCGATGTTGCGCTTGACACGCAGACGGCGCGGTTGCGTGCGTTTGGGTTGCTCTACAATCTGTTTTTTAAGTTTGCTTCTGTTATCCGTTTCAAATGGTGAGGGTTCGTCGTCGTCCTCCTCCTCGTCCTCGACATAGCCATCACTTGACCACAGAGAAACCAAGGCAAAAAACGCCTTTTTAAAGAAAAGTATTATGTCGTAGGGGGTTATGCTTGTCAACAGCATAAAAAACAGCGCGCACAGCAACACGACGATAATGTTGGCAACGGGACGCCCGAACGCAGCAACAAGCGGCCATCCGAACATGGCGACCGCAAGACCACCCGGCCCTGAGTTACCTAGCGTCACGATGTCAATGAGTTGGTTGAAAAAACCCTCGCCCTGCGCCTCGATGTCGGAAAAGACAAACAGTATGCCGGAGGCGAGCAGTATAATAATGGCGCTGAACACTATCTTTGCTTTAAAAGGACGGTGCATGGCGATAAGCAGAGCTATGTACAGCATTAAAAAGCCAACTATGTAACCACCGTAACCGAATGTGTAAAAATAAATGTCCTGTATAAACGTCCATGCCGCCGCGCCGGATGTAAAGCTAAGCACGATAAGAAATATGCCAAGTCCGAACAGCACAATGCTTGTCAAAATGTGGTTGTCGTTCTTTTTGGTTTTTTTCTGTGCACTACTGCGCGGTTTGGTGGTTGTTTTGCGTGTTGCCATGTCTTAAAATTCCTTTTGTTTTAGTGATGCTTTGCCGATTATAGGTGCTCGAAAATGCCGATGCCGACCGTTGTGAGTCCCAGTATAAGCGTGTAGATAGCAAATATAAAAAGTTTATCCGTTTTTAGCACAAACTGCAATAGCTTTATGCTGGCGATACCTGCTATCAGAGCCGTTACAAAACCGACCGCCACCGGTGCAACCTCAAGTGTAGAGCCGGTCTGTATCATGTCGACGGTATCAAGCACCGTACCACCCAGTATCGCCGGTATGCCCATCAAAAACGACAGCTTGACGGCAAAACTTTTTTTGTATCCCTGCATAAGACCTGCCGAGACGGTGGATCCGCTCCGTGACACGCCGGGGAACAGTGCGAGCACCTGCGCCAGTCCGACAAACAGGGCGGTGGGAACTTTTGCTTCCTTTGCGGTTATAGTGCCGGACTTCTGCCGGCTTGCAAAGAACAAAAGGCAAGAGGTTATCAAAAAGCTGATACCCTCAACGATGATGTCGCTGTCCTGTGCAAAGCTTTCGATGAAGTCCATTGCCCAAACCACTGCAAACAGCGGAAGCGTTGCGACAACAAGCATAAAAAGCAGTTTGCGCTGAGGTTTGTCGGTTTTAAAGGAAAACCGTCCCTTGAAAATGTCAGCAACACACAGCCCCAGCTCTTTGACAAGATCCAGTATATCCTGACGATAGACGATACAAACCGCAAGTAGGGTGCCAAGATGAAGCATTAGCGAAAACGACAACGCGCCCTCACCGCTGTTATTTGTAAAATGCTGATAAAGTGAGAGGTGTCCGCTACTTGAAATGGGTAAAAATTCCGTTACACCTTGTATAATTCCTTGAAATATTCCGTCTGCAATTGTCATGGTAAACTCCGATGGTTAATAAGCGTCTGTTTGAGAAGTGGGTAGGGTGCACTTATATACCGCCCATCACCCTTTATTTGAGTATATTAGTGTGTTTGTCAAAACATTCTAATGCATAAATAGCGGCATATTACCGTAATATTGTAACACATAAAACTGTTTATGACAACAAAACTTTGACAGAGGAGAACTTTTTTCTTAAAAACACTTGACAAACGGGCAAAATTACTATATATAATGTTTAATGGTTTAGATAGCGTCGACTCAAGTGTACAAAATTTGCTCATTTCAACTAGTGTTGACACAACTTAGCATTTGGATAAAAATAGGTGAAGATGAAAATAATTAATTTAGGAAAAAGTGACCTTAAAGTGCCGGCAATTATACTTGGTTGTATGCGTATATCGCAGATGGCCGAAAAAGAGGTAGCTGCACTGGTGGACGCTGCATTAGAGCGCGGTGTAAACTTTTTTGACCATGCCGATATATACGGTGGCGGAATGTCGGAGCAGGTGTTCGGCAATACTGTTATCACCTCGCCCGCCAAACGTGAGCAACTTATAATTCAGTCCAAATGTGGTATAAAACAGGGCGAATATGATTTTTCAAAAGAGCATATACTTTCATCGGTGGACGGAATACTAAAAAGGTTAAACACCGACTACCTTGATATTTTGTTGTTGCATCGCCCCGATACTCTCGTTGAGCCCGAAGAGGTTGCGGCGGCATTTGACAGCCTATACCATTGCGGCAAGGTGCGACATTTCGGTATGAGCAATCAAAATCCCTATCAACTTGCACTGCTCGGGGCGTATATAAATCAGCCGTTGCTCGTCAATCAGGTGCAGTTTGGGGTAGCACACACCGGCATTATTGACGCCGGAATCAACGTGAACATGCAAAACGACGCGGCAACCATGCGCGACGGCGGAATTTTAGAGTACTGCCGCCTACACAACATTACTTTACAGGCGTGGTCACCATTGCAGTATGGGTGCTTTGAGGGTGTGGTTTTAGACAATGATAAATTTGTTCAGCTGAATAGAGTGCTTGAACATATCGCAAATGAGCAGTCAACAGACAAGTCAGCGGTTGCCATAGCGTGGATAATGCGTCATCCGGCAAACATGCAAACGATACTCGGCACCACAAATGTCGACCGACTTATTAAAATGCTTGACGCACAAAACGTACAGCTTACACGCCAGCAATGGTATGAAATTTATAGGAGCACCGGTAACAAACTACCGTGACAGTGAATATAATTGATAAGGAGAGTGTTATGATATTCGATAAAATTAAAGACATTATCAGTCAAGAACTGGACATTGATCCCGATAAAATTACGATGGATTCAAATTTGCGTGATGATTTTGATGCGGATTCCCTCGACCTCGTCGATATTGTTATGAGCCTTGAGGATGAATTTTTAATTGAAATACCCGACGACAGTGAGGACGTGTTTAAAACGGTCGGGGATGTCGTGCGATATGTAGAAGATAACAGCAATTAGTGACGTAGTTGTGGTTATTGCAGAACAAATATATTGATTATGTATAAAAATATTTTGTGTATTTTGTAAAGACTTTATAAAAATAGCTTGACATAACCCGAGCTTTTAGGTATGATAAGATTAAACCAAAGTAGGAGAGGTTAGATGATAATTAAAGAGGTTACGGTAGAAAATCAGGTGGGCTTGCACGCACGTCCCGCAACATTTTTTATTCAGAAGGCTAATGAGTTCAAGTCTTCCATATGGGTTGAGAAAGAAGAACGCAGAGTTAATGCAAAAAGTCTGCTCGGTGTGTTATCCCTTGGTATTGTCGGCGGCACAACAATCCGTGTCATAGCTGACGGTTCCGATGAGGTTGCCGCTGTCGAGGGTCTTGTAAAGCTCGTCAACTCCGGTTTTTCCGACTAGCATAAAAGCCTGTGACAAAACAGCAGCTGCTACTTAAAGCTAAAACGCTCCCATTACTGCCCGGCATCTATTTGATGAAGGGTAGAGGGGGGCGTATTGTTTATGTAGGAAAAGCGAAAGAGTTGCAAAAGCGCGTAAGCCAGTATTTTCGTGACGGAAATCATCCGCCAAAGGTGCGCCGTATGGTGGAGGCGGTGGAGGATTTTGACACCATTGTCACAAACAGTGAGTTTGAAGCGCTTGTTTTGGAGTGCAGCCAGATAAAATTGCACAGCCCTAAATATAACATACTTTTGAAAGATGATAAAGGTTACAGCTATATTAAAATAACAAACGAGGAGTATCCGCGTGTACAGGCAGCACTGCAAAAAACCGACGACGGCGCGGAATATGTTGGGCCATTTACCAGCTCTTTTGCCGTGCGTGAGATGGCTGAGACAGCAAATACTGCATTTAGGTTGCCGGTGTGCTCACGCAGGTTTCCGGCGGATTTTCGCAAGGAGCGCCCCTGTCTAAACCTACACATAAAGCGATGCATGGGGGTTTGTACCGGAAAAATAAGCAAAGATGAGTACGATACGGCGCTGAGCGGTGCGGTCACACTTATAAAAAAAGGCCAAACACAGTTGCTTGCGATGCTGAAAGAGCGCATGATGCAGGCGTCCGATGCACTGGAGTTTGAAAAGGCGGCGGTGTTGCGCAACCAGATCAACGCCATTCAAAACATGAACAAAGGCCAAAAGGTGGCTCTGGCCGAAAACATAGAGCAGGATGTAATCGCGGCGGTGCATTACCACAACCGCGCGGTGGTCGTAGTACTGCGCTTTCGCGGAGGTAGGCTTTTTGACAAAAAGGATTTTTTGTTTATCGAGCCGGACATGGCAACCATACGTGAAGAGTTTTTATTGCAATACTATAACGGCGAACTGCCGCTACCGGCGCGCATTTTGGTGGACGAGGACTTTGATGGCAAGGATCTCATACAGCAACTTTTTACCGAACGTTACGGTAAAAACGTCAACCTGACGGTGCCGCAAAAGGGCAATGGGCGCGCACTGATAAACATGGCACTTCTTAACGGCGGCGAAGTGCTGTCACGCGATGCCGGCAGGACAAGCAAAACGGACAGGGTGGTCGACAACCTTGCAAAACTTTTAAATCTCCCCTCGCCGCCCGAGCGGATTGAAGCGTTTGACATCAGCAACTGGGGCGAGGGCACGTCGGTGGCAGGTATGGTGGTGTTTTCACGCGGTAAACCGTTAAAGGCAGCATATCGACGCTTTGCGATGCGTACCGTTGTCGGTATCGACGACTATGCCAGTATGGGCGAGGTGATTTCAAGGCGTATAAGAAACTTTGATGAAAAAACCGACGACAACTTTGCGACACTGCCATCACTGGTGTTTATCGACGGTGGTTTGGGACAGCTCAACAGCGCACTAGCCGTTGCAAAGGGCACCGCATTTGAGGGCGTGCCGTTTTTTGGCATGGTCAAGGACAAAAAACATCGCACAAGGGCACTGGTCGGCACCGGTGGTGAGATAGCACTGTCCATGCAAAAGGATGTCTTTGCGTTTGTGACGGCAATACAGGACGAAACGCACCGGTTTGCCATAAGCTACGAGCGAATAAGGGATAAAAACAAGCGCTATGTGTCGGAACTATCCGCAATAGCAGGTGTGGGGGAGGTTACGCAAAAAAAACTTTTCTCTACATTTAAAACTATTAAAAGAATTAAAAAAGCGACGATAGAAGAGCTTAAAAGCGCAGGTATCAATACAAATGTCGCAAAGAATATCTATGACACATTCAACGTAAAACAATAGTAAAAAGCAAACTAACACCCTGTTTCATATTATGTTTCATGGGGTTGTCTAACGCAATATTAGAAGTGTTAACGTATATCTGCCCTGCTTACTGCGGGGCAGATATACTGATAAACCAATTTACATTATTGCCGCCTATCAAATTGACAACTCCCGCATTTTAGTATGAAAGGGGGTGAAATTTGTGGCAAAAATAATTGTGTTTAACAACCCGGCAGACAGAATGGAAATTTTTTACCGTGACGAGTGTGACCCGATGCCTTATTCCTACCAAAGGACGTTGCTTGTCAGGGAGTTTAGAGGATCGTCAAACAGCGATGTGCTGTGGACAAGCAAACTTGCAATGGATGCGTGGAACACCACGCGTAGGGCTTACGGGCGCGGTATTCCGGTAGGTTTTGCTTTTAAACGTATATGGGAGGGCGGTCATTCCGACATGAGTCAGCATTACGCCGGTGTATCCTTTGATGTAGGTCAGACGCTCAGCTACGCAAGCCGCGAGAGGATATACCGTTTGGCAATTGATTTAGGTGTATGGGGTTATGTCGAACCTATATCATTGACACCAACATGGGTGCACTTTGACAGAAGACGCGGCACACCGGCTTGTTCTACCGGCTATCCCACACAGCGCCTTGGCAGTTTGTCCAACTACGTTTTAGTTTTGCAGGACGCACTGGGTGCACTGGGGTACGATACAAACGGTCTTGATGGCAATTTCGGCAGGGGCACATACGATGCAGTTAAAAGTTTTCAACGTCAATACGGCTTAACCGCTGACGGTATAGTTGGATGTAACACTTGGAGAAAACTGACATCGCTTGTAAACGGTGCCGGTAGGAGCACCACTCGGCCTGCATTTTGCTTTTTTTGATGTCAACACACCATCTAAGGAAACAGTTGCGTTAAACTGTTGTGTTGGTTTTCAGCTGCTTAATTACAAAAATGATATATTATTAGGACAACCACCCCACCGAAGGCTGGGGTGGTTGTCCTAATTAAACATGGAACAGCCATCTACCGAAAGTTATGGTTGTTCAAATTTCTATGCTTAAAAGCCCAGCGAGTTGGCAATACTAGATTTAAATCGTGTTGACACATGTGTTCAGCTGGACAATTTTGTCGATTTTTCCGCCTTGATGTGACGATAGAATTTGCATTGTATTAAGTTGCTTAACTCAGAACGAAAAAATTATTCAAAATCTGCTCATCTCAACTCGTTCCGAATCGAGTTAGTTAATTTTATACAATAAAGAATCAGATGTGTGTCGAACTATAGTTTCCTTTTTATATTAATTCTTTTGCCGCGACGTGGGAAATAATCCAAAACACAAAAAATGTGAAAAACCCGAATGGTTTTAATTTAATAACAAACTAAAAAACAACGGAGGTTAATATGCAGGACTATCATTCAAGCAAAAACGACAGCGAACTGCTGGAGTATCTGGCACAGCTTAACATGAACAACTTTACCGGCGAGATAACCGACAGCACAACGCCACCCCATAACCCCGACAGAAAAGAAGAGTCGGATTATGAGGTGGCGGAAAAAAGACGGCTGAGACAGGAGCACCAGCAATAGCCACGGTGACAAACAGTTTCGACACACCCTACAAAATTAGATCAGTCTATTTTAATTGCTAATAGACAATTAAAGTTGTTCTTTAGCAATAGACAGCATAAGCTTTATCCTGTTTTCCTGGTTGACCTTGGTGGCACCGGGGTCGTAATCAATGGGGACTATATTAGCCTGTGGGTGTATAGTCCTTATTTTTCTTATCATACCTTTGCCGACAATGTGGTTGGGCAGGCATCCAAAAGGCTGTGCACAGACGATGTTTTCATACCCTTGCTCGATAAGCTCCATCATCTCGGCGGTCAGCAACCAACCCTCGCCCATTTTGCAACCGTGCCCTATGAGCGGCACGACAAGCTTTTTTAGGTGCTCGTAACTGGAGGGTGCGACAAAGCGGCTTCCCTTTAGCGCTTCCAGCATCATCGTCTCAAAGCCGGTCAAAAAGTTATACAGCACCGTGACAACACCTTTTTTTGCCATGTTACCGCCGTACAGCTTTATATCTTCAATGCGATTGTCCACCTTAAACAGTAAAAATGCAAGCAGGCCCGGCACCATGACCTCACAGTCCTGCTCGTGCAAAAACTGCTCCAGATTGTTATTGGCAAGCGGCGAGTATTTAACGTAAATCTCACCGACGATGCCCACGCGTGCCTTTTTGATGCGATGGACAGGCACTGCGTCAAAATCCGTAATTATGTTGCTCAGGTTTTGCTGTATGTCAGCTTTTTTAAAGGAGCGGCTGTGGCGAAAATCTTCGCTTATGCGCTGTGTCCATTTGTTAACAAGTGCCTCGGTGTCACCGACATTTTGCTCATATGGGCGAACCTGATTTTGCAAAAGCATCAGCATGTCGCCGTAAATTATGGCGGCAAGGGCGCGGCGCAACATCGGCAACGTTATCTTAAAGCCACTGTTTTTTTCAAGACCGCTTATGTTGAGCGATATGACCGGTATGTGCCCAAGGCCTGCGTTTTTTAAGCCTTTTCGCAAAAGATGTATGTAGTTTGAGGCGCGACAACCGCCGCCGGTTTGGGTCATGAGCAGTGCTGTTTTTGACAGGTCATATCGGCCGCTTTTAAGTGCCGCTATCATCTGACCTATGGTCAACAGCGCCGGATAGCAGGTATCGTTGTGGACATATTTAAGTCCCTCGTCGATAACACGCTGATCGGTGTCGTTTAAAAGATCCAGTTTATAACCGTAACTTTTAAAAACGTTAAGCAATATTCGAAAATGTATGTCGCACATGTTGGGAAACAGTATTGTGTAGTCCTGTTTCATCTGTTTTGTAAACTCAATCCTGCTCATTATTTTTCTCCTGTGCCGCCGCAAACAGACTGCGCAGACGTATGTTAACCGCGCCGAGGTTTGTTATTTCATCTATTTTAATTTGCGTGTAAATTTTGCCCTTAGCCTCGAGAATCTTGCGTATCTCATCGGTGGTTATCGCATCGACACCGCACCCAAAGGACACCAGCTGTACAAGATGTATGTCGCGATAATCCGTCTCGGTGATGTAATGTGCCGCGGCGTAAAGGCGGGAGTGGTATGTCCACTGGTTTAAAACGGTTGTGCTGAACCTGCCGGCAAGATGGCTGACGGCATCCTCGGTAAGTAGTACGGAACCGCTGTCGCAGATGAGCTTATCAATGCCGTGGTTTATTTCAGGGTCGAGGTGGTACGGGCGACCGGCGAGAATGATAGTTGGAAGTTGCTTTTCTATTGCAAGACGCAGATATTGCTCACCCTTTTTGCGAACCTTGTCCATAAAGCTGTTGTGCTCGGCATATGCGTTGTCAGCGGCGATTTTGACCTCGCGCAGACTGAGGTTGCCAAAGTAGCGCTGTAAAAGCGCGTGAATCTTTTTGGGGAAATCACGGCGGCGGTGCAGACCGAGGTAATCGCCGATAAACGGTGTGGATTTGAGCGCCGACACATTGGCCCCTATAACCTCGGGGTAGTAGGCGACAACGGGGCAGTTGTAATGGTTGTCGCCGAGATCCTCGTCGAGGTTGTAGCTCATGCAGGGGTAAAAAACTGCGTCGACACCTTTGTCAATTAGCTCTTCGATGTGTCCGTGGATAATTTTTGCCGGGTAGCACACCGTGTCAGAGGGGATGGTGTGTTGCCCTCTCAGGTACAATTCCCTTGTGGAGTGTCCGCTTATGACCACGCCAAAACCCAGCGTTTTGAAAAAGCTGTGCCAAAACGGTAGCAGCTCGTACATATTGAGGCCGAGCGGTATGCCGACCGATTGCCGCTTGCCTTCAAAGTTGTGGTAGCTGTCTAGCAGTTGCTTTTTGTACTCGAACATGTTGTAGTGGACGGTGTTTTTGTTGTCGGTGACGGGTTTTTCACAGCGGTTTCCGCTTATAAACTTTCTGCCGCCGTCGAATGTATTAATTGTAAGTTTGCACTTGTTGGTACATTTGCCGCATGTGGCAGATTTAACCTCGTGGTAAAAGTCGGACAGTTGCCCGGCGTTTAAAATGTCACTTGTGCCTTTGCCGGGGTTTTTTATGTAGAGTGCCGCGCCGAATGCACCCATAAGGCCTGCTATGTTCGGGCGCGTGACGTGGCGACCTATCTCGTTTTCAAAGGAGCGCAAAACCGCATCGTTCAAGAACGTGCCACCCTGCACCACGATGTGATGACCGAGGGAGTCGGCGCTTGCGGCGCGTATAACTTTGTAAATAGCGTTTTTTACCACGCTTATCGAAAGACCTGCGCTGATGTTTTCAATAGTAGCGCCGTCTTTTTGCGCCTGCTTAACGGAGGAGTTCATAAACACGGTACAGCGCGAGCCAAGGTCGACAGGGCGCTGTGCAAATAGTCCGAGCTTTGCAAAATCGGCGATGTTTTCGCCGAGCGCTTCAGCGAACGTCTGCAAAAAAGACCCACAACCCGAGGAACATGCCTCGTTTAAAAAGATGTTGTCGATACTGCCGTTACGGATTTTAAAGCACTTGATGTCCTGACCGCCGATGTCGATGATAAAGTCAACTTTGGGGTTGTATTTTTTCGCCGCAGTAAGATGTGCCACCGTCTCAACGATGCCATCATCCGCCATAAACGCATTTTTTATTATCTGCTCACCGTAACCGGTGGTAGCAAACCCCGCTATCTCAATATCGGGATACTGTTTGTACACATCAAGCAAAAACTGTTTGACAAGCGGCACGGGCGTGCCACCGTTTTGCATGTATTTGTAACAGATTATCTGTTCCTGCTCGTTTAGCAGTACAGCTTTTAACGTTGTTGAGCCGGCATCTATGCCCAGATAAGCCTTTCCGCATGGTTCGTGTGTTGTGATTTCTTTGCCGATGCCGTGACGGTTTGCAAAGTGATTGTATTCGTCTTGATCCTTAAATAGCGGCTCGCAGCTGTTGTAGCTGTGCTGTGAGTGGGCCTTGACTATTTTAGAACACAGTCCAAGCAGATCGGTGGGCTGTGCGTCGGTATCGGACAGGGCGGCACCGAGTGCTACATAGTAAAGCGCGTTGTCGGGCAGTGTGCCCTTGTGTCCTAGTGCAGTGTCAAAACATCCTCTAAGCTCCGAAAAAAAGCTTAAAGGACCGCCAAGATACACGACGTTACCCTTAATTTTGCGCCCCTGAGCAAGTCCGGCTATCGTCTGGCTGACGACGGCGGACAGTATGCTGGCGGCGACATCCTCTTTTTTTGCGCCCTGATTTAACAGGGGTTGAATGTCGGATTTGGCAAATACACCGCATCGAGAGGCGATATTGTAAAGTTTTTTATGTTGTTTTGCAATGTCGTTAAGCTCGGTAGGGGATATATGTAAAAGCGTCGCCATCTGGTCGATAAAAGCACCTGTGCCACCGGCGCAAGAGCCGTTCATACGCACCTCGGTAAGACCGCTGACGAACAGGATTTTTGCATCCTCGCCGCCAAGCTCTATGACGACGTCGGTGTCTGGCAGGTTACGTTTGACCGCAAGCCGTGTTGCATAGACCTCCTGCACAAACGGTACGCCAAGCTGCTGTGCGAGACCCATGCCTGCAGAGCCGGATATGCTAACGCATACTTGTTTTTCGGTTGGAAACTGTTCACCTATAGCTTTTAGCAGTGCCGTTGCCTTGTCCGTTATCTGAGAGAGGTGGCGCTCATAACTGGTATACTTTATATCGTTGTTTTCGTCCAAAACGAGACATTTTATTGTTGTAGAGCCGATATCAAGGCCGACACGAAGCATAAAGGTTCCTTTTCATTACTTTGGGTTTTACACTTCATTATAGCATAGTATTTGCGTTAATACAATGTAAATGTTGTGAAAGGTGAGGATAATAAACTTTTCCCAAATAAGGGAATCACTTTACACAAAAGATATATGTGTTTTTGGAGAGTTTCCCCGCCGAAGGCGAAGGAATCTCTCCAAAATGAAACAGAATTTTACATTTGTTTTAGTACGACAGCTAATTTGCAAAAAAATACTTGCTCGCTTTGCGCTTAAAGGTTATTAACTTTCCTTAAAACTTTTCATGGCGGCGGAAAACATTGAGGGATCACCGGTCAGTGCGGCAAGCATACAACTGTATACAGCTGTTCCGTTGTAAAACAGGCGCTTTTCTACATGTTTTGCCAACTGCTCATCCGGCATCAATATACTGGTGGAAAACATGTCGCCGAAATCGTCTTTGATGGTACAGGTGACCTTGTAGCCCTGCTCGTCCGACACTTTTTGTATGTTAACAGTGGTGTGTTTTGCAATTTTTGATATATCAAGGCACTTTACAGCGACATTCAGTGCCTGTTCTTTTACGGTGTAGGGCACGTCACTCGCAAGGCTTTGCGCCACCTCGCGCCCATCTTTGGTTATGGTGTATGCTCCGTCTTTTAGCGTGACGAGATTTTGCTTTTCAAGCCGTGAAAGAGCGTCACCAAACTCAAAATAGTTTACAAGCTCGGTGTGCACTGCAGCCATTTCCAGTTGATGTTGCGTTATTGGCTCCCCCACTTTTTCTATCAAATAGCACAACAAAACCCTTATTGTGTGCTGTGAGTTGAGACCGCCTAGTTTTACCCCGGCTGTCAGTGCATCAAATTCAAGCTCGCGCATATTGTCATTGCTCCTGTTGTTTTTTTACCTTTTGCAGTCGGTGTATCAAAAAACCTCCGGCAAATGTGCCTATGCCGACAGCTAGAATCACCATGACCACGTTGCTCATAACATCAGTTGAAAGCTGTCGCGGATCCTCGACATGGGTGGCATCATCAATGGACTTTTTCTCGGTGCCCTGTGTGCCAAAGTTCGGAAAACCTGTCGGTGTCACAGATAGTACATCTATATTATAACGTTGTGACAACAATTTTTCAACCTGTAATGTATCCTCATATTCTATTATAACACTTCCTGTCAACTCACCTGTTTGTAAACCCTCTATGTCAAACATAATGCTCTTTTCCTCGCCAGCATCGAGTGTGCCAACCCACTTTTCAAACAGTTTTTGATCGCCCTCACCGAAAAGATTTGCATTGATGTTGCTTACCGCCGATACACCTTTGTTTACGATGCTGACGGTTATGGTGCACTCTTCACCGTGAGAAATAGTTTCAGGTGTTATAATCTGCGCTATTTCAAGGCGCTCCTGCTCGTGTACGGGTATGACGATAGCGTGCTCCATCTTGGTGTCTTCAAGATTGTTGTCAGCATTGTGGTAATATCCCGTGTAGACAATCTCGACGGTAGCGGTTTCATTAATGGCCGCGTGATGAGCTTTTAAACTGAAATTCGTCACTATCTGCTCGCCGGGTGAGACGGAGTCGAAATGCACAGCCCCGCTACCGTCGCCGACAAGCACCATTTCGTCGGGCAACACAATGGTAGCCACAAGGTGATTGACAGTAACATCGGTGCTTACATTCTGCGCCACAACCTCCAGTGTAAATGTCTCGCCTGCCATAACATCAGCGCTGCCGTATGAGGTGCTTTTCGGCAGTATAACGGGCGGTGTTGTTTCGAGCGGCTCTTCCGGCTCGGTGTCATCCGGTTCAGATGATGGCGGTTCCGGTTCCGACTCCGGTTCATTGCTTGTTGGCTCAGAGCTGTCCGGTACAGAGTCCGGCGTCGAGCTTGGCGGCTTTGTGTCACTGTCGGAATTTGAATTGCTGTTTGATGTCGGCGTGCTATCGGGTGTAGAATCGCTTTTTGAATTAGAGACACTGTCTGAGGCACTATCCGAGGAGCTGCCTATGTCGTCCGAGGAGGAATCATCAGGTTTTACAGCAACCTCATTTATGTTAAAGGTCAACTCCTGCTCGGAGTATTCAGTAAGCACCTTGTCGTTTTCATCAATGTAAGATAGCACGAAACTTACAGTTTTGTCCGAGCCATCGCCGATATACTTTAAATCTTTAAAAGTGACAGTGATGCTAAAGGGAGTGGTCGGGAGCTGTATGAATGTAGGCGGTGTTGACTCCATAGTGTACTCGATGGTAGCTTTTACCGCCGGCTCACTGCTCTCAAAAACGCTTTTGCTGTCGGTGACAAGTCGCACAAGCGCCCCATCGGGGACGACCCCGGGCATTAGACCCAACTTGTCTGCATAGTTAGTGACATCCTTAATTTTTATTGTCAGGTCAAAAATATCGCCGGAGTAGATGGTGCTTTTACTTGTGGAATAATTTTCAACATACAGAACATCCTGTTCAGAGTCGCCCAGTACAGTGATGGGCGTAAAACCAATTAGTAGCGCTACACTAAGAAATACACAAATCATAAATTTCATCTTATTTCCTCCAAATAACCTTTTGGCGCTGTAAATTAAACAAAGCCAATCTTTAAAAATTCATGACGTAATTTTGGGACGAATTAACTTAAGCCTCAACAGTTACAGACCATTGACTCCCCCTCCTTATTATTCAGTTGTAAAATTACGATAAATCAGTAAACAGTTATTGCATTTATTTTGTTAAAGTGTTATTATTTTAGTTACAACATACATACTGCATTTAATATACTAACCCATCATGATATGTTGTAATTTTACAATAAGTATTAACAAATGGCAATAAAAAACGTCTACTTGATGAGAAAATAATAAAAAAACATAAAAAAATTAACATTTTGCACAGAATAGCACGAAGTTGTTTTGACTAACTGTTATTTTTTTGACAAAGGAGGTATTATGCAAGACTTTACAATGAGCCGTTTAAGATCTAGCGACAACATGGGCGATTTGGCAGTATATACCATGTTACCGCAGGGCAAAGAGCCAATCGGGATTGTACAGATATCCCACGGCATGACAGAGCACATCGGACGCTACAAACTGTTTGCAAACGAGCTGTGCGATGCAGGATTTATCGTTGTTGCAAATGATCACATTGGGCACGGTCTCACCTCTGACTACCACGGCATGGATGGGCACTTTGGCGGCAAGAACAGCCACCTTTTGGTGCTCTGCGACCTGCGCAATGTCATGCATATGACAAAGGAGCAGTACCCGGGATTGCCATACTTTATGCTTGGACACAGTATGGGCAGCTTTTTTGCACGCACATTTGCCTTTACATATAAAAAAGATGTTGACAAACTGTCCGGTCTTATAATAAGTGGCACTGCAGGCCCTAACCGCAAGCGAAAAGCAGCGGCTTTGATGACTAACTTTTTGTGTTTTAAAGACGGTGAAGAGGCACTTTCACCAAGAATGGACCTGCTGTTACTACAGGGGTTTAATGACAACTTCGGTGAAATAGTGACAGGTGTTGAATGGCTCACGCGCGACAAAGAGATACAAAATATCTATATAAAAGATAAAAAATGCACCTTTAAGTTTACCGTTTCATCCTATCGTGAGCTGATAAAAATAAATGGGACAAGCAATACGGCACGTTATATTGCGCGTACACCACAGGATCTGCCCGTACTGTTTATAAGCGGCGACAAAGACCCCGTAGGCGGCAACGGTACCGGTGTCAAAAATGCCTACAAACTCTACGAGGAAGCTGGCGTCAAAGATTTAACACTCAAGCTGTATGAGGGCGCACGCCATGAGCTTCTAAACGAAACAAATCGTGAAGAGGTGGTGGAGTATCTGCTGAACTGGCTTTCGGAGAGACTGGCTTAATGGTTTTAAACATAAAGGACATAAAAAAAGGTTTCGGCGGCACAGAGGTTTTAAAAGGCGTTAATGCACGACTGCTTGCCGGTGAGCGCATAGCCATAATAGGCGAAAACGGCGCCGGAAAAACCACACTGCTCAAAATTATAGGACAGGAGATGTCCTTTGACAGCGGTGAGGTGCAGTACGCCAAGACGAGCAGGATAGGATACCTGTCACAGCACAACGACTTTTTGGTCGGTAGCAGCGTCTACAGCGAGATGATGCACCTGTTTGACGACGCAAAAACCGCAATTGCCACGATGAGGGATATCGAGGCGCAACTTGTGATTGAGCCGG
>CAYJFU010000031.1:0-25975 GCA_964369445.1 uncultured Oscillospiraceae bacterium | reverse complement strand
ACGTTGTAATGCTTTTCCACACCGCCAATTTCAACCCAGACATCCGCTTTGACCTTTGGCAAAAAGTCCAGCTGCATGTTGGGCACCGACTCCGCCACCATACGCTGTGCGATGACCTGCCCGGGGGAGATGCCAAGGTGCAACTCACCCAGCTGTTTGCCCATATCTATAATTTCCGACACCCATTTGTCGTAGTTTTCTTGACCTAGTTTTGCCGTATATTCGGAATAGTTGCCGGTAAAACCGTCCTGCTTTAGCGCACGGAAAAAAGCCACACTGTCCTGACGCATACGCGGCATCGTCGTCTTCATTTCGAAGGTGCCGTGTGTCGTGTCAAGCTGTAGGTTATCAACACCCACCGGCGAGCCACCCTCAGACGTAAGCTTTGCCTGCGTCGTGCTGAAGCTGAAACCGGCGTTGATAGCGTTTATGTTGACGGTAGGTGTAAACATAATATTACTTAGCCCATAAAGTCAAAAAGTGATGTGGGAAGTACGCGCGAGCCGAGTTGCAACGTTACCATCCATGCGCGCTCGTAAATCTCCATGTCGATGGGCTCTTTTTCAAAGTCCACCGCCTCAAGGCTGTTTTGCGCGGATTGCAGAGTTATTATCTCCTTTTCGTAACGGGCATCGGTGTTTTCAAGATAGTTGTACCTTGTGCCGATGTCCGCAAGCGCTGTTGTGAGGTTGGTGTGTATCTCTTTGGATTTGTCCAGCAGTTCACCCATACGATCGGTATCGTTAGCGGACATTGCCTCCGCCACATCACCGATAAAGGAGATGATGTTGACGGGATCACCGCCAGCATCGATGCCAAAACCAAACGCGTCAAGACCATTGACCGACAGCAAAACGGCGCTGTTGGGATCGACGCGGTCGCCGGACACCTGCAAACCAAGGTCAATATCAATATAAATATCAAGGTTTTCCGACATTGGGGTATAGGTCGGGGGCGGACCTGCAGCAACCTGCACAACCGGTGTACCCTCAGTCAGCACTTCGCCCGCCGCAAGTGGCGGATCCAGTGTCATGGTTGCCTCATAGGCAAGGAGTTCATCTACATTTTGACCGTTATAAAGCACGTTGCCGTTTGCATCAAAGCTAAACGGTGCCTCGCTGTTGTTTGTACCACCAAAAAGATGTTTGGTGCCATAGGTGCTGTTTGCTATCTGCAACAGCTGTTTTTGTATGCTCAACATCTCGGTTGCAGCGATATCGCGTTGCTCGTCGCTGTAGGTGCCGTTTCTTGTACACATCGTTGACGCTCATAAGTGCGCCCTCGGCGGTTGTCAGCTCGTTCACGGCGTCGCGGATACCATCCAGCGCCTGTTCTTTTTTGTAAATCTGCTCTCGCACAGCAAAAGCCTTTGCCGCATCGGCAGTGTTATCCGAAACCTTGTTAAGTTTTAAACCTGTCTGCAACCTTTCGCTGGAAGCGTTGTAATTGTACAGATTGTTATTCAAAGCCTTAAGGTAGTTTCTTGACATACTACTCTGTGTTACACGCATTTGCTACCTCCTGTTATCTGCCGACAAGACCCATGCCGTTTATTATGGTGTTGAGCGCCTCGTCCATCGTTGTCATAACCCTTGCGACCGCCTGATAAGCCTTTTCGTACATCATCAGGTTTGCGGCCTCCTCGTCCTGCGACACAGCCGATATGGCATCACGCCTGTCGAGCATATCGTCCGCAACAGCGGCGGTTGCCTCAAGACGGCTGGTGTTAAATACCTTTTGCTGACCTATCTGTGTGTTGATGAATGTGACAAAACCGTCAAAACTGCCCTCGTATTCCGAAAAGGATTGTGGATTGTCAAACAGCTCAATCATGGAAAGAATGTATCCATTGTCAAGCTCGCCGTCGGTGTCGACACCCTGCATGATGTATGCGGAATTGTTGTGCCAGTCGTCGACAAGAGACATGGTGGAGGCGGTTATGTCGCCCCCGTCTGTGGAGTGGAACAGTGTCTTAAAGCCACCGCCGTCCAGTGGAATAACGTTGTTGAATGCCTCGGCAAATGTAGCCGCAAGCTCGTCCAATTTATCGCGGTAATACGGCACGCCCTGCTCAAAGTTCTGGTCGGGGTTTGCAGGATTGGGACCTGCGCCGTTAATCATGTCAGCAATCGCCTTTAAAGAGCCGCCAACCGTGGCAAGATTACTGTTGTCGCTACCCCACGTCATCGTCACATCGCCGGTGTAGGTTTCGGCGTAGACAAGGGGATTTGTCTCGTAGCCGTCGATGATAGTCACGCCTGCCATCTCGACGTTGACAACACCGTTCTCTACCTCGTCAACCTTAATTTCTCCGTAGTAGGCAAGTTGATCGAGTAACAGGTTGCGCTCGTCAAGTAGCTCATTCGGACCGTAGGTCGGCCCCATGCTGACGCTGTTTTGTATGTTGGCATCGGCAATTGCCTCGTTCAGCACGGCAATGCGCTCGGTTATGCTGTTGAGATCCTTGACGGCTATGTCAAGGTCAAATTTTTGCTGGTCGTGTATCTCGACAAGTTTTGCATCAAACTGCTGTATCGTCTGAGTTAGCTGTAACATAGCGTTTTTGACGATAGTGGCGTTTGTCTCCTGATCGGGGTTTGTGGAAAAGGATTTTAGCGCCGACAGAATGTCCTCAAAGGATTTTTTAATGCCGGTTTCGCCGAGTTCGTCAAGGGTGGCCTCTATATCATCAAGCACCGATGCCGTGGCATCGTGGTAGGCAACCGTCGCGTACTCGTCACGAAAGCGCTTGTCCAAAAACGGATCGCGAATCTGCTCAATGCCGCTGATAGAAGAACCCTGTCCGGCAAGCAGTTTGCCGCCGTTGACATCGTATCTGCTCATGCCGGCAAGCGAGTTGGACACGACATCAGCGCGCTGACGGGTGTAACCCTCGGTGTAAAGGTTGGTAAGGTTGTGACCTGTGATGTCAATGGACTTTTGATAAGTTGTTATACCGGAAAGGGCTGTGTGTATGCCCATAAATGTTGATCTCATATCAGCTCCTTATGCCTTTTCATCTATGCGTACCGTTGCCTCGACGGCAGGTTTACTCTGTTCACGCGCTTTGTTGATGACGTACAAATTATCATTTATAATATCAGCCGTGCGCTTGTTGTAAAACCTTATGCTTTCCAGCAGGGTAGAAAGTCGGTTGTACATGACGTTAAGCTCTGCGGACTCCTGCTCGGGCATCTTTTGGATGATATCGCGCAGTGACAGGTTGGCATAACCTATTTCCGCTTGAATTTCCAAACGCCGGCGCTCATATTGACGAGCACGCATTATAACAGCTTCATCACCGTTAATCATCTTTTCAAGATTTGCAAGATTGTAGGAAAGCACAACGCGCAACTTTTCCTGTGCCGCAGACTCGACCTGCTCATAAAATTCGATATATTCCTGTAAAAAGTCTGTAAACTGCCGGTAAACGGTCATGTGCAACTCCTAAAAAAGCAAAACCACATAGTTATTATACCCTAAAATAAAGGGTGTTGCAACTTATATTTTACCGAGCAGTGCATCTGCGAGCAGGTCGGCAGGGATATTATAGCTGCCGTTTTCCACCGATGCTTTTATAGCGTCAATGCGCGACGACGGTACGTTTGACAGCTCCTTTGCGATGGAGCCGGTCAAAGCCTTTGCGTCAAAATGGTTGCCGGAAATGTTTACCTTGTCGGTTTTGGTGCCCGAAGCGGAAGGCTTTGCGACCTTCTCGTTTTTAGTATAGGCATTTAGTGCCGCCAGCCGGCCGGTATCGTTAATTTTCATGTTGAGCCTCGTTATAGCTACTCTTAAATATATCATCGACACTTTTATAGAAAAGTTTAGGGGCTTTGGGCACAAAGTTTTGACAATTTAAAAAGAAATTTATTGTTCTCGGTATTCCATCCTTGCAAAGGGGCTTAGAATGGTGCTGTTAATGATCGGAATCGATAATGCGATAATACATGTTTGCACAGGACTGATAGCAAGCTTTGTGCTTCCGGTTATAGTAGCTATTATAGCATCAAAGGTAAACCATTTTAATTTCTTTATCTATCCGAATGTGGCGATAAAAAATTGGAAATCAGGTGCAAAAAAACCACATCATCATATAATATTTACCTTGATTTTATGGCAAATATATGCTAAACTACTAAATATATGTTACAATATTAAGAAATTGCCGTTAGCTATACAAAGTAAGATAAATAGGAGAGATGTTAAATATGAATAATCTCATGAGAAAAAAGTTGATGCCGCTACTACTTGCAATGCTTTTTTGTGTGCAAATGTTAGATATATCTGCGTTGGCACTGGGAAGCGATGCAACAGACGCGCAACTTACACTTGTGCCCTCAGCATCACAGGCAAACCCCGGTGACACTGTCACGATAAGCGCTGTTGGTGAAAATCTTGAAGGTCTTCAATGGGAAGTTGAAGGCAATAAAGAGGACACCGGATTTACATACGATGAGTCTACAGCCACCCTTGTCGTGGGTGCAACACAAACAGATCCACTCACCGTTACGGCCATTCTTGGTACTCTTAGAAAAAGTACGACCATCACCGTGACACAGTTGCCGGAGACAGCCGTCAATACTTTCACCATTACATACGACGCAAACACCGGCGGTGGAAGTCAAGCGGCTGATACCGCTACCGAAAACACGCCATTAACACTGCCCGAAAGCACCACATTTACAGCACCGGTGGATAAAGAGTTTGCAGGTTGGGCATTGACACAGGACGCAGGGGCTGAGGCAGTACTTGGTGCTACCCACACCTTCAGTGAAGCAACGACGGTATATGCCGTCTGGGTTCCAACACAGGTACAAGAAGCGATGCCTATGCTGGGTGCTACAATGACGGGTAGCCCGGTTGCGCCAATTGCAAATGTCGTACAAATAAGTTTTGATCTAAACGGCGGCACGCTAAATCCGGGAGGGACAACACCGGAGGCTCTTACGATAGAGAGCGGCATCTCTTTTGCATTGCCAATACCGAATGACTATTACAATTCCATCACACCACCTGCCGGCAAAACCTTGGCGGGTTGGAACACAGACCCAAGTGGCACTGCACTAACAGGCTTCCAAGTGGCGCCAACGCAAGACACGGTCTACTATGCCATATGGGATACGGCATACACCATCAGTTTCGATGCAAACGGTGGCAGCGGCACACAGAACTCGATTATAGTAGCAGCAGACACGTCTTTAGTCAGCTTGCCTATTGTTGGCAGTGGCATAACATTAACACCACCGGAGGGGAAAATATTTGCGAGATGGTCGGAAGATCCATATGCTTTAGAATACGAACAAGGCATGACAGACTACCTGAGAAATGTCACGAAAGACATCACGCTTTATGCCATTTGGACGACAGGTGTCACTATTACTTATGACGCAAACGGTGGCAGTGGAACACAAAGTTCCGTGCAGGTGCCTGCCCATCAAACTACCTACTTCCCCTATGTGAGCACGCTCACACCGCCGGCAGGCATGGTTTTTCAAGGATGGTCTCTCACGCAAGATAGCGAAATTTTATCTTTCTTTATCCCCACACAAAGCACTACGGTCTACGCCAGATGGAGTAGCGCGCTGCCGGTTTCTTTTGATGCAAACGGCGGCACCGGCAGTATTGATCCACACACCTTTGCAAATGGACAATTCGTCAACATCGGTCTAAAGTTGCCAACCCCTGGGCAAGGCAACAACATGACACCACCGCAAGGTAAAGCTTTTCTCGGTTGGTCAAAAACACCAAATGGTGATGTCTTAGACGGAAATGAAGTGGTTTTTTATGAAGCAACCACGCTTTATGCTATCTGGAGAACCCCTTACACCATTAGCTTTGACGCAAACGGCGGCAGTGGCACCATGAATCCCGTAACGGAATTAGAAGGCACTTCGCCCGAACTTCCGACGGCGGGATACAGTGTTGAGGTCACATTTACGCCCCCGGAGGGTAAAAGATTTTTTGGCTGGTCCTTTTCGCCAAACGGAGAACTTCTCAATGTGAGCCTAGACAGAAAGTGGTATCATCAAAACTCCGCATTTTTGTATAGAATGGCAAGCGATGTTACGCTTTATGCAATATGGACCGATACCATAACTGTCAACTTTGACGCAAATGGAGGCGGTGGCACACAGCAAGCCATAGTTACGGGGGCCAATCAAGTGTTTGCCTTGCCCGGCTCCATGTCTAATAGCCCGGCTACAGTTACTGCACCAAGTGGCACCGCTTTTGCAGGCTGGTCGCTGACACCAGACGGGGCAGTGCTATACAACAATCAAAGCTTTGCACAAAGTACCACCCTTTATGCCGTGTGGAAACCGGTCGTCACAATCACACTTGTCCCTAACGGCGGCCAAGTGAGCGAAACTTTTGAAGCCAGCGTACAGGTCATGGCAGGAAGTGTGTTGTATCAAGCAGATGACACGTTCCCCAATATACTGGAACCGCAAGGACAATCCTTAAAAGGCTGGTCGCTGACACCAAACGGCGCGACGCTTCCTGACGACTTTGTATTTAACAGCAACACAACCTTGTACCCCATTTTTACCGAGACAGTGACGATAACCTTTGTCCCCGAGATACATAACACCTTTACAGTGGAATTTGCAAAGGGTAGAGTTTTTGATATGTACTATGCAACCAATACCAATGGTGACAGAAAGTTTGTAGGTTGGTCATACACCCCGGGTGGCGCTGTTATCGGTTATCAATTTCCTGTCATAGTACCTGTCACGCTCTATGCCATCTATGCAGATCCTATTGAGATTCGCTTCGACTTAAATGGTGTCCCCGGCACCTTTGCAACGCAAGTGTTGGGAAGTGGGGTTCAGCTGTACAATACTATGCACTTTCGTAATATGCAAGCTTATGCACCACCCGGAATGTACTTCCACGGATGGTCCACAAGCAGCGTTGGCTCGCCCTTGCCCCTCACCACAGCGTTTACAACGAATACAGTGCTCTACGCTATCTGGGGCAACACCCCCTACGTTGCACCGTCATCGAGCGCTATGCTGTCTCCGTTGACCGGCGTAGATAGTTGATGTAGTGCAAAAAAATATTATGAAACCGTAAAGGCTTCACGCATGAGATGTCTAAGGGCGGCACATCAGGTTGGTGTGCCGCCCTTTTTTGCTGTTACACAGCCCTTATCAAATAAAATGCAGTGGAATTAAGTCAATGTCATATGGCTTCATTCTATGGCACAACCACACCCTTTAAATATCCAATTGGTTTTTCATACAGCGCCTTAAACGCACTGTTGATATCCTGCAACGCAAAGCTGTGTGTGACAAGTCCGTCAATGTCAAACACGCCTTTGTTAATAAGCTCTACCGCGCGCACCATATCTTCATCTTCGTCAGCGGAGTAGGGCGGGTGAGGGAGTAAAATCTGCGCCCCTTTATCTATTAAAGTTCTAAAATCAAACTGTATGCCGGTACCGTGCGAACTCATCAAAACAAGTTTTCCCCTGCCGCTTTTTAGGCACTGAGCAGCAACCGCAAGTGGCGCAGCGGCACCTGTGCCCTCGATGACAAAATCTGCCATGCGCTCACCGGTCAACGCTGCTACTACCTCGACGGCGTCCTCTTTTAACGAATTTATTGTGTGTGTCGCACCGTATTTTTTTGCAAGGTCAAGCTTACTATCATCAATGTCTATAGCTATAAGTTGTTGCATTAAGTTACCGTGTATGGCCTGTATGCACCACAACCCCATCGGCCCGCAGCCCATAATAACCCCGACATCACCCGCCTCCGGTCGCGCCGCGCGCACCACTGTTGTTATGCACTTTATCGGCTCGCCGAGTATGTGCTTTTGTTTTACCTGCTCCGCTATTTTACAACACCTGTTTGCACTGACAACAAGATAATCAGCAAAAGCCGCCATGTTGTCACCATCTACGAATCCGGTTACCCTGTCGCCCTCCGCAAATCCGTAGCCACCCTGCACAACGACACCGCACCACTCGTGTCCGAGCGTTTGCGGGCAACTGCCCAAAAGACCTTTATAATGGTTAAGTTCCCAGTTGCACAGTCCGGAAGATGTGATTTTTACAAGTATTTGCCCGTGTGCGGGTGCTATATCTATCTCTTGTATATTTAAACTGAACGCCTTGTCAAGAAAAGCCTGTCTGGTTTTCATTGTTTTTTCCTTTCTACCTGTGGGAACACTCGGTCAACAACTTAACCCCGGCGGGGGTGGCAATATCGGTGGTTTGACTTTCTGTGTCTACTCCCATTTTGTTTCGGGTCTGTCAACTAAAAGGCAAATTGTACAATTCTCGTAACATATTTGATTACCTACCCCTGCCGGAGGCGAGGTAGGTAATAAAAAGGATATCTAATTATTTTGCAAGTCGACAATGAGATATGATGTGTTTTAGACCGTACCTGCACTGTATATCCTGTGCAGAACCTCCACAACGTGCGCCGCTGTCTCACCGCTTGCGCGTAGCTTACAACCGGTATGTATCGCCTCTGCCATTTGGCTGATGCCCAGACCGCGACTGTTTTGTGTGTACGGGTTTACCAAGGGTAGATCCACAAACTGATCACTGCCAAGGGCCTTAAACTTTACAGGCCCGTCAAAATAGTTTGGATCCGGCACAATAAGTGTTCCCCCCGTGCCAAATACTTCAAGTCTCGGCATATAATCATGTGCGTCAAAGCTTGTTATAAGCGTACCGAGCGCGCCACCCTCAAACTCAAATACCGCCGCCACATTTGTCGGTGCGCCGACATCTATCATCGTGCCTTTGAGCGGCTCGCTTGTTATTTCGCGTTGCTCAAACGTCTTTTTTGCAATACCGGTAACGTTATGTATTTTGCCCAAAAGTTCTACCATAGCCGTCACGTAATACGGTCCCATATCAAACAACGGACCTGCGCCCTTGTCGTATAAAAAAGCCGGATTTGGATGCCAACTCTCCGGGCCGCCGCTGACCATTACACCCAAAATCATGGTGGGTACGCCGAGTTTGCCCTCGTCTATCCACTGCTTACAGGTTTGTATGCCTGCGCCGAGTATAGTGTCTGGCGCACATCCAACCAATAGGTTTTTTTTCGCCGCAAGCTGCAAAATTTCCTGTGCATCTTTAACTGTAAGCGCAAGAGTTTTTTCGGATTAGACATGCTTGCCTGCATTTAGTGCCGCCATTGTGATGTCAAAGTGGAGTTTAGGCGTTGTAAGATTAACGACTATTTCCACCTCCTCGTCGCGTAACATCTCTTCGGTGGTATAGGACTTTTTTATGTTAAACTGCTCTTTGCGCAGGTTGCGCGCGGCTTCGCTGACGTCTGCTACAGCTACCACCTCGACGTTGTCGAACATTTCCGAAAGGTTTTTTATATATATTTCGCTGATTACACCACAGCCGATAATACCGATTTTGCTTTTGTTCATGCTAATCCTTTCTGTTCATTTCTTGCAGTAATTTCTCAATGTCTTCCATGCTTATCTTGCCCTGTGTAAACCACACGAGCGAGCGTAAAACGGTGTAGTGTGTCATTTTTTCCATAAACATACTTCCGTCGTCCTCCATGCCGCAAAACACCATTTCAAACGCACCGGGATGATCTATTTTAAGCTGTTCAACCAGCAACCGCCCTTTGTCAGTGGCAAGCAGATCGCCAAGTGTTGACGTGGTGGTAAAGGTTTGAGATGGCGGCGCGTCCGCTATCAGCTCAGGCTCCACCTTCAACCGATAGTCCGCCGACGAGGCACCGATATACAGCGTAAACTTTTCGTGTTGTAGTGTAAATCGCTTCTCGGGTGTACACCAATTTGACAACATTCGGCGCGTGACGGTGGTTTCTATGCGACATTTTTCCCCGACCTGTAAGCTAATACGCCCGTATGCGACGAGTTGCAGTACTGTCGGTGGTTGATTAGGCTGTTGCTTTGGCATGGCGTAAACCTGCCAAACCTCATCGCCGTCGCGACCGCCGATGTTTTGTATATCAAAGGACAGCTTTACATCCTCGCCGGACACGGTAAAGAACGGTGCGCTGTACTTAAATTCGGTATAGGACAATCCGTATCCAAACTCAAACAGCGGTTGCACATGCTTTGCAGTGTAGTAACGATAGCCTACATATACCCCCTCTGTGTAGTGAGAGTCGTTGCCACATCCGGGAAATGACAGATAGGATGGTGTACTCTGCAATGTTTGCGGATAGCTTTCCGCAAGCTTACCACCGGGGTTTTCTATACCGTAAATTAGTTTAGCGGTGGCATTATTCACCTGCTGGCCGCCCAGTGAAACATGCAAAACCGAACTCACCTTTGCCAAAAAAGGCATTGTAATCGGTGCGCCGTTTTGCAGAACAATCACAACATTTTCGTTTACGGCACAAACAGCATCTGCCAACTTTATCATGCCGTGAGGTAGGTCGAGCGATTCCCTGTCGTAACCCTCCGACTCGACAGTAGCCGGCAAACCGAGCACCATAATGACTGCCTGCGCCGCTTTCGCCTTGTCGCAAGCGTGCTGTATCAGCTCGTCGGTTGTCTCACCGGTCAGCGGGTCGTATCCGCTTGAAAACTCGGGTTTTTTATTGCAGATTTCAAAGACTGCCCCCACTAAATCGGCAACAGTGTCGGTGATAACGTGAGAACTGCCGCCGCCGCCGATGCGTGGGGTCATGGCATATTCGCCTATGATACAGACCTCGGTGTTGGCAGGGAGTGGTAACAGACCATCGTTTTTGAGCAGTACCGCGCCCTTTATCACGGCTTTTTCCGCAACCCTTATCTGCGCTGCAATGTCGTATTTGTTCAGAAGTTTTTTCTGCTGTGCCTTGCGCTCTTTAAGGCGGAAAATCGTCTGTAATATGCGTGTTACAACTGTATCCAAAACCTCCGTGCTGAGCGTCCCGTTATCTATCGCTTTTTGTACAAGTTGTTCGTTGTAGGTTCCGGAGTAGGGCATCTCAATGTCCATGCCTGCCTTTAAACACTGCACACGGTCGTTTGTCGCGCCCCAATCCGACACAACCAACCCATCAAAGCCCCATTCCTCACGTAAAATCTCCTGCAACATGGCTTTGCTTTCGCAGACATACTCACCGTTCAGCTTGTTATAACTGCACATCACCGTTGTGGGGGAGCTGTCGGTCAAAGCGTGCTCAAAGCTTGCAAGGTAAATTTCACGCAGCGCCGTTTCCTCTACCACCGAGTTGACGCATAGGCGGCGGTGTTCTTGATTGTTGGCGGCAAAATGTTTAAGCGATGTGCCTATACCTTTGCTTTCCATTCCATTTATATATGCCGCCGCAAGTGTGCCGGACAAAAAAGGATCTTCCGAAAGATATTCAAAATTTCTTCCGCAAAGCGGCGAACGCTTAATGTTGGCACCCGGTCCCAAAACAATGTCCACCCCTTGTTCGTGAGCATCGGCGGCTATTGCCTCGCCTACTTCAAACAGAAGTTTCCTGTCCCAACTCTCGGCAAGAAGCGCCTCGCAAGGGTAGCTGACGGCGGTGCGAGTGTAGCTTATACCGTCCTTCTCCTCCAGTTTACGCAGACCACCCGGTCCGTCGGACATAGTAACGGCAGGCACACCTAAGCGCTCTACCTGCTTTGTATGCCAAAAATCCCCGCCCGCAAGCAAGGAGATTTTCTCCTGCACCGTCAT
Source organism: uncultured Oscillospiraceae bacterium (assembly GCA_964369445.1). Taxonomy (GTDB): domain Bacteria; phylum Bacillota; class Clostridia; order Oscillospirales; family Ruminococcaceae; genus CAYJBH01. The sequence continues at coordinate 14,334 of CAYJFU010000031.1, read as the reverse complement.
TGTGTTTACAATGTTTTTAACTGTGGTGTTCATGGAAAACCTCCGATTTTTCGTATGCTTCCCCCACTGGTGGAGGAAAATATTCCCGCTTACCTACCACCGTCAGCGGGGGGGATAAGAAATGTGGAAAGTCAAATCGCGCGCTATTGCCCCACTCCCGGTGCACTTAGGATGTCGATACTATCTAAACAATTATAGCTTTTAACCCTACTGGCGGCTCGCTCGTCGGGAAGTACTCAAGGCCGCAATACCCTTCATAGCCTGCCTTATCAAGCTGTGCGAAGATGTTCGGATAGTTGAGCTCTCCGCTTTGCAATTCCGCTCTTCCGGGGTTGCCTGCCGCGTGAAAATGCCCGATAAGTTTGATGTTGTCGACGGAGTTGCGCAACAAATCACCCTCGGTAATCTGCTGATGATAAAGGTCGAACAGCACCTTGACATACTTGCTGTTTACTCTTTTGACGATATCAAACGCATCCTCACTGCGGCTGAGGAAGTATCCTTTGTGGTCAACCTTTATGTTGAGTGGTTCAATAACGAGCGTAATTCCTGCCTGCTCAAGTATCGGAACCACCGACTTTAAACCCTCGACAATGGAGGTCGCTTGAACCGCCGCATCTTCCCCGGTGTCGTCGCCTACCTGCGATATCAGCATGTTGCAGCCGAGTTTTTTTGCCGCTTCGACAGACTCCAGCAAGCCTTGCTTGTACTGTTCACGTAACGTGGGGTCGGTTAGGCTGATAAACTTAGTGCAACAAGCGGCAACCGTCAATCCGAGCTCCTCTTTTTTGCTAACAAGCGCATCTAAATCTTTATCCCACCACGTCCAAAACTCAAAGGCGGTGTAACCGATACTTTTTATCTCCTCTAAAGCGCTGTATATGTCCTTGTTCATGTAGACGGCATCCACGCAGACAGAATATTTCATTTTTCCCCTCCATTAATAAGTAAGCATCACCTGAATGATATCCTGCGGTGTTTCATCGACCATTTTGTAAGCCGAGGCGACATCATCAAAGTCAATACGGTGTGAGATAAGATTGTCAAGCTTTAGCATAGACAGTAACTTGACGCAACTTTCACTGCGACGTGCGTTATCCCAAAGGTGGCTGTACTCCGGTGCCATATGGTTTGTCTGTGTCTGCTTGATGCTGATGCGGTTGTGGTGGAATTCTTCCGACAGGTCAAGGCCTTTAATTTCGCCCTGATACCAGCCGACCGCCACAACGGCAGTTTCCGGTGCGGCTATCCTGATTGCCTCATTTAATGCGACGGCATTTCCGGACACTTCAAAAACCACATCGGCGCCCCTGTTGTCGGTAAGTTTGCGTATCTCAAGAGCGATGTCGTCACAGGTTTTCGGGTTAAATGCTTTGTCTGCGCCGTTTTCCAAAGCGGCATGCAGTCGTTTGTCAATGGTGTCGATGACATAAACTTTAAACGCACCGTTCAACTTTGCAAGCTGAGCAATCATTTGACCTAAAACACCCATTCCGCTGACGACAACAGTGTCGCCTAATTTTATTTTGCCGTCAAGCACGGCGTTGTAAGATGTCATAAGGTTTGTGAAAAATATAGCGTGTTTTGGATCGCTTACATCTTTCAGCGATATTATATCTGAGGCATTGCTGACGGAATGGCTCTGGTGCGGTGCGGCACTGTATACAATGTCGCCCACCTCAAAGTCCTGTACATCATCAGCCTTTTCGACAATCTCGCCCACTGCGGCATAGCCCATATACCACACGCCGTCATCACAACTGCGTACGGGATAGCCCCAAGTTTCTGTGCTTTGTGCCTGTTCAAAAAGCCGCGTTTCAGCATTGTATTTCCTGCGGAAAAACGGTGCCGCACCACGGTAAATATTCATCTCGGTGCCGTGGCTTATGCCGGATACTAAAGTCTTGATAACGACTTGACCTTTTTGTGGTTTTTTGTCCTCTGCCGTGTCGACACGCAGTGTTTTGGCGGCATCGTAAATCATAATTTTCATTAAAGTACTCCTGTTGGGATAAAAGGTGCTGTTAAGCTAAAATGAGTGAAATATCTTTTTCTTTTTGGTCATTCCTCCCCACCTGAGGCAGGGAGGAATGACCAAAATCCAATAAATCAGTAATTGTTTAGCCGTTCAGTATCTCTTCAAAGCCGGCTACCGATTTGTCAAGTGCTGTTTGAATATCTTCACCTGCCATAACCTCGGTGCAAAGTGTGGGCAGAGGACCATCCGGCCATGCATCTATTTGGCTCCAGGTAGCAAGCGGCATGTCACCCGGAACAGCACGTGCTGCCTGCTCGGTGAATACGCTCAGCCATGCATCTTCACTGAAGAACGGATCTTCCATAACGTCTATGCGAGAATTGAGCAGTGAAAGTGTCTGGGAGGCTTTAAGTTGGTTTTCCTGATTGCAGAAAAACTTTACCCACTCTTTAGCGGCTTCGGGGTCTTCGGTTGTTTTAAACACCGATATAGGTGCTGAGAAAGCGATGGAAGAAGCGCCCTCGCCGGACTGTGACGGCATGACGGCGGAGGCAAATTTGCCAGCCATCTGCGGTGCTTGTGTCTCGATGTTGTTGCGTGTTTCGGCTGTAACACCGAATACCATAGAAACCTTGCCTGCCATAAACTCGGCAACAGGGTCGTATGTCGGGTCTATTGTGCTTGTCGAAGCAACGGTGCCGACAACGCTTCTCAGCATTTCAAGCGATGCCAAGCCTTCCGGTGTGTTGTAGGTTATCTCGCTGAATGTCGGATCCATAAGGCTGCCGCCTGCGCCTGCCAACAATGCAAACCAGGTCTGGTCAAAGCGAGCCATCTGGTTAAACCATGCAAGACCTGCGCGCTCAAAGTTATCGCCGTCCTTTATTGTGAGTTGCTCTGCTATGGAGATCATCTCGTCCCATGTTGTGGGCGGTGCGGTGATGCCTGCCTCTTCAAAATGCTCGGTGTTGTACAGCAGAACCCTTGTGTCCATGCGCCACGGTATGCCATACCAGTCGCCGTCGATGGTTGCCTCTGCGTTACCGGCCTCGTACCACGAGTCAACGCCCATCTCTTCGGCTACATCGTTGATGACCATCGGACCGTATTCCTCACCGCCTATCTGTGCAAGCGAAGCTGTAAAGAATATGTCGGCTACGTCGGGGGCTTCACCGCCAGTGCTGGCAAGTGTCAATTTGTTAAGCGCCTGTCCCCAGTCCACTATGGAATAGTTGACGGTTATGCCGGTTTGCTCTTTAAAAGCTGCCGTCATTTCGCTTAGCATAGTGTCCTGTGCCGCGGGGTCAGAACCGTATTTTTGCATCCAAAAATCAATCTCCCTGTCCTCGCCTGCCGGTGTTTCCTCGCTTGGTGTTTCGGTGGCAACGTCGTCCGCTTCCACCGGAGGTGTAGTCTGTTCGGTCTGTGAGCATGATGTCGCAAGCATCAAACTCATTGCTAAACTTAGCAATACTGCAAAAAACTTTTTCATTTTTCCTCCAATTTTTTTTACTTGTTGTATGACTATATATGAAAACCGGGTGCAGTACATGATGTTACCGCTTCAAAAGATAAATTGCACCTGCTTTTGGGCGCAGATTACAACATGCCAACGCTCGGTTGTCATTGCTTTGAAAGTTTACGGGGTGCAAATATTGATTATCCCTTTACGGCACCGGAAGACAGTCCGCTTATGAGATATTTTTGCAAAAAGGCAAACACTATAATGGCAGGTATTGTTATTATAACCGATGTTGCCATTGTAAGCCCTACATTTACGGTGCCGCCGAACTGACCTATATAGTCAAATATGCCGATAGCCGCAGGTTTTTTGTCGTTGGAGGTGAGCATGACGCTCGCCCACATGAACTCGTTCCACGCAAGGATAAAGGAGAAGATAGCCGAGGCAACGATGCCCGGAAAGGATATTGGCAGTGCTATTTTAAAGAATATGCCAAACTTTGTGCAACCGTCTATAGTTGCGCTTTCTTCAAGTGCCACCGGTATAGAGGCGGTGAAATAGCTTTTCATCATGAGGGTGCAAAAAGGGATGCCCCATATTGCATATGCCAAAATTAATCCTGTATATGTGTTTGTAAGCCCAAGTCCAAACATTATAAAATAAAAGGAGATAAACGGCAAAACACCCGGTATAAGCTGTGACAACAGCATAAGTATGCTCGTTAGTGTCGAAAGTTTCATTCTGGAATATCTTGATATGCTGTAACCGCATAATGTAGAAATAACAATGCAGACTATTGTGGTAACCACCGCCACAAACAGCGAGTTGCCCAGGTATCGCAGTAGCGGCAGGGTTGTCCAGACATTAATGTAGTTGGACAGGTCGATACTGCTGGGGAAAAGAGTCGGCGGTGATATCATCACCTCTTCGGCGGGTTTGATGGACACGCTTATCATCCAGTAGTAAGGAAAAAGCACAAACAGTGATGTTAAACCCATTATGACGTAATGTTTTACTTTTAATTGTAAACGTTCTTTTTTACTAATCATCTCAGCTCCTACTATATGTTATGATACTATTAACTCAAAGCCGCAACTGTTTTTCTTTTGGTGTTTCTCATATTGAGTTAACATTTTTATGTAATTTAAGAAAATGTCGCTCTCATGGTGCGGCGAATGTAGATTATCGACGGTATCAAAACTATCATAAACATTATCATACTGATGGACGCGGCAGAGCCGTAACGGAAGTTGGTAAAAGCCTCATTGTAAACGCTTACCGCCATAAGCTCGGTGAGGTTTAGCGGACCGCCTCTTGCAACAAGATAGCTGATGTTGAAGTTGTTGAACTGCCACACACCCTCAAGGAGAATCGAGGTCTCAATGACCGGTAGCAGGCAAGGCAATGTTATAGCTTTAAATTGTTGCCATCTGCTTGCACCGTCAACGGTTGCGGCCTCATACAGCTCAGCCGGTATAGTCTGCAAACCTGCCAAAAACATAACCATCATGAACGGGAATATGCTCCATGTGTTTATAATTATAATGGAAAGCATAGGCATGGAAAGCACACCGAATATAGTTTCAACGTTACCTAAAAAGTTTATGGGGGAATCTATTAAACCGATGTTCATAAGCAGGCTGTTTATCGGACTGAAAGATTCACTCATCAGCAACCGCCACACCATAGCGGTCACAAGTGGCGGTGTAACCCACGGCGCTAAAAACAATGCTCTAAAAAATGTACGGCCACGATATTTTTTATTGAGTTCCACCGAAACCACCATCGCAAGCACGGCGCCCAAAAACAACGAACATAGAGAAAACACAACGGTATTGGCTATGATGCGCCACATATCAGGGTCGCTTAAGGCATCAATATAGTTGCCAAACCCGATAAAAGGTTCATCCGGTTTTAAAAGCTGGATGTCGAAAAATGACATTCTAAGAGCGTCAAGGCTTGGGTAAATGTGCACAAAGCCTATGCCGATAAGTGCCGGAATCAACATAATTATCGGTGTCATTTTGTCAAGTCGTCTCATATTAATTACAGCTCCTCTATTTGTTAAATGTACATATCTTAAACGTATCAAAAATATCGACACAGATATTAAACGTGTGCGGAATATCTGCACATCGCTGTCTTATTATAAATCTTTTTGTGCGTAACGACAGGCGCGTTCCTGTGTTGTCAGTTTATATCTTTGACCGAATCACGCACTATGACCTCAGGGCTTACCGATATACTTAAATTTGCCTTTGCTTCCTTACGTATATGTGCAAGTATGATGTCGATGGCGTTTCTTGCTATGTCATCAAACGGTATGCGTACAGTGGTGATAGGCGGCGACAACAAACTTGCAATGGTGTCATCATAACCTACGATGGATATGTCATCCGGCACTCTTATTTTCTGTGTATGCAGATATTGGAGTACCCCGCTGACTAATATATCCGAAGCAACAAATATAGCGGTTGGACGTTTTCGAACGTTTAGGAGATGTTTTGCCATCTCAAACCCCTGTTGTTCGCTGTATTCTTGTACAAAAAAACTGTTTTGCTCTACCACATTTTCGAGATTATGCAAGTCCATTGCCTGTTTGAAGCCTAAAAAGCGTTGCTTTTCTACAACATACTCCAGCTTTTTACCGATGAAGCAGATATCCCGGTGACCGTTCTTTATAAGGTAGTTGGTAATGTTATAGGATCCCTCAGAATTTTGTATAAGCACCTTGCTGATGCCAAACGTCTCTATGGGGCGTTCTATAAGGGCCATAGGAATGTTGGAGGCCTTTATCCTTGCAAATATCGGCTCAGGAATTTGACCCTCGACAAACGAAGTGAATATCACCCCTTGCACTCCTATTTCAAGCATTGTATTAAGCAGGTAAGGTATCTCCTCGATGTCGCCGTCATTGTAGAGTATAACCATCTCGTAACCCATTTTAGCAGCATAGGTTTTAACACTGAATGTCATCATCTGAAATATGATGTTGGGGTAGACATAGGGCGCTATCAGACCAAGCATTTTTGTGTTAGAGCGCCGCACCCTTTTGTGTCGCAACGGAACATAACCGAGTTTGACCACTGAATCCATGACTCTTTGTCTTATATCATCGCTGATATATTTTTGGTCGTGCAAAACCCTTGTTACGGTTGCAGTGGACACACCGGCATCCCTTGCGACATCAACCAAACGAATTTTCAAATAAATTCACATCCCTTTTGCAAATACTATGTAATTTAAATGCTTTTTGCAATAATTAATTAACAAGCACAACAAACATAACGACTGTTTTTGCTGTAATGCTATTATACCAATACAATAAAGGCAATTCAATTGATTAAATAAACAAACTTAAATGTCTTATTATATGAAATATCATAAGTAATTTTTATATGTAATTTACATATAAAAATGTTAAATTATTAACAAATATACATATAACTAGCATAAACTGTTATTGCCGCATTGCTGCACCGATATTCTGTCACTTATATCGTACAATTCTGATACCTTTTATTATGGGTGGCATGTATTCTTTTGTTTTTCGTTGTTGTTACAAAGTCACACACCAAAGCGACACTGCAAGCAATTTATGGTAATAAATATGAGACCGGTGAATTTTACGGATGGCAAGTCGACTATCTACCGGGGCAAAAGGTGTGGGTGTTTGATATCAGTAAAGCCTATGAAAGGGTGTAAACTAAAACAAAAATAATCCGAACCCCTCGCCGACAGGGACGACCTGTCTTGAATGGTTCGGATTATTCTTATCTGGTTGGGCTGGATGGATTCGCAAGCCGCGCACACAAAAACAGTCCCCCGGACTATTTTTGACCGTCTGCGGACGGTACGTGCTGTTCTCATCTCATAAGCCTGCAACAAAAAAACACCCACACATCGGGATACGATGTATGGGTGTATCTGGTTGACTGAAACAACCCAAATCCGAACCCTTAATATCTGCTAAACTAATTGTCTTTGTGCCGTCTTTATAGTTAAATGTTAGAACTATTTTGTCATCAAACATAAAAATTGCATTGACAAATGTGTCAATCAGTATTTTTCTATGTTCCATTTTTGTTGCATCTAACTTTCTAAACTGTTGAAGATAATACGTTACAAATTCTGGTGTTAGTTTTGGTTTAATCAAATTTTCGCTCAATATTTTGTTTTCCAAATCCTCCTTAACTGACTCTAACTCTTCAAGCCTGTCCTTAGTTGATTTTGTCAGTATACCTTGTTGGATAGCATTTAGCACATTTTGTATACCAATATTAGCCTCTTTCAGCTTTTGGAAGGAGGAGCAAGAGCGGGAGAAAACAACAAAGCAATTGATAGTAAAAATTAGATATCGGCAAAGTGGCGGTGCACCAGATTGGTGCGCCGCCCTTTTTGACGCTACACTACCTATATAGTCAAACCACTTAAAATCAAACAAATCGCTGCTCACAAAACCCATATATGACAGCGTTTATAAGCGTTTATTTGATGATTTTTGAAGTGGTTTGACTATGGCAAATAAAATACAGTAGAATAACCTTAGCAAAAATTATTTTTGTTAGGCATTGTCCAAAAATGGATAATATTTGTCGGATAGGGGGTGATGAAAATGAAAAAAATCAAAGGGATATCGTCGGTAAAAAGTTGGGAGAAACCATCGGCAAAGAACAGAAAAAAGCAGATTATAGCCGAGGGGAAAATACGCGAGGCATTTAAAAACGAAAGCGGTGTAACGGTCATCCCACCTCACGAAAAAGAGGAGGGTGTAAAGGGTCGCAAAAAAAGAGTGGCGGCTTATTGCCGTGTGTCCACCGATGAGGAAAGCCAAACTTCCAGTTATGAACTGCAGATAAACTACTACCGTGAACATATATCTCGTCAGCCTAACTGGGAGTTTGCCGGCATCTATGCTGATAGAGGTTTAAGTGGCACTGCCATGAAAAAACGTGACGGACTTTTAAAACTTATCAGCGACTGCAAGGATGGCAAGGTAGATCACATTATCACAAAAAGCGTTTCTCGCTTTTCAAGAAATGTGCGTGACTGCCTTGTTATTATTGATGAACTGCTCAACCTAAACCCTCCTGTTGAGGTGGATTTTGAGGTCGAGGGGCTAAACAGCGCAAAGGATAGGTTCGAGTCACAGCTGTTCTTTAGCAGTTATCTTGCACAAAATGAGTCGGTAAAAAAGAGTGCGGTGATAAAATGGGCATGGCAGATAAGGTTTAGCAAAGGTCTTGCCCTAATGCCTACCCACTCAATTTTAGGGTACGACAAGGACAGGGATGGCAGGATAGTTATTGTGCCGAAAGAGGCAAAGGTAATCAGATTTATCTATAACAGCTACCTTGCCGGAATGGCAAAAGGTGAGATTGCAAAGGCGCTTACCGATGCCGGTATACCTACGGTAACCGGTCTTGCACGATGGAGCACCGGTGCGGTACATAGCATACTGTCCAGTGAAAAGTATGTCGGTGATGCGCTCATGCAAAAGACCTATACCCCCGATTGTCTATCGCATAAGGCGGTAAAAAACAACGGTCATATCCCCCAGTATTACAAGAGAAACCACCACGATGCGATAATATCTCGGCAGGACTGGGGCGAGGTGCAACGACAGCTAATAAGTCGTCGATTTGAGCGAGTTAAAAAATTAGGCGCAAAAACGGTGCGATTTAAGTCCATAAGGTATGGAAAACTAAAAGGTTTTTATGTAATACCGATAAGGCACGGCGAAAAAATCAGAAAAGAATTTATAAACACTATATATGAAGGAGAAAATAATAATGAACTTTAATTTTGAAGAATTTGAGCCCATAAACATCTATTCCGGCAGGGCGGTGCCGGAAATGCAGCTAAACAACAAATACATTACATTCACAGGCCCTTTGGTGGAGCAGATGGGTTCACCGGAGTATGTGCGGCTGTTGATAAATCCTAAAACAAATGTATTTGCGATACAAAAATGTGAAAACGCAGAAAAATATTCTTATCGCTTTGTAACTTGCAAGGGCAGAAGTTTGCGTGCGAAATATACCAGCTCAAAAATACTTATAGCTACAATTATAAAAGCTATGGGTGATAAATATGAGACAGGTAAATATTACGGATGGCAGGGCGACTATCTACCGGGGCAAAAGGTGTGGGTGTTTGATATTAACAAAGCTTACGAAAGGGTGTAGGCTATAGATCACTTCACAGAAGGTCTTTTCACTTTTGGCATGATCTCATCATCAATATAAACCAATGATCCGAACCTCTCACAGGCAGGCACTACCCGTCTTGAGTGATTCGGATTGTTAGACTGGCAACGAGAGTTTGCGATATGGAAGGAGGAACGAGAGCAGGAGAAAAACAGCAAAGTAGTTGATATTAAAAACTGATATAAGCAAAAAGGCGGTGCACCGAGTTGATGTGCCGCCCTTTTTTGCTGTTACACTATCTTGAAAACAATTTTTGTTATGCTATAATCACAATCCGTTTAAGTTGATTTAATGCACCCACCTATGATATAATTAAACAAATCGCGATTTATAAAATTAACATAACGGGATCATTTATGAACATTAAAAAAGCTTTTACAATTTTACTTGCAATTATTTTAGCATTTTCCTCAACATCTTGCTCAAAAAGCACAGATGATGCTAATAATAATCAAACTTCACAAACAGAAACCTCATCATTTAAACAGCAATTCACGAGTGAAAACTGGGAAGATTTTTTAATTCTGTTAGAGAGTGATGTAGATGCTTTGATTTCATATCGAGCTGCAAAAGGACCTACACAACACGGAACTGCTACTGATGAAGAATTAGCTGAGGAATCAGAGCTTAATCAAACAATAACGGACAAACTCGCTTTTTCTGAAGAATTGCTAAGTAGTTTAAGCGAAGAAGACAAAACAATATTTTTAGAAGATCGTTCAAGAATATTAGAGAAAATGGCATAATCTCATTGTCAATACAAACCAATAATCCGAACCTCTCAGGTGCCGGCACTACCCGTCTTGAAAGGTTCGGATTGTTATTAATGTTTTGTGAATTAGGAGTGAAAAGACTCCTGCTTTTTATAAATGATTTTTGCGGCTAATAACAAAATAACTGTCACGAACAGAGTAAATATACTGATTGCGTATGGTGGCATTAGAGATATGTTAAACAACGAATATATCTCGTACAAATTCAGCAATAGGTCCGATTCCAAAATGTTTATCGGAAATAGATTACTGATATTATTAATAGTTCTGGGTGTCTCGCTTTCGGGGAAAAATAGAGGAGCTAAAAAGATTACCGTCACAGGTACGACAACTAAAAAGTTGTTTTTTGCAACTGTAGAAATAAACAAACTCAACATCATTATTAAGATATAAGCAAGATAAGCGATACCCATAATAACAAAATATGCTTGTAGCACCGTCAAATCATATGGCGACATAAAGTAGGCGATCATGACCTGAATACTTGCATCCCATCCACTTGAGCCAAACACAAACAGGTAAAGCAAGGTCATCAGCAACATACCGGCGACAAACAAAACCGTAGCAAACAGCAAACTTGCGATGATTTTCGAGGTGAAAAGCAATTTTTTGCCGTGCCGTGTTGAAAAAATAATCGAGTTCATCTTTGTTTGATTTTCATTTGAAAAAACAGGCGATATGCAGACGAGCATTATAAAGGTAATCAGCACCAAAACAAAGTAATAGTTGTCAAACAGCTGCATCCAACCGTTATAATAATCGTAATAAAACGGCCCTAACTCACTGTTGAGTGAGGCGAAAAGCGATAAATGCTCATCGTCAAGACTGCTGTCTTGCGATGCGATTTCTATTATCTTCGCCTCTCTGTTGCTATAAAACATAGCACCGGCACCGCTTGATATGCCATTTATTGCATAGTAGTTATAGTCCGACTCGGGCGGCGCATACGCTTTTCCTATCATGTTGTTGAAATCGCTATAACGGTACCAATCGGCAAAAGCCTCGTTTGTGAGAGTTCCGTCGGAGGTAACATTTTTTGCACCACTCATCAGCCCGTAATAATATTCTATAGCACCGTCTATTGTGTCGGACGTTATTTCCCCTGTCAAACCTGCCGCTATTTCTTGTGACCTCTTTATTGCCGCCGTGCCTTCAAGGTCGTTTCCATTTTCATCGTACGAGTGATATTGCGAAAACGACATATACACAAAAAAGATACTTGCGAGAATTATCCCGAAAACACCGATATAAAACGCCGGAGTTCTTACAATTTTTCCCATCTCAAACGCTACTAAAGTCTTTATGTTTCTCATATTTATGACCATTCCTTTCTTGATGTTTTTTACGGTTTCGTCACATGGTGGCGAAATTTCAGCGTATTCCGCTGAAAAGTAACAAAACTCGGAAGTTTGAAAATTTATTTTCAAACTGCTCCCCCCTCAACATCCGAAAAATAGTAAAGATATAAATCTTCTAATGTGGCGGCAACATTAACAGCCGTTTTGTGTGGTTTTTCAACACTCACGAGTCGTAAAAACGTCATATTCCCCTCGTTTCTGCTATTAATCACAGGATAATGCGACATCATCTTTTCGGCAGTTTTAACGTCTACAACGCACTCGAAAACCTTCCCCTCGATTACAGCTATTATTTCGTTCAATGCCCCATTATGAATTAGACGTCCGTCCTTCATAACTAAGATGGTGTTGGCTATATTTTCCACGTCGGAGACTATGTGTGTCGCCAACAATACTATCCTGTTTTTTCCGAGATCCGAGATAAAGTTGCGAAATCGTATGCGCTCTTTGGGGTCTAATCCTGCGGTCGGCTCATCTAAAATTAATACCTTTGGGTTGTTTAGAAGTGCCTGTGCTATACCCAGTCGTTGTTTCATGCCACCTGAAAAAGTTTTTATCTTCTTTTTTGCAACCTTCGTTAGCGACACTACCTCTAACAACTGCTTTGTGCGTGTCTTAGCTTGTGACTTGCTTAGGCCTTTTAGACTTGCAATATAATACATAAAATCCTGTGCAGAAAACTCCGGATAATAGCCAAAGTCCTGCGGTAAATATCAAAGAATATCTCTATACGCTTCATCTGTTACATCTATCCCATCAAAATCCACCTCTCCGCTCGTAGGGCGAATTACACCGCAAATCATTCTCATTAATGTTGTTTTTCCCGCTCCGTTTGCCCCAAGCAACCCATATACACCGGTGGAAAGGGTGACGGACAACCTGTCTACCACAATTTTATTTATATATTGTTTTGTCAATCTATCTATTGTAAGCTCCATTTTAATCTCCATTCCTTTCCAATGTTTTGTCTGTTTTCAAACTAATTCCTTTTGTGATTTTGTAAATTTTGCAAGACGCAAGGTCAAAAGTCCGGCTAAGGTAATAAAAGTCACCACCCAAACAAAGGTGTAATCCCGACTATAAATAATCTGATAGTTTTGATTTTCTACTAATAAAAAAATGCTAATTATTCCGCAAACTACCGCACATACATATGTTGTTTCCTTATATTGAAAACTTGTTGTAAGCAATAAGCTGACGTAACTTGAAAGCAGATATGGTACACCCAAATAGACGGCGTTGCGAAAAATGCTGTAGTCGTTTTTGTTTACAATAATAACAAGTATTAGTAGAATAAGAAAGCCGGCAGTTCCTAAGATACCGATTCGCATTAAGGTAAGTTTGGGTAGATTATACTTACAGACAAGTTCTGTTTCGTCCATGTTGTACGCAAAACTTCTGTGAATTTCCGTGATGGTGCATAGTGATACAAACGGTAATATCGCCGATATCACGGTGATGGCATCTGCCGGCACGCCTGAGCTGTTAGAATAAAAAAAGGCAAAGCTCAGGCTTAAAGTAAATAAAAACCACACTCGTTTACGAATAAATCCCAGCTGAGAAACAAATAATTCACCCGTCTTTGTTTTTGGATAAGAGATGCTGTTAATAAATTCATCTGCCTTGCTATCGCTCAGGTTTGGCGGCGTGTAAGATAGCTTTAGTAGCGACTCTAATTTTTTATCCATAAAAATCCTCTTTTCTTAAAATGTTTTTTAGTTTCTTTTCTATTGCATCGAGTTTTCTGTAAACAGCAAATCTTGAAACCCCCAAATATTCAGCTATTTCGCCGTTTTTCAGCCCCGCTGTAAACCTTAACAATACTATTTCCTGCTCCTCAGCACCAAGTGTTGACACGGCAGAGCGAACAGTCATTACGGTTTCAATCTGATCGGAAATTTCGCACGGCAAATTGTGCATCTCATCGATGTTTTGTGTATGCTTGTTTTGCCTATGGTAATAATTGCAGTTATTTCGAGCGATGGTGTACAAAAAGGCAAGTTTTTTGCCTTTTTCAAGATAGTTTGTTGTCTCAAAATATTTTAAGAAGGTTTCCTGTGTTAAATCTTGAGCTACTTCGCTGTTATGCACCTTGAAGTAACAAAACGCATAAATTTTTTTGTATTCCTCCTTTAGCTCTAAAGACATATAAAACCTCCTTTCTAATTGTTTAATACATGAGCAAAGCAAAATGTGCGGTTAAAACTAAAATATTTTTATAAACGTCTAACATAAGGTCTTTTCATCTTTGGCATAATCTCGTCATCAATAAACAAAAATAATCCGAACCCCTCGCCGACAGGGACAACCTGTCTTGAAAGGTTCGGATTATTCTTATCTGGTTGGGCTGGATGGATTCGCGAGCCGCGCACTCAAAAACAGTCCCCCGGACTATTTTTGCCCGTCTGCGGACGGTACGTGCTGTTCTCATCTCATAAGCCTGCAACAAAAAAACACCCATACATCGGGATACGATGTATGGTGTTTCTGGTTGGGCTGGATGGATTCGAACCATCGGGATGACGGAGTCAAAGTCCGTTGCCTTACCGCTTGG
>CAYJFU010000030.1:0-26170 GCA_964369445.1 uncultured Oscillospiraceae bacterium | reverse complement strand
AATTTGACTGCCGTTTTTTATTGCAAACGCAGTCTGAAACCTTATCGTTGCGCCTGTCTGCGTCTTTAAATACCCACATATTGCCGTCGTATGTACCGTAACTTCGCTTACACTCCCGTACTTTGCGGCAAGCCGTGTCGCGAGAGCTTTGTGTGTCTCCTCCACCTCGTCACCGCCTGTGAACAGCATCTGTATTACCCCCTCAATCGTCGCCTTTGCAAGGCTGACATCAAACTCGGGGAAGTCCTTTAGTATTTTCGGCAGATACAATCTGTCACCACCGCTGACCGAGCGCGGTTCCGCTTGTGTCTGCACCTCAGCATTTTGGACAAGCTCCGCTATCTGACCTATCGCGCTGTTTTGTACCGAATGTATCGCACCACGCACCGCGTTGACAATAACAAGCACCACCACCGCTATCGCAAGCACTACAACAAGCAGTATTATCAGTTCCATTGATTAATCCTCTAATTTCACAATTGCTTTACGATATAGTATATCATAAAGTGCCGGCACAAGCAACAGAGTTAATATTGTTGCGTAGCTCAGGCCGCCTATCGTCACGATGGCAAGACCTTGTGTCATCTCGGCACCCATACCGACACCCACCGCCATAGTGCTCATGGCAAGTATCGTTGTCAGCGCCGTCATGAGTATAGGCCTTATCCTGTCACGTCCCGCCTTGACGAGCGCTTCTGTCTTGTCCATGCCACCCTCGCGCAGTTGGTTGACATAGTCGACAAACACGATGCCGTTGTTGACGACAACGCCGGACAGCACCAAAAATCCAATCATGGCGGTTATCGAAAGCGTAATACTAAAATTTGCAACGTCAGCAAACCGCCGGTAAAGGCAAGTGGTATCGTGAACAGCACGATAAACGGCGACAGCAGGCTTTGAAACTGCGCAACCATGATAAGATATATAAATATGACCGCAAGCAGTGCCATCAGTGCCAGATCCTGCGTGGTTTGTACCACCATTTCGTTTTCGCCGCCGAACTCGTAGCTGTAGCCGGCCGGCATGTCGTACTCGTTAATGGCCTGCTCCAGCTCTCGGCTGACAAGGCTGACGTTGTATCCCTCCGCTATCGTTATGGATACCGTCTGTGAGCGCGACTGGTTGTCGCGGTTTATCGTGGTGGGGGTGTTTGTGTATTTCAGCTCTGCTACCTCTGAAAGGAGTACATCGCGCGTCTCGGTTTTTGGCGCGGCGGCAAGAGGGCTGTCCTCTTCCTCCTCGTCCTCGTCCGTCTCTATCTCCACCTCTTCGGTGGTTACGACTATGTCACCGATGCTCTGCTCCGTCTGCAACTCCGACGGAATTATTATAGCGCTCATGTCCTTTTCGTCAAAGGTCAGCGTTGTCGAGACGGTCTCCTCCGTCAACACTTTTGACACCTCTTGGAAAACTTGCGCCACCGTGAGAGAGTACTCAGCCGCTTTGGATTTATCCACCTCAATTAACAGCTCGTCCGCCTGATCCTCCGAACCATCGACAATCTCGCCTACACCCTCGATATCACGCGCTATATCCGCAAAGTCGGTGGCGGTCTGTTGCAATGTCTGTAGACTGTTGCCCTTTACCATTATAGTTATACCACTTCCACCGAGCGCACTTATGTCCATGTTACTGCTCTCAACGGTCAGAGTTTCGGCGTACTCCGGCGTTGCGGCAATTATCTGCGGCTCCACCTGTTCGCTTGTGATGCCGCTGTCCTCATTTATGAGCAGATAAAATGTCACGGAATTGCTACCGCCGCCCATCATGAGGTTGCCCTCGCTGTAGGTCATGCTGACCGTTTCCACACCATCTATCTCAAGCACGCGCTCACCTATAATTGTGCCGTGCTCGATAAGTTCTTCCTTTGTCGCCTCCTCGTCCTCATAGGTCATCGCCATCTGTGTTGATGCCATTGCCGGCATAAACTCCAGTGGCATGGAAAGCACGTTGACAATAGAAACCCCTAAAAGCGCAAGTGTCACAACAATGATGATAAACTTAAAGCGAAGGTTGAAACGCAATACCTTTTCATAGACATTGACAAACCTGTCGAATATGCGGTGTTCCTTGATGGACTCAGCCTTTAGCATGGTGGAGGCCATTGCCGGCACGACGGTGAGCGCTACAAATAGGCTTGCAAACAGTGAATAGGCGATGGTGAGACCCATATCGGTGAAAATCTGCCTCGATATACCGTCGGTGAAAACGATGGGCAAAAACACGCAAACCGTGGTTAGGGTGGAGGCAAATATAGCACCGCCTACCTGTTTTGCACCGGCGATGGCGGCTTGTTTTTGCGATAGCCCTTCACGTCGCAGACGGTAGATGTTTTCTATAACTACAATGCTGTTGTCGACAAGCATACCCACGCCGAGTGCAAGTCCAGACAGCGAGATTATGTTGAGCGTAACGTTGCTAAAATACATCAGCACAATGCTGAAAAGCAGACTTATGGGGATGGAAAAGCCTATGATGACCGTTGGGCGCAGATCCTTCAAAAACAGCAGTAACACGACAAGGGCAATAAGACCGCCAACAATAAGGTTGCTCATGACGCTGTCGATGATAAGCTCAATGTAGATACCCTGATCCATCAACGTGTCGATGTGCAGACCCTGTGTTATGCCCTCCAGGTCATCTGCCGCCTGTTGTATGGCAGTGGTAACCTCCGTCGTCGAGGATATACTGGATTTTTGCACCGAAATAAGTATGCCCGGCTCGCCGTTGACGCGTACAAAGCTGTCGCTTGAGTTGTCGGTGACACTTATGTCCGCCACGTCTTTGAGCCGGATGGGTGCGACACCCTCAAGCCCCATGTCCAGCAACAACAGGTTTTCAAGTTGCAGTTGATTTTCAAACTGTTCGCCGACCTTGACGGTCAAGCGATCTTCGCCCTGACCGACAAAACCGACCGGCATGGAAAAGTTTTGCGCTGTCAATATGCCGGATATTGTCTCCTGCGTGACAAGTGCGTCGATGTTGGCGCTGTTGAGCGCCTCTTGCTGAGCGTTTTCAAACTCATGCAAACCACTTTCCAACTCGGTTTGTGCCGTGATAAGCTGTGACTCGGCAAGTGTAAGTTCGGAGGTGAGGGTCATTTTACCGCTTTCAAGCTCCGCATAGGCGGTTTCAAGCTCGGAGACGGCGCTGTTCAGCTGTTCCGACATAAGCTTTGCCTGTGCCAAATCCTGCTCTAAAGTGGCTATCTGCGAGTCGAGTAGCGAGACCTCTTGCATCACCACCATAGCATCGGCAGTGTCGATAAGCTCCTGACGTATGCCGAGTTGAGGTAACTGTGCGTTGATCTCCGCTATTGCCGGCTCTAACATCGGGCGCACAGCCGACAGCGGAATGTCCGCCGTTATCATGCCGGTCGCCAGCACCTGATCCACCACACTCGCAAACTGGGGGAACTGCTCCTTTATTTGTTGTAGCGACATTGCGCTGTACTGCTCCGGTAACAGGTCGATGACTGTTAACGCGCTTAGCAGCTGTCCTTTTATGTTGAGCACTTCGCGCTGACCCTTTTTTATGCCGAGATTTGCCTCGGTCGAGACGGTTTCAGCCGCCATAGCCTGCGCCTGTGCAATGCCGCCGTCCAACTTTGCCGATGCCTCAGCAAGTTCCTGCGTTGCGTTGTCTCGCTCGGTGCGAAGTTCTTCAAGTCCGCTGTCGACCTCGTTTTTTGCGTCCTCCAGTTCCACCTTGGTTTCGTACAGGTCGCTGTCGATGGTTTGCAGGATATTGTCATTTATCTCATCAATTTTTTGCTGATTGAGCGCAACTTCGACATAGTCCTCAACCGCGCCGTCAATATCTACAGTGGCGACACCCTCGACGCGCTCAAAATAAGGTTTCAGCTCCTCTTCGACGTAGGTCGTAAGCTCCTTTACATCATAATCATCACGGCTAACCGTCAGCATCTGTACCGGCAACATGTCGGGGTTTAACTTTAACACTATCGGCGGTGACACCATGTCATCAAAATAACCGGTAACCATATCAAGGTTACCGCTTATCTCCAGCATGACCGAGTCCATGTTTATGCTTTCGTTGAACTCCAGTATTACAATGCTCATATTTTCAGAAGAAATACTCTGAACGTTTTCAAGACCACTTACGGTAGCAACCGCTTGCTCTATAGGTCGCGTAACCGTCGTTTCAACCCTTTCGGGACTGGCGCCGGGATAGGTTGTCTGTATCAGCACATATGGCAAATCCATCGAGGGCAACAGGTCGGTTATAAGCCCCATAAAGGAGACAACACCAAGCACAAGTACTAAAACAATACCGACAAGTACGGTATAGGGACGACGCACGCTGTATTTAATCAATTTAAACTCCGGTAAAAAATGTTAATATTCAAAGAAAACATTCTTGTTTACTAACCACGTCGTCGCTAGCAAATGGGAATGTTGCCCCAGATAGTGTGGACACGAGTTGAAACGAGCAGGTTTTGATTGACTTTTTCGTCTGGCAAGGCACAAAAACGCCAAAGTCGGCCGGCTGAATACTCGTGATGACACTACTTAAGATTTTGACATATTATGCCTAAAGATAATTTTAACAATTTTTTACACTTGTTACAACGATATAGGCTGTATTTCACAACACTTTCACACATTAGCTTGCCACTTCAAATTTTTGTTGCGTTTTGGAGTGGGGTTTGCCACACTGTAGACAAATTTCACAGTTCTCGGTTATAACGGCTTGCTACCCCCTGCCGGAAGCGGGGGGAGCAAGCCGATAAACATCAAATGTTTGTGCAAACCGACAAATATATAGAGTTTTATGCAAAACGAGGCATTAACTTTCCGTTTCGGTATAGATAAGGCTTATACCTTGGCGCAACATGTCCTCTGTCAGCGCGGATTCTACCGCTGCAACGATATTTCCGTCAGCATCAATAAACATTGATGTGGGATAAGCACGAATACCATAGGTGTACACAGCACTGCGCTCGGTATCATAAAAAACGGGGAAGGAATAGCCATGTTCTTCAATGTAGGCTTTGCCCTTTTCCACCGTCTCGCGCTGTCCGTCGGTAGCGTTCAGCATGATAAACTGCACGTCATCACCGACATCTTTGTAGACATTTTCAAAATCCGGCATCTCGTCTATACAATACGGGCACCATGTCGCCCAAAAGTTAACGACGATAGGCTTACCGAAATAATCCGACAGCTTGACAGCGTTGCCGTCACTGTCCACCATATCAAAATCGAGCGCCGGTATCGTTACAGCTTCCTCCTGCCCATCCGTCGTTGAAGAAGAGTCGGGTTCGGATTGCGACTGCACCGGCGGTTCTTGCGACGAAGCAGTACTGTCCACCACCGATTGAGATTCATCAACAGGTGCTTGTGTCGCCTCTGACTCAACTGCCGATTGAGCATCTTGCAACTGGCTGTCGACATTGCTCGCAAGATTAGAGGTGATGTTCACCTCAGGCGCAAAGCTGTCCGCAAGTACATTGTACGCAACGGTACCGCCGCCGACAACAAGCACAAGGCAACCGATAATAATAAGTAATTTTTTCTTTTCGTTCATGGTTACAACCTCCGGTATTAGATAGTGTAGACACAAGTTTTCAGTTGTCCAATTTTGGCAATTTCACGTTATATTAAGTCATCAAAAATTCCCATTTCACAAAGAAGTGTGTCATCTTTCTTACCTGTAGAGCAAAATAATTGCTAAAAGTTTGCTCATTTCAACACGCGTCAGGATAATCTAGAATGACAGCAATGTAAGCAGTACCCTCATGTAGCCGGATATCATCGCTACGCCGGTGATGATAAGCAGTGCCCCGCTCACTGCATTTATAACTTTATAGTGTTTTTTTATAAAGTCAAATGTAGTTTTTAAACGATCGATAAGCAGTGCGCACAGTATAAACGGCACACCGAGACCCACCGAGTAAAGTGTCAACATTATGACGCCCTGTAAACTTTGACCGCTTTGCGCTGCCAGAATGAGCGCGGAACCTAAAAAAGCGCCAACACAGGGTGTCCACCCGACTGAAAAGACCGCCCCAAACAGCACTGAGCTGAAAAAACCACCCTTTGACTTGAATTTACCCGCAATAAAACCCAGTGAGGGAAGACGGAACAACCCTATATACCCCAAACCGAACAGTATCACTATAGCGCCGCCAACTACATCAACCACTCTCTCATAACGCACCAGTAATGAGCCGAGTGTTCCGGCAAATGCGCCAAGTGTGATAAACACGGCAGAAAAACCAAGTACAAAGCCGAGTGCACCTTTAAGTGCCGAACTGTTACCTTTGTTGTCCTTACCACTGAAGTAGGAGACATAAACCGGCAACATAGGCAAAAGACATGGAGAGACAAAGGTGAAAATACCCTCTAAAAACGATAACACATATTGCAAGACATTACCTCCCAGTAAACCAAATTGATACAATAACTGTACAAATTAGCTTTGTGAAACTATCATCATTTTAAACAAAAGGCGCACACTATTCTGTAACGTTGTCACACAAACACAATTCTTTTACAGTCGGGCTTTATCGGTGTATAATTCATGTGGAATGTGTGACAATATTATAATGCATGGGGTAGGAAATAACCACCCGGTTTAGTTTGTGTTTGTGCCCCTTACCCACCAGCCGACGAGGGTAAAGTGACGGCAAGTCGAGTCAAAGCCCTCTGCCACGCCCCACACCATTAAACAATAACCATCAAAAGAGGAGTTCATATGAAAAACACTTTGAGAAAACGCTGCTTTATCGGCTTTGGTATCGTTTCGGTTTTGGGTGTGCTTTGGCACTTTTTGTACGACCTTAGCGGACAAAACTACTTTGTCGGTCTCATAGCCCCAACAAGCGAGTCGATATTTGAACATGTAAAACTGGTGTTTTTTCCGGTTTTGATAGTCACTCCCTTTATGTTATATGGGTTGTTTAGACGTTATCCGGCGCTACTGTTCGGTTTGCTGTGCGGTAACTTAATCGGTAGTGCGTCAATACCGCTGTTACACTACATGTACAGCGGTATTCTCGGTTACAATATCAGCGTTGTAGATATCTCAATTTTTTATGTAGCAAATGCACTAACCTTTAGGTTTGCGTACTGCGCGGCGCTAAATAATCGCTCCTATCGATATAACTATACGATGATAGCGGTCACGTTATTTTGTGCGGTTGTTACGTTTGTTGTAACGCTAAACCCTCCACAGATAGCACTTTTTGCGATACCTAACGGCTAAATTTGTGATTTTATCCACGCCGAGGTTTGTTGGATACCCTGAGCAAAGGTAAGTTTTGGTAAAAAACCGGTATCTTTGCTCAACTGCTCTATGCTATAGTCATCTTGGTCAAGGTAGATACCGTTAAATTCCATCTCACCAAAACCCAGCTCGGCATCAGGATTGACAATATCGCGCAACTCTGTCAAAAACTCTTTTAAAGGTTTTGCACCGCCACTTCCGATAACATATGTTCTGTATTCTACACCGGAGAACCCGATATCCGCAAAGGCTCGCGCTGCATCGGAAATATGTATAAAATCGTATATTTGATTTCCCTCGCTTAGCGCTTGGTGTTTGCCGTCTAAAAGCTTTCGGATCATAGTGTTAATAAGTCGCGGTGATTTCTCTCCCTCGCCGTAAATGTTGGTTATTATAGGCCAAAAAAACTTGATACTCTGCATGGTAGCAACACTGCGCCCCATATACTCACATGCAAGCTTTGCGGTTTTGTATACTCTGTGCTTATCGTGGCGGTTTGTCTGTCCATCCAAAGTACGAAGCTCATACTGCGATATGCTCCCCGAGCCTATAAACCGCTCACAACCTATATGTTTTGCTGTCACAATCGAATCCATTACATATTTTATATTTGCTGTTTGAACGCTGTAGTCCAAAAGCGGCTCATTGAACAGACCGTCCCACGCAAACTGATACCACACATCAAATGTTCGACCTTTTACAATGTCGGGTATTAAAGATATATTCTCTAGGGTGCACTCTAATACCTCAACATCAATGTCTTTAAGGCGTGTGTCAGCATTTTTGCTATATCCCGGACGGGCTATGACGGTGACAGCCACACCTCTTGCCAACAATTCACGGACAACCGCATTTCCGACAAAGCCGCCACCACCCAAAACTATCGCTTTTTTCATAATCTACCGCATCTCAAAAAATTCTCTTATCTGTCTTTTGCAAATTGAACGTTCATCCTCTCCATTTTGCTGACGCTTAAAGTAATCTGTCAATTCAAATAGTATTCTGTCAAGTGGCTGTTCCGGCTGCCAGTCAAGCCTCTCCATAGATTGTGAGGCGTCAAGCCCCAGTGTCGCGGATTCTTTAACGCTAAGCCTTTCTACCGACACAAAATCAACCGTACTGTCAAAAAAACCCTGCATCTTTTCAAACACCTGCCCGACAGGGCATATGCCCTCGTTTGTGGGGCCGATGTTCCATGCATCGGAGTAGGACAGCGGTTGCTCGTACAGTTTTCTTGCAACTGTAAGATATCCGTTCATTGCATCCAGCACCGATTGCCAAGGTCTTGTCTGGTTTGGGTTACGCAGCTCCACCGGCTTATTGTTGGCAAAACCGTTTAGTATGGATGGTATAAGCCTTGACTGCACGTGGTCACCGCCGGCTATGACATTGCTTGCCCTTACCGTTGCGATACCAACTGTCCGCTTGGCAGTCTGTAGATAGGAACACTTATACGCATTTGTCACAAACTCCATACAAGTCTTGCTCGCCGAGTAGGGATCGACACCGCCTAAAGGATCGCCCACTTTGTAAACTGCACCGTCGCCTTTGTTTTCATACACTTTATCGGTAGTCACAACAAGCACGCTCTTTACACTTTCGCAAGCACGAATCGCCTCAAACAGGTTGACAGTTCCCATAACATTTGTGCTATAGGCGCGATGCGGGTCTTCAAAACAGTCCTTAACAATGGCCTGTGCCGCAAGATGCATGACAATATCAGGTTTAAAGTCACACAGAGCACGCTTTAGGTGCTCTGCATCGCACACATCACCCTCAACGTGGATAATGTCTTGCGCAACAGCGGTTTTTTCAAAAAGACAACCGTTTTCCGGCGGCAAGGCATAACCGCAGACAAGAGCCTGTAACTCACATGCTATCTGTGTCAGCCACGCACCTTTAAAACCGGTGTGTCCTGTGATAAAAATGCGCTTGTCTTGATAAAAATTTTGATTGAGAGCACTTGCCTTGTTCATTTTTGCTATCTCCTTAAAAAATCCTTTACCGATTGCACAACTCCATCTACATCTAAACCAAACTGCTGTAACAGCCACTGATAATCGCCCATCCGTTCGGGATAACGGTCGTTTATGCCAAGGCGTTTAAATTTGCAACGGTGATTTTCAGCTAAATATTCCGCCATAGCACCGCCAAGCCCACCTATTATACTTGCCTCTTCAAGCGACATTACAGCACCGCACTCACTTACAGCTCTGTCAATGGCGTCTGTATCAATAGGCTTTATCGTGTGCATATTGTACAGACTTACCGCTATGCCCTCTGCCTTTAGACGCTCCGTCGCTGCCGTTGCTGTAGGGAGCATAGGTCCGTTGCTAAACAGCGCGACATCGGTACCCTCGGTCATTTTTATGGCTTTACCGATTGTTACGTCTTTTGCGGCATAGGGGATATCAAATTGTCGTGGTGCTCGTGCAAGTCCTATATATACCGGACTGTTCATTAGAAACGCCTGTCTTGTTACCGCGCGAACATCCGTTTCACATGATGGAAAAACCACCGTCATATTGGGCAACACCCTCATGATGGCAACGTCCTCAATAGTGTGGTGCGTAGTACCGGAAGAACCGTAGCCAATACCGGGTCCGACACCGGCAAGCACAACCGGCACATTTTGGTAAGCAATATCATCACGAATTTGCTCATAGGCGCGCATCGTCAAAAACATCGCCATATTATAAGCCACGGGGCGCATCCCCCTGAGCGCCATACCTGCCGCCGTACCGACAAGGCTCTGTTCGGCAATGCCGGTATTGTAAAATCTGGTAGGGAATTCCTCTTCAAACTTTTCCGTTACCGAAAAACCGCACTCCGACATTAAAAGCACCACATTGGGATTTTCGCGTGCGATTGCTGACAGTTCATCTACAAATATATTTCTCATGCATCTATCTCCTTTAGAGCGATTTGTAATTGTTCATCGCTCGGCGACTTGTAATGCCACTCCAACCTGTCCTCCATAAATGACACGCCTTTGCCTTTTATAGTGCTCGCTACTATTGCCGTCGGTTTTTCCGATGATCTATCGACGGCTTTTTTCAGTGCTGCTTCAATCTGTGCAACGTCATGACCATCTATGTCAATAACCTCAAAGCCGAAAGCGGTAAATTTTTGCCCTATATCACCGTAATGTAAAACCTGCTCATCACGCCCACAACCCTGAAGTCGGTTTCTGTCAACAATGACAATAAGGTTGTTGAGTTTCTGCTTTGAAGCAAAAGCCGCGTTTTCCCAAACACTGCCCTCATTGCACTCACCGTCACCCATCAACACAAATACATTTGCATCATCACCTCTTATGCGTGCGGCAAGCGCACTGCCGGTCGCAAGGGGCAGTCCATGTCCCAAAGCACCCGTGCTGGTGTCAACATATGGATACGTGCCGCGTTTTGGGTGTATCATCATGTTTGTGTTATTCTTGCCGTATGTCTGCAAATCTTTTTCGGACAGCAGTCCCACCGAATGAAGACCGGAGTAAAGGGCACTGCTACAGTGCCCTTTGCTCAAAACAAACATATCTCTGCCGGCATTTTGCGGGTCGTCAAAGCGCATAAACCCATGAAAAAGCACTGCAAGTATGTCGGTGCAAGACAGTGCACCGCCGGAAAAAGAACCGTTTGCGCGGTTGAGCATCGTTAAAATGTCTTTTCTCATATTACGCGCAATTGCTTGGTAATCGCTCATGTAGCACCTCATTTAACGCAAAGATTTTCGTCGAGCAAGCCCTGCTCCATTGAGCGTTGCAGGCTTTTTAAGCGAACAGTTTTATAGCTGTTAAACACATCTTTATCAAGGTTTATTGTCTTGTAAAAAGCCATAAGCTCATCACCGCCCTTGTCAATCGACCACTGCGGTTTGTAGTAGTCTTTGAGCACCGTGAGTATCTTATTTGAGGACACCCTGTAACTACGGGAGTCGACATGCTCACCGGTGAATGTTAGGTCGGAATCGGGTACACACTTCTGTGCGGCGGTCGCAAGTTCACGTACGGTATAGTTGTTGTCCGATGTGCCAACGTTAAAGGATTCGTTGCTTATAAGGTTCGCCGGGGCCTCAACACATGCTATAAACGCCGCTGTGATATCGCGCACATGTGACATCGGGCGCCACGGTTTGCCATCACTTTTTATCTCAATAAGTTTATTGGTAAAAGCGTAACCTACAAATTGATTGAAAACAATGTCGGTGCGAAGGTTGGGGCTTGCACCGTAGGCTGTAGCAGGACGCAGATACGCAATGGTAAAAGCATCATCACACAGGTTTCTCAGCTCGCACTCGCATTTCCATTTTGTTATGGCATATGCTGTCAGCGGATTTTTTTCGCTCTCCTCGTTTGCTTCCTTACTGGTATCAGATATACCGTAGACGCTCTGTGACGAGGTGTAAAGGAAACGTTTAACCCCCGCCTTTTTTGCACACTCGGCAAGTTTCATCGTCGCACTGTAGTTTATGTCTTCGGTTATCGAGGGGTTAAGTTCACCCAATGGGTCGTTTGAAAGACCGGCTAGATGTATAATGCAGTCGATGCCATTGAGATCATCAGCTGTGACATCTCGCAAATCCTTTTTTATTTGCTTCACCAGCGGTTGTTTTTGCTCGACAAGGTAGCAGTGTTCATAATACCCGATGTCAAATCCTGTCACTTCATAGCCTTGCGCTATAAGTTCGGGCACCATTACCGAGCCGATGTATCCTAAATTTCCGGTAACTAAAATGCGTTGCTTACTCATTATGTCCACTCCTTATCTTTTATGTTTTTGTATATTTGTATTGCTTTTAAAATAACTGCATCCATGTTGTAGTATTTAAAATCTGCAAGTCTACCGCAAAGGTACAGATTTTGGACGTTGTCGGCAAGTTGTCTATAGCGTTCATAAAGCTGTTGTGAGCTTTCGGTCAACACGGGATAATAAGGCTCGTTGTCACTGTTTTCATCGCAGGGAAGGGGATACTCAAACGCAACAACGGTTTTGCCGTTACCGTCTTGTACCGGTAATTTTGTGTACTCGGTGATGCGTGTGAACCCACTGGCGGTTGGGTGCGCGACACCCGGTGCGTCTTGAAAGCTGTCGACATCAACGGTTTTGACGTCAAAACGCAACGACCGATAGGGGAGCTTGCCAAATTTGCAACCGAACAACTCATCGGTAGCACCGGTATACACAACGGGAATTTTCAACGCCTTTTTGTCAAATGTAGCATTGTTGTTGCGGTCAATGGCAATATAACCGAGGGCGTCACATTGTAATTTTATGTCGATATAATCGTTTTGCAACATGCCTTTGAAAAGCTCAGTAAATCCACCCTGCGGCATCATTTGAAAACGGTCATCAAAATAGCGGTCGGTGTAGTCAAGACGAACCGGCACACGTTTTAACACACTTATGTCCAACTCTTCCGGTTTTATGCTCCACTGTTTTGTCGTATATGGACGATAGTCCTGTTCAAACAAAAACTCCGCGTATTCCTTTATGATGGGATCGTCACACTGCAACAATTCTACAATGGTGACCTTTTTGGCGTAGCGATATCTATCAGCAAGGCGCTGTTTAATTATAAAAGCTTTTTGTGGGTCAAAGTAGTCGTCGATAGTTTTAAAATTAAATGGGGAGGGGGTGACTTTACCACACATTTCCACCCTAGCAGTAAGTGTAAAGGGGAACCACTTGCCAATCTCTGTCACAAAATCATATACCTCTTCACTTTCGGTATGAAAGGAGTGTGGGCCGTATTTTTGCACCAGTATGCCGGTCAGTTTGTCAATTTCATCATACATGTTTCCGGCAATGTGGTTACGCCTTTCAAGCATCAACACACGTTTTTTATCCTTTGCGGCCAGATGGGCGACAACACTGCCGGCAAATCCGCACCCGACAACAATAATGTCGTATTTGTTTATATCCATATTTAAGTCCTTTCACGCACCGAGCGGATTAACCCGTCGAGTGTGCTGTCAAAATCCACCTTACACCTGTAACCGATAACATTATTAAGTATATCAGTGTCGGCGACAAGTATCTCCTTTGCAGTGTTTGAGAAATCAAACGACAACAGATGCTCACTGTCCATTTTTTTTGCAATGGTTGAAAATACATCCGACATGATGTGTGGTACACCGGCGGCAATGTTCACTGCACCACAGTAATGTTTATCAAGTGTGGCGACGGTAGCATCGGCAGCGTCTTTGACATCTATAAAATCCCAGACATTGTATGGTGCCTTACAGATAAAGTGCTCATTTGTAGCAAATGTGACAGCAGCCTTTACGGCGGCTGAAGTGTCAGCGTTCATACCCTTGCCGAGTATCGGAAAATAGCACAAGTTTACATATTTTATACTTTTATCGCCACAAAGTGCCCTTGCCGTGCTGTTAAAGGAACTTTTACACTGCCCATAAAGTGATAATGAGGATTGGCAGCAGTTTTCGGACATACCGACATGGTGTGGGTATTGAGCACTGGAGCCGGCAAATGCAAAATACTCTCCACCACACTCAATAAACGTGCGCAGTAACAAGGAGCTTGACTCCAGCCACATTAAATTGTCGGCAGAGCGCATAAACCCGGGTTGCGATAATTCCCACGCGAGGTGGAGCAGTATGTCGGGTTTGACACTTTTTACAACCTCTCTTGTCGCTACGTGGTCTAAAAGGTCGGTTTTTATGACAGCAACTTCATCCGGAAAGCAAACTGAGCGACGCCCTGTTGATGTTACAAATATCTCATAGCTTTTTAGCTGTGACAGTGCCTTTGTTACTGCAAGCCCCAAAAAGCCACCTGCGCCGGTTATAAGGAGTTTTTTCATTCCGGCACTCCTTTTTTGCCTGTTTCGAGTGACATTGAAAGCGACTTGTAGGCCTGCATGTTGGGGTTGTCGGTACGAATAGCGGTACTGGACACCTCGGGTGTTTTGTCAAGATAGACGACATCACAATACGGTTTTAGATAGTCAAACCGACCCTCCCAATCGTTACCCATGACAAATGTGTCGACCTTGTAAAGTTTTATATCTTCGACCTTTTGCTCCCAGTTTTCTTCCGGAATAACAAGGTCAACGTATCGGATGGCGTTTAGCATCAACTCACGTGTTTCATAGTCAAAATAGCTTTTTTTCGACTTTAACTCAGTATTAAACCTATCGGTCGACAGCGCCACAATAAGATAGTCACCTAGGGCCTTTGCACGCCTTAGTAGGTTGATATGCCCGTAGTGAAGCAAGTCAAATGTGCCGTAGGTAATAACTCGTTTCATCACTATACCCTTTCCACTGCTTGTAATACTCTTTTCACCTTTTCCGCCAGTTGTACATCGTCGACTTTAGCCGATTTTAAGTAATGTGGCATCGAGCTGTTTTTTATTGTCTGCGCAAGCTCGCCATAGGAGCTGTTTTCATCTTTACCTACAAGTTCGTTGTAAAATAGGATACTGCGCACACGAGTGGCGGCATAAGATGGAAGTATGTCCGCAAATATAGCGGTGAGGTTGTGCTCGGTTACATATTTCACAACACAATCAAATGCAAACACATAACTTTCGCTGATGTTTTTGCGACGAACCGTCTCACGCAAGGTGGAGTTTTCGCGTTGGAAATAGTTATAATAGCTTTGCTTTATGTGTGCTATACGCTTTGCATGAACGCTGCATAACATGGAAAAAATAGTATCTTCAGATATGTCAACAGGCGGAAAGTAGATATCATTATCTTTTATAAGCTCTGTTTTAATGATGCGCGACCAGAGGTAGTTATTAGGACGCGGCATACCAAAATAATTGTCAAAATAGTGTTTATATCCCAGTTTGTTTATGTCAATAAGTTCATCTTTCATGTCTGAGTAGCTTTGTTTTGTGCTTTTATCATCGACAATATCGTAATTGCAGACGACAATGTCAGCCTCATGCACCTTTTGCACTTCAAACATGTGCTCATAAATACCGGGTTTCACACTGTCGTCGGAGTCAACATAGGTGAGGAACTCTCCGTTGACAAACTGTAAACCGAATTGTCTAGAAATAGATGCTTTGACAAATTCTGGCGTCTTTACACACTTGATGTTGCAATGTTTTTGCCCATACTCAGTAATAATTTCAGAGCTTCCATCGGTGCAAAAGTTGTCGATAAGGATAATTTCAATGTCATTAAAGCCTTGATTTAATACCGAATCAAGGCAGGTTTTCAAGTATAACGCTGTGTTGTAAACAGGAATGACAACCGACAATTTAGGCAAGTTAGCCTCTCTTTCTCTTATACAAAAGTTCTTCGAGTGTGTTTTGCGTGTTTACGGTGATAGGCTTTCTTATACATATATTTCGGCCCGGGACACGTATGTTGCGCTCAAAGGAGTTAACGTCCTCCTGTGATAGCAAATGTCGATAGTTTTCGATGGTGTCGAGGTTTGCATAGGTGAATGTCTCATTATAGTAATAATCTTCAACTTTATCAAGGGTAAAACCGGATTCCAACACCATGTGCAGTAGCTCGTCAAAATGTGTCACACAATTCTTGCGCACCCTTATTTCGTCTCTGGGAGAGGTGCGCTTTGACATGAGAATGTAATTCATGGCGAGCAAAGAACCTGAATTTTCCGATATAAAAAACAGTCGTCCGTTGGTACGAAGCCTTTTAAAAACATTTGCAAGGAAGCGACGAGGATTTCTCAGTTTCAATATGTCTTCCTGGTATATTATGGCGTCAAACTGTTCTCCCTCAAAAACTTTGTCAATATCATACCAACTTTCTATAGGCTCAAATGCAATATCCTCACCGAATTGCTCCAACTTCAAAAATTCATATGTGTCGGTTGCAAAGTATCGTTTATCAAAGCTTTTGTAAATGTTGTTTATGGCTTTTGCCTGTAGGTACACATGTAGGCGAGAAGAGCCGGCAAAAAGTACGTTTTGATATGTCTCGGTGCCGGATTTTAATATAGTAGGTATTGTCTTTTCAATATCGGTGGGGAAAAAATCATATTTCTTAAAAAAGTGCTTTTCACCACTTGCCAGCATTTTTCTACGGTGTTGCAATACAGTGTGACCGCCGTCAAAGTGGTGAACATATGTGTCCCTTGCTTGAACTGCACGATAACCGGCTTTTAGTTGTGAGAGTATAACGTCACCATCTGAGTAGTAAAACGAGAAGTAAAATCCATCTTCATAGTAGCCCAGCTTTCGCCTAACAGACGGACGCGACAGCAAAACAAATCCGTAATAGATAATCCAGTCCTGCCATTTAGCTGGTTGGCTTATATTAAATGTCTCACCGAATTCATAAATTTGCTCTAGGTCATAAAGTCCGAACGGTTGATCTATACACACAAACGGTGCGGCTCGATTTGTCGTAGGCATAACCGACGCGATTTTAGCGTCACTTTTTATGCAGGTAAGCATATTTAACGCCCACCGCGGAGTAACGACAACATCGTTGTTCATGTATAGCCAGAACTTACCGCTGTCCAAGTAGGATTCATAAAAGACATGCAGAGCAGGCAGTAGACCGACATTTTCGACAAGGCGAATAAGTTTTATGCTTTTATTGTCTTTAAAGTATTCAAAAGTGCCGTCGGTACTACCGTTGTCAATCAAAAACAGCTCATACGTAACATCGTTTGTGTGGTCAAAGATACTTTGCAGGCACAGTTTGGTCAGTTCAAGCTGATTGTAAGTTGCCATGAAAATTGTTATGTCATACGGCTTGTCCGACTGTTCTTCGACAGGAAGTTTCTTTTCTGATTTAAGACTTTCGCAGTACCTAATAATATCATCGTTTCGTTGTTTCACTTTTTTAGCGTCAGGACGGATATTCAGATCAAAATCGGCAGTTTTGTAAAAGGTTGTGGCAAGTGCGGATAAAATTTCGCTGCGATAGGGCAGAGAAGCCCCCTCATCTGAAACATAAAATATCAAGTTGTCTAATAGTTTTAACAACCTTTCATCAGACGCTACCTGCTCTTTATAATACTGCAATAGCGCATGGCGAAGTGAGAGCAAATCTTGGTTTAATTCTTGTGCATCGTAGGGCATACTACATGTAATAATGTCGGTTATGTGCTGTATATCGTTGAACAGTTTCATACTCCCCCTATTTCACCGCAATGATACAGTAAAACTCCGTTAAAAAGCTTTCCTCCGACAGCGGCTCGAGGTTGCGGCTGCTAACCTCGGTATAAACCGAAACATCCTCGACATCGCCGTATACGGCTTTGGTGCTAACGTTTTTAAAACTCAGTTCTTTCAGACGTGCTAGAAGACAGTCGACGGGTATACAGCTGTAACCGAACACATCACTTTTAATGTCTGTCGGGTTGTTATTTATAAATGCACTTACGGTTTTTGCGTAACTTAAATTTGCATTTATACCAAAAAGACTGCCACCGTCTTTTAGTAATCGTGCGTAGCTACGCAGCATAGCATCACAATCATCGACAAAGCCCATATCCTCACAGATGATGACAGCGTCGTAGGTTTTTGGTTGTAGAGCTGCAAGTGGATGGTGTGAGTATGCATGGAAAACCTCGCGCGAAAAACGCCTTGCATCCTCAACCCATTCATCATCCGACACAAAACTGTCCACCGATACACCGGTAGCAAAAAGTTGCTTTAAAAATCTACCGTCTCGTGGATTAACCGCTAACACCAAAGAGGGGTTAAAATCCGCACAGCCTTCAAAAAACTTATCAATTCCTTTCATTTACCACCATCTTAGCATAATAAACTATCACCAGATTTTCCACGGAGGATTGCCACTGTCCCAAAGATCTTCAAGCAACTGCTTGTCTCTTTGTGTGTCCATGCACTGCCAAAATCCGTGGTGTTTGTATACGCCCAGTTGCCCGTCTGCACTTAAACGTCTCATTGGAGAAGCTTCAAGAATTGTACTGTCACCATCAATGTAGTCAAAAATACCCGGATTCATCACCATAAACCCGACGTTTATCCAGTTTTGATTTTCAAGCGCTTTTTCCATAAACCCTGTGACACTGGCACTGGCATCATCAATTTCAAGTACACCAAATCGACCTCCCGGCAGTGTTGCGGAAAGTGTTACCATTTTTGAAGATCGATTGTGATGCTCTATAAGTGCGTTGATATCAATGTTGCTGACACCGTCACCATAAGTCAACAAAAACGGTTCGTCATTGACAAAAGATTTTATACGAGCAATACGCCCGCCTGTCATGGAATCAAGGCCGGTATCTATAACACTCACTTTCCACGGCTCAGCAATGTTATTGTGAATGACGGCACGGTTGTTGTCAGTAAAGTCAAATGTCACGTCGGAATGGTGTAAATAGTAATTTGCGAAATACTCTTTTATAATCTCTTTTTTGTAGCCACAACATAATATAAACTCATTGTGACCGAATTGAGAGTAATATTTCATAATATGCCAAAGGATAGGGTAACCGCCTACTTCCACCATCGGTTTTGGGCGCAAATAGCTCTCTTCACTTATCCTTGTGCCTCTACCGCCTGCAAGAATTACTACTTTCATAACATTCACTCCTGTTTATTAGCTATTGCAATGTTGTATACCGCAACACCGTTGTCGATATCATTGTCACGTTGTGTTGCTGTCACAAATTCAATTCTGTAAAGTTTACGCTCAAACTCAAAAGGCAATTTCACAGTGGTGCGCTCACCGGGCTTTAGTTGCAGTGAGTAGACAAGTTTTTCATTAAACAGGTTGGTTTTTGAACAGTGCGTTGACAGTTTTATTATAGTAAACTGTTTTTTCTGTTGTACCGAAGCAAGCTCGACAGTTAAATATTTTGCATCAATGCGAGGGTAAACAAATGCATGTGACATCTCGTAAGACACTCTGTATTCTGCATTTTGAGCATCTACGGTCTTACGATGCCAACGCAATCCGTAGTGGATAACTTGCTGTGTGGTGCAATCAATATCCGTTGTATCAAATACAAGCGCGCGCGATTTACATTTCCTACAAAGAGGTGCAAGCGAAAGGTTATTACGCAACTGTCTAATTCTATCCTGCGTTGTGGCATCGGTATATTTTTCACCTTTTGACAGCTCTGCAAAGACATAGTCCGCTTCGTTGTCGATGTTGCACATGACAAGTTGACCGCTTGAGAGCAAGCTCATATCGCCGACACGGTCGCACTTTTCCGACATAGCGTGCCAATTTTCTTCCCAGTAAAAGTAGCTTGTTTTGGGAATAAGAGATTTAAAGTAGTTATCTACCCCCCACAGTCCGAAAAGCTTACCGTAAATGTGCACATCCGGCAAAAATCCGAACTGAGCAGGGCCGTCAGTTTCTATCCACTCCTGTAAATCCTCTATCATCCAGTTAACATTATAGTAATACATTATAGGATTTTCAACGCCGGACAGCTCTTGGTACTGTTGCGGATATTGCTTTTTTATCTTTTCGGCAATGTCAACACAGCGTTGTCCAAAACTGCGTTTCCATTCAACAAACTCTTCTCTTGAATTGAACCATTCGAATATGTGCAGGTCTTCATCACTGCGTATTAAAACTTCATTTGCGACATTTGGCCATATGGTGCAAAGTTGAACAAGTCCTTTATGGCCGTACTTAAACTTTGCTTCAATAACCTCAAACACCCTGTCGATCCATTCGTTGTAGCTGAGCTTTTTCTCGCCCCTCCAGTGAAATACGCTTTCGGTCGGCCCTTGTATTGACAATACGATATCAAGGTTGGGATAATTTTCAAAAAGTCTTTTGCAGACACTATCATCTATCATGGTGAAATTTGTAACGATGACCGCATAAAAGCCAAGCTCTTTACATGTGTCAAGAAAGTCGTAAAGGTGTCGGCTTAAAAAAGGCTCGCCCAAAACATGTGGATATACTGTGGGGAAAACAACATCACTTTTGTCAGAAGCAAGGTCATGCAAAAACGATTTTGCTACCTCCCAGTCCAAATTCTGCTTTTTTCTGTCAATGTATTCTATAGGGCAAAATGTGCAGCTTTGGTTGCAAAAAGATGTAAGTTCCATGAATACAGGCTTTGCAAAGTATACATATCTTACACCCAGCTCATCTAGCTGTGATGCGATGACATGCTTTGCAAACGTTGAGGTGATGATAACCAAAGCGTTGTTTTCTTTTGTAAATTCAAAAAGTGTGTCAGGGCACAAAACAGGTAACCCGTTAATCTCTGTACCCCATTTGTTTTTATCATTGTCACAAAAATGAGTTACATTAACACCTTTTTCTTTCAACTGTTTTAATGCCATGTTTCCCATTTGGTGTGCGCCAAACAAAATAAAACTGTCGAACCCCTTAAGTATTTTTAAGTTCATAATATTCACCAATCAATTTATGCAAGCAATATCTAGTGCTAATAGTTGTTTTTTTATAGCGTCAAAATGGTATAGATTTGCAATCAGTGCCATTGCATCCTCGTTTTTGCTCAAAGTTTGCAGCTGCTCAGGGCTGATAATCGGCAGATTATCAATATTTGTGTCCCAAATGTCTTTGTTGTTATCGCAAAACGCATATGCTTCGATACCAAATTTAAGCAGAGCATGTTTTGCCGTCTGACCGAAGTTGCCGCATCCAAAGATGATTAACTTTTTATTGCCAAGCTCTTTTAACTTTTCTGCATAGGCAGTGTTGTTTTTAAATATTGTTAAAAACAGAGCTTCATCGTGAACCATCTCAAGTTCTTTTGGTATATCTATTTTTTGTGGACAAATTTTTGAACATTTGCCGCATTTTATACATTTATCTGCTCGCCTTGAGTCCGGAACCATCTCCATGTACGCCCAACTGAGCGATATCGGTCTGTCGAACAATTTGTAATCATTGTATTGCTGAAATGTGTGAGGAATATCAATTTCAACAGGGCAATCATCGGTACAATACCTACAACCGCTACATTGTATCATGCTTACAGACTGCATCACCCTTACAGCTTTTTCCACTGCTTTGTGTTCTACAGGTGAGTAAGGCTCAAATGGTTCAAAACATGAGGTGTTTTCAACCAGTTCTTTTTCGGTTTGCATACCGGAAAGAACGACCGCCACATTGGGAAGTGATGCGCAAAATCTTATAGCCCAAGAGGGGATGGAAGCGGAGGGCACTGCCTCATTAAGGATATCGGCGGCTTTTGGTGGCAGATGTACAAGTCGTCCGCCACCCACAGGCTCCATTACTGTAATCGGTATGTCTGCAGCGGTTAAATAATCGTAACTCTGTTTTACATCCTGTGCAATCCAGTCGTAATAGTTTATCTGTAATTGGGCCATATTCCAGTCGTAGGCGTCCGCAATCATAGGCAGTTTATCGGCATTATCATGAAATGAAAAACCGACTTTGCGGATTTTACCCTCCTTTTTTTTCTGCTCTAAAAAGTCAAGTACACCTCTTTCATACACCTGTAACCATGTGCGTTTATGCAGTGAATGTAAAAGGTATATGTCAATATAGTCGACACCCAGACGCGACAGTTGCTCATTAAAGATGCGCTCCATATCGTCTTTGCTCCAACATAGCCACACAGGTAGCTTATCTGCGATAACAAAACTGTCACGAGGGTATTTATCAACAAGTGCCTGTTTT
This sequence comes from uncultured Oscillospiraceae bacterium, assembly GCA_964369445.1. GTDB lineage: Bacteria > Bacillota > Clostridia > Oscillospirales > Ruminococcaceae > CAYJBH01. The sequence goes on along the minus strand of CAYJFU010000030.1, from coordinate 4,357 downwards.
ATAAACTCTTCAGAATGTCCCGAATTATACAGATAAGCCGTGTCATAATAATTTATACCTAAAGACATTGCTTTATCCACCAAATCAAAAGCTACCGGCGAGAAAGCACCGTCATCTGTTTGAAAGCGCATAACTCCTGCACCGAGAGGTGAAAGCGCCATATCCAGTGCTTTTATATACCTTTTTTCCATTTTAACCTCACGCTTATTTTTTAGGGGTGACTTGTAACTGTAGGTCATAATAACTTCTTAACAACCTTAAATAAAAATCATATTTACCGGGTGCAATGCTTTCAATTAATAGAGGTATCTCCCAAATATCGCTCTTTTTATGATAAACACTGATATCCATTTGCGGCAAATGTGTTTTTATAATATTTGTCGCACCGCGTAGAGCCGCAACCTCAGCACCCTCAATATCCATATGTATCATTGTGGGCGGAAGGTGCGTTTTTGCAAAAGTGTCAAGCGTTATTGCAGGAACTTTAACCCCACCTTTACCATCTTCAAGAATCTTCATACCATCAGCAGCTGTAGCGCTTTCCGGTGTATCAAAAAATATAGAGCCGTCAATGTCACAGATGGCATATTGATGTGCAGAGCATTTATCAAGATGCTCAAATTCAAACTTTCGGTTTATGGCATAGCAATTAAGTTCATCCGGCTCGAATGCATAAATCCACTTTTCTTTGTTATACGTCATCCAGTGAAAAGCTGTTGCTGTACTACCATCGTAAGCTCCACAATCATAATACACTTCTGATTCATCGTATTTGAAATTAAATATGCCGTCGCGCTTCCAATCTACCCTTGTCATACATTTTTCATAATCTTCAAACTTACCGAACCGATGGGCGTCAAAATACGCGTCAAATGTCGCAAGGGATCTATCTTCACAAAACAATTTCCTTGCGTTTGATATTTGATTTTCATTATTTCTGCAGGTCTCATTAAACTTTTCTTTGTTTGCAATGCAATGTTCTGTTACTTTAAACTCATTCACGTATTCAAAATAGAGGTTGTTAAAGCCTAAATTTTTAAACATTTTTCCTAGCGTATACTTATAGCCAATAGTAGAGATAAACACATTATAGTTTTTATCAAAGTCAACAATTTTTTCCGGCGACAAGACCGGAATATTTCCGATGCTCAAACCATGATATTTTGGATTTGCATCAAAAATTGCAACAACTTTAACCCCTTCCGCTATAAGTCCTTTAAGATAATTTACACCAAACATTCCAAAGCCGTACATCAAAAGCGGTTTGGTTTTATCAAAGGTTTTTTCGGCATAAAACGGATAAAATAATGACATGAAATCCTCCAATTAAATTATTTACATACTAACGATTTTAGGTAATTATAAATATTATAACCGCTGGAATTTTCATTGGTATGCTTAAATTCATCGCTATTTATTTCTTTATAATTAACACAATCTAAAAAGCCGGATATTGGGTTACCGGCGAACCAACTTTCTACGATGAATTTGTGCCCCTCTACAGTAGATACTAGCTCATGCACATCACCCAAAAAATTATTGTAAGATTCACTTTGAATAGTAAATTGCTTTTTTTGGACTTTTAAAGTTTGCTGGTCGACAATGTAGGTGGATTTATCTTCAACATTGCTAGCGACAATTTTACCCTTGCAAACCACTGCAGCATCAAAAATGTGTACTGATGTATCATAACTGTTATCGATGGGTATGTCAGCAAACTTCTCAAAAGATCCGCTTTGCTTGTTAAATTTTACAACCATGTTTCCAAAACGAGGAAACATCAATAAGCACTCCTTACAGTTTACAATTTGTGTGAAAAGCAATTTATCTATGTGGTAATTAAGATCACTTGGGAAACCGGAATATGTCGTTATCTTTCCTGTTTCATGCTCCCACTTTACTAGTTCTCGATGTCCTTTTGGTACAATCCATACGCAGTCACCCCCGAAACATATATTTTCACACTCGGACAGATAGGGCAATGTAACAATTTTACTGCAAGTTCCTGCTTTTATATCATAAGAGATGATATCCGTTGTGCCACGCAAATATATCCAAAGGTGCTTTTTGTTAAACATTTTGAATATCCTCAGCGTATCCTTTTCATAAACGTTTTTCACCGGATGTGCATATTTTTCGGCCCACGAGCGCACCTGTAAGTTGTAATGTATTTTGTTTGTCTTTAAATTTAACTCTACAATAATTCCGTGTCGACTGCCAAACATGTATAGGGTATCATCAATAGCATAACCCCAGATAAGCTTCATGCCTCCAACACCGTTATCATCAGAAGTATATTTTTTATCCAACGGGATATTTTGTGTTGCACCACTTTTCTTATTAAACACAACGACATTGTAGGAATTAAAGGGAATTAAAAACACCCTTTCATCAACAGGTACAGCATAAAGATGTGAATGCATCAACGAAGTGCCCGACCCACTGCAACGCCATTTTGCCTTTTGGCTTAAACTGTCAAGCTCATACAGCGCACCGGTTAACACCGAACATCCCCAGTAAGTGTTTTCGTTGGTGTTGTCCGCTGTCAAAAAATAAAAATTTATGTTGTTATAAGGGGCGCTCTCAACCTGTCCTTTTAGATTAAAAGCATTATCGGTGGTAACCACCGGTTTTCCCGTTTCCTGATACAGCGCAACAACACTACTGTAGTCCCCATAGTACCCATCGCTCATGGCGATAGCACGATTTAAATCAGGTGTGTCATCATAAATGACACATGAGCGAAATTCCTGCACAATGCGTCGGTAATCGTCAACAAGTCCCGGGCGCATCGACTCAAGGGTGCTTTCCGTAAGGGGATGCGGCCTCCACCACAGTGCTACATCATCTCTGGCGCTGAACTGCTCAATGATATATCGCAGTTTATTTATATAATTCTCACCACCACTCAACATTGTACCGATAGATGTGCATAACAGTACAACTTTTTTGGCACCGATATACTCTTTCCAGCCCGGCAAAAGTGCACAATCCTCTCGTTTGGTGCTCAAAACCTTATCAAACTTTGGCGAGCCGAGTGCAACAAACTTATCTTGTATGTTACCAAATCTGTCGCCATACGCTTTTTTGAAATGTTTTATATATTTTTCTCTTAAACCTTCCGACTGCACTATAACTTTGTGGGCAAATACACAGCCGGGAATTGTGCAAAAATGTTCGTCCACCGTTTGCATAGATACAAAATACGGCACATAGACAAGCATGTCGGTACATTCACGTAACTTTTGTGCATAAAAGTTAGGGTGAACCGTCGTAACTATATTAAGTGAATCATATGGATTGTGAATGTAAACAACATCCGGACGACGTGCATGAACATCGTACGTCTGCCAATTTGTTAGAGGCAAGTCAGTCGGATAGCCGTCCACTTCATAGTGCATATTGCCGAGTGTGCCATCGGGGTTACGATCAAAATAGGGGATAGGGCAAACAACAACATCACACATGGGATCTTGCAATGCCGCCTCCCAGATGCTCTGTAGGCTGTCCGCCATGCTTGCCTTATATGGAAAAAAAGCTACTTCAATTCTGTTCGGCTTTAATTCGTTATGTACGCTGCTTTCGATAGAGTACAGTAAGGTTTTTAATTGTTCTAAATACTGATTGATATCCTTGTCAATATAAGCATGGTAATATACTTTGTACAGCTCCTGTAAAAGTGAGGCAGTTTTTGTTTCCTCTTTGGTAAGAGTGTTTATGTAGTTTATTATCTGTTGTGTGAAATTCTGTGCGTCTGCGAGTAAGGCACACACAACGTCGATTGACGCCTGAGTTTTTAACTCGAAATGCACTTCCGACAACGTATTTATAAGTGAAAGTAATTTATCCTGCTCGACTTTTCTCATGTTTAAAATTTCCAAAAATAACTTGCGAAAATGTCCTACGAATTAATTTAATTGATCATAAATGTACAATGATATAATTCTGACGTGAAATTTGTCGCTATTGCAAATATTTATTTATATTTTAACATAATGTATAACTAAAGTCAATTAAAGTGTACCTTATAATCAAAAATGTACTAATTAAATGTTCATCTTGGTATTGCACGCAAAATTTACACTAAAAACACACCCTTTGCCGGTGGCAAAGGGTGTGTTTAAACTATTCAATTAAATGCAGTGAGAATTATATAACTCCATGTGCTGTCATTGCATCCGCTACCTTTAAGAAGCCGGCAACATTTGCACCAACAACGAGGTTACCGTCACAACCGCAGCTTTTGGAAGCTTCGTAGGAGTTTTTGAAGATATTAACCATAATGCCTTTTAAGCGCTCGTCAACCTCCTCAAAACTCCAGGAAAGACGCAGGGAGTTTTGTGACATCTCAAGACCG